>NZ_VFVS01000047.1:0-1051 GCF_006442215.1 Mesorhizobium sp. B2-3-11 | reverse complement strand
TAGAGCGTTTCATCGCTTGATTGAATCGGAAGGGATTCCCGGTCGGTCGGATTTGTGATTCAAGATGCTGGCTGGATAGGAGGCCAGCATCTGATGGTTCGACCTCTTTCCGATGATCTTCGCGAGCGGGTTGTGGCGGCGGTTTTGGGTGGCGAGAGCCGCCGGTCGGCCGCCCAACGGTTCGGTATTGCGAATTCGACGGCGGTGAAGTTGTTGCAGCGCCATCGGGCGACTGGCTCGGTTGCGCCTGGCAAGATGGGCGGACATCGCAAGAGGGTGCTGGAGCCGCACCGTGCTTTTATCGAGGGCCGTCTGCGTGAAACACCGCATCTGACGCTGCATGGTCTGAAGGATGAGTTGGCCGCTCGCGGGGTCAAGGTCTCGCACAACGCAGTGTGGCAGTTCCTGCGCCGCGAAGGCCTGAGCTTTAAAAAAAACGTTGTTCGCCCTTGAGCAGGCACGCGCCGATATTGCCCGCAGGCGGCAGCGATGGCGATCCTGGCAGGCCGGCCTCGATCCGCAGTGCCTGGTCTTCATCGATGAGACCTGGATCAAGACCAACATGGCTCCGCTGCGCGGCTGGGGGCCGAAGGGCAAGCGGCTGCGCGGCCTAGCTCCGTACGGCCACTGGCGCACGCTGACTTTCCTCGGCGCGCTGCGCTGTGATCGGCTCGCGGCCCCTTGCGTCTTCGACGGGCCGATCAACGGCCAATGCTTTCGGGCCTATGTCGAACAGCAGCTCATCACCGTGCTGAAACCCGGCGATATCGTCGTCATGGACAACCTGGGAAGCCATAAGTCGGCCGCCATCAGGCAAATGATCAAGGCCGCTGGCGCCAGACTCTGGTACCTGCCGCCCTACTCACCGGATCTCAATCCGATCGAGCAGGCCTTCGCCAAGATCAAGCACTGGATGCGCCAGGCGCAGAAACGCACCGTCGAGGACACTTGGCGCCACATCGGCCACCTCGTCGAAACCATCGAGGCAGCCGAATGCAAGAACTACTTCGAAAACGCCGGATACGCTTCCGTCAAAACATGAAAGACTCTA
>NZ_VFVS01000046.1:0-1099 GCF_006442215.1 Mesorhizobium sp. B2-3-11 | reverse complement strand
GGGCCCGTTGCGCAATATTGCGGGAGGCTTGTTGTGAGGATTGAGGGCGGCCATTTTCGTTGCTTTGGAGGCTTTTCGGGGTTTGGGAGCCGCGCTTTTGCGGCGTTTTGCGGATTTCGGGCGCAGCTATGGCGTGATCGCCGCCCATCGTCTCATGTTGAAGGCGATGGCGGCGAGCATGATCTGGGCCGTTGCCTTGACCAGGCCGACATAGCGGATGCGGGTGAGCCGCATGCGGTTCTTGAGCGTGGCGAAGGTGGTTTCCACCGCCGCCCTGCGCCGCGCGATCAAGCGGTTGTAGAGCTTGAGGCGGGGCGGCAGTTCGGGATGGTGCTTGTTCGGCCGGCGGGCGAGCCGGGCCTTGACGCCGTGCGCCTTGAGCCGCGCCTGGCGGGCGTGGGTGTGGTAGGCTGCATCCGCCCATACCGCCTTCTCGTCGCCGACGATCAGGCCGTCGGCCGGCTCGGTGTCGTTGACGTTGGCCGGCGTCGTGATCACAGTCCTGATCAGGCCGGAACCCTCGTCCACGCCGACATGGGCCTTGTAGCCGAAGGTGAAGCCGCCTTTCTTCCTGGCCCCGCCAAAGGCAGCGTCCGGATCGAGCGAGGCCCGCTCGCCGGTGCCCGGCGCCGAGGCCGCCTCGATCAGGGTCGCGTCCAGCATCGCGCCGCGCTTCAGCATCACGCCCGCTTTCTCCAGCTGCCGGTCGAGCTCGCCAAACAGCCTGTCCAGAAGTCCCTTCTCGATCAAAAGATTGCGGAAGCGGTTGAGCACCGTGTGGTCGGGCACCGTCTCGTCGAGTGCGAGCCCTACGAAGCGGCGGAACGACAGCCGGTCGGCGAGCGCTTCCTCCAGCTCGCGGTCCGACAGCCCGTAAAGCGACTGCAAGAGCAGGGCTTTGTAGAGAACCAGCGCCGGCCAGCCGGGATGGCCCGGACCACCATGATTGAGTCCGCCAAGCAGCTTCTCGAAACGGTACCACTTCACCAGCGACCCGATCCGATCCAGTATCCCCGACGAGCCAACCGCCTTGTTCCCAAGGAACGCCTCGACAAAGCTCATCTGTCCCGTCCGCTTCACCGCCATCGCAAATCCCTCC
>NZ_VFVS01000045.1:0-1165 GCF_006442215.1 Mesorhizobium sp. B2-3-11 | reverse complement strand
GGCAGGGCTATCGCATATGAGTGATGGCATTGATGAGATAGTCGTCATTCCAGGCGCATTTCTTGATGCGGTGGCTGATCGGGACTTTGTCTGTGTCTGTGTCGGCGATTTGGAGGATGTTTCTGGCGATGCGGTTGAGGAGCGCGGTGTTGGCGGGGGCATTGCCTTTGCGGGCGCGGCTGAGATCCTCGGCGAGATGCACGTCCAATATCCAATGCAGCCCGTTTTCGATCTGCCAGTGAGCTCTGGTGAGATCGAGCGCCTGGGGTGGCGACAGCAGGTTGGAGGCCATGAACAGGCGCGTCAGCGGCTTGGCTTGGTCGCGCCGGCTGGTGATGCGGATAAAGGCTCTGTGGCCTGGCATCAGCGGCTCAGCTGCCGCGACGACCTCTGCCTGTCGCCATTCGCTACGGCCATGGCTGGTTTCGGTCCGCTCGGCGATAGCGGGGGCAGTTTCGACCAGATGCTGGTTGGCACGGCTAAGCCAATGCCGACGGTTTCCCTTGAGCGCGAGCAGATAGTCGCCGCCGCGTTCGGTGACGGCTTGGGCCATACGCGTGTGACAGTGGAGCGCATCGGCCGTGACCAATCTACCAGTGAGATCAATGAGTTCGACTACCTTGAGGGCAGCCTCGACCTCATTCTCCGCATCGCCGGGCGAAGCCGCCGCCAAGCACAGCCGCGTCTCGGCGGCAAAGGCCGAGACCGTCAAGGGCGGACTGGCTGCAAGGCCCTTCTCATAAGCCCGCCGCAGCGCCTTGCCGTCGAGCGAGACCACGCCCTGGCATGCCTGGGCAAAGCCTGCGGCAAACGCGGCGAAGGCGCGCCCGAAGGCCTCAGGATCGAGCAGGCGCAGCAGCCGCGAGAAGGTGTCATGGCTGGGCGCCTCCTCATACGCGATCAACCGCGACAGCGCCTGCTTGCGCTCTTGCGCAAACAACGAAAACTCCGTCGCATTGGTCGCGCCGCACAGGCTTGCCGCAACCATCATCACGATCAAATCGCCAAGCCGGTGCGTGGCGTTGGCCGCGCGCGGGTCAGGGACCGCGCCGAAATAGCTCTCAAGGCAGGACATGGCAGTCACTCCTTCGCTGGACTGCCTTCCCAAAGAATCTCTTCTCAGACCAATTTCAACTCCCAAAACGCCATATGCGATTCCCCTGCC
>NZ_VFVS01000044.1:0-1427 GCF_006442215.1 Mesorhizobium sp. B2-3-11 | reverse complement strand
GGTCGTGTCCCATCAGGTGGTGTAGCTCGGCGGTTACGAAGCCGCTCACGAGCGCGCCGTTAGGAGCGCTGTAGCGAGTGAGCGGCGTGTCGGTGGTCATCGGCGCTTTCCGGTAGGGTTTGGTTGTTGACGCCAACCCCATTTCGGAAGGACCACCGATGACCGACGACATGATGAACCTGCGCACGCTCGTGGAGAAGACCCCGGATGCCGATCTGCTGCGGGAGATGATCGGCTTTGCCGCCGAGCGGCTGATGGAAATGGAGGTGGGCGCGGCCACCGGCGCCGCCTATGGCGAGAAGAACCCGCTGCGGCTCGCCCAGCGCAATGGCTACCGCGACCGGGACTGGGAGACGCGGGCCGGCACGGTCGAGCTGCGCATCCCGAAGCTCAGGAAGGGAAGCTACTTCCCGGGTTTCCTCGAACCGCGCCGCATGGCCGAGAAGGCGCTGACCGCCGTCATCCAGGAGGCCTATGTTCAGGGCATCTCGACCCGCTCGGTTGACGACCTGGTCAAGGCCATGGGGATGAGCGGCATCTCCAAGAGCCAGGTCTCGCGGCTGTGCGAGGAGATCGACGGCAAGGTGAAGGCCTTCCTCGAGCGGCCGATCGAGGGCGATTGGCCCTACCTGTGGATCGACGCCACCTACCTGAAGGTCCGCCGCGGTGGCCGGATCGTCTCGGTCGCCGTCATCGTCGCAGTTGGCGTCAACGCGGACGGCCGGCGCGAGGTCCTGGGCATGGAGATTGGCACGTCGGAGGCCGAGCCGATCTGGACGGAGTTCCTGCGCAAGCTGACACGTCGCGGCCTGCGTGGCGTCAAGCTCGTCGTCTCCGATGCCCACGAAGGCATCAAGGCGGCCGTCACCAAAGTGCTGTGCGCGACATGGCAGAGGTGCCGCGTCCACTTCATGAGGAACGTGCTGGCCCATGCCGGCAAGAGCGGCCGCAGGGTCGTCTCAGCCTTCATCGCCACCGCTTTCGCCCAGGAGACGCCCGAGGCCGCGTCCGTACAATGGCGCGCCGTCGCCGACCAGATCCGGCCGAAGGTGCCGAAGCTGGCGACAATCATGGACGACGCCGAGCCCGACGTGCTGGCCTACATGACCTTCCCGAAGGAACATCGCGCCAAGCTCCACTCGACGAATCCGATCGAGCGTCTCAACGGCGAGATCAAGCGGCGCACCGAGGTCGTCGGAATCTTCCCGAACGACGATGCGATCGTGCGCCTCGTCGGCGCAATCCTGCTCGAACAGAACGATGAATGGGCAGTGCAGCGGGCCAGATACATGACCCTGGAAACGATCAGCCAGATGAGCGATGATCCCCTCATCAGCCTGCCAGCCGTGGCGCGCTGATCAGCCCGGCCCATGCCGGAGAGCACGGCGACCAATGCCGCCAGCTACACCACGCCGCGGGACACGATC
>NZ_VFVS01000043.1:0-1494 GCF_006442215.1 Mesorhizobium sp. B2-3-11 | reverse complement strand
GGCCATCGCCAACGTCAACGATGCCCCGACCGGTTCGGTGACGGTCGCCGGCGTGGCGACGGAAGACCAGGTGCTGACGGCCTCCAACACCCTAGCTGATGCCGACGGGCTCGGCACGATCAGCTATCAATGGCAGCGCCACACCGGCTCCAGCTTCGTCGACATCGGCGGGGCGACGAACACGACCTATGCGCTGCGCGATGCCGATGTCGGCGCGACGGTTCGCGTGGTGGCGAGCTACACCGACGGCCACGGCACGGCAGAGTCTTTGATCAGTGCGGCGACCGAGGTGGTCGCGCCTGTTCAGGATGGATACGTCATTGATGGCTACATATCAGGCGCCACGGTGTTTGCCGACGCTAACGGCAACGGCCAATTCGACTCTGGTGAGTATTCGGCAGTTACTGACAACTTCGGGCACTTTGTACTCCAGGGCGGATCAGGAGACCTTGTTGTCGTTGGGGGAACAGATACGTCGACCGACCAAGTCCTGATTGGAAAGCTGAGAGCACCGTCCGGGTCAGCGGTTGTTAGCCCGTTGACAACTTTGATCACGCTTCTGGTCAATGATCCGACTTCAAATCTGGACGTCGCAGCCGCCGAAGCACTGGTGCGCGGCGCTTTAGGCCTTGCGCCGGGTATCGATCTCCTGACACTCGATCCCATCACGGCAGCTTTCCAGGACAACGCGGATCCCTTCCTGGCTGGCATTTCCGTCCTGAACACCGTCAGTATGGTCGCGGCCGCGATTGCTGGCGCCGGCGGAGATCAGGATGCCGCCGCAAGCAATGTTTTTTCGGCGATTGCAAACCAGATATTGGGTCTTGGGGCGGGGGAGATCCTTGACCTGACGAGTTCATCGACGATCGATGCCATTGCTGACGGTGCTGCGACTGTTGCTCTGGATACCGATCTCCTTCAGGCGCTTGAAGAGGTCGTGGTTGCCAGCAATCAAACATTGGCGGACGACGCCGCGACCGCTTCAACGCCTGCGCAATTGGTCACAAACGCCACTGCCACGGCTTTTGTTGCCCAAGGCAGAGCTTCCGATGCCTTGGCCACCGCGGCAGATGACCCCGGCCAAATCGGTACTGTCGTCAATTCATATACTGGCGTTGGGCTTGATGCCGCTGTCAGTTCAGCTCTGAACCAGATCGGCAACATTGCGCCCGTCGTACAGGCCCATGCCACCCTAACGGAGGGAGCCGACAATCTCGAACCATCGATCCTCAATACGAGGGTTATATCGACCGCGCCGAGCCTGAACCCCACGGACAGCATCGACCTTGGGGGTGGCTATGACGTGCTGGCGCTGTTTGGGAACGGCAGCTTCGACCTGAATGGACCGTCGGTTCTGGCGGGCGTTGATGAGGTGCGGCTCACCTATGTGAACGGTTCCGGTCCCTCCGCGCTCACCCTGCGCGACGGGATGGACGTTTCGGTGAGTGTCAGCGGTTTCGGCAACGAGACGTCGATCTATCTGTCTTCGGGCAA
>NZ_VFVS01000042.1:0-2838 GCF_006442215.1 Mesorhizobium sp. B2-3-11 | reverse complement strand
CCGGCGACCGTGCCGATGGTCAGGCCCGACACGTTCTCCGCATGGCTGGCAAGCACGCCGTCATTGACCGCCACCGGTCCATCATCATTGATGGCGATCGACAGCGTCGAGTTCGATGCACTGCCATCCTCGTCGGTGACGATAACGCCATAGTTGGCGAAAAGCTGGTCAGCTGCGCCGGTGATCCCCACGCCCGGATGCGCAACGTTGTCGGTCAGCGTGAAGCTATAGGTGACCGTGCCACCGGCGTTTGTTCCGCTGAAGCCCGTGATCGTGAGTGTGCCATAGGTCGGGCCGCCGGCAATGACGACCGGAACCGAACCGGAATTGGCCAGATTGGCGTAGCTGATGATGGTCGTGCCGACCTGCAGCGATCCCAGACCATCGGGCGAGGTGAAGGCGAATGTGCCGACGGCGGTTTCCGAATGGTCGGAATTGTTGTTTGGATTGCTGTCGGACAATTCTCCCGACCCTGCGGGATTGGATCCGTGTGGCGGCAGTCCCTTCTCGTCGACCGTCGCGTCGCCGCCATCCGCCTGAGGCGTCAGGCCTGAAATGGTGGTGATGTCATCGGCGCCGTTGACGGTGATCGTCAGGGACGCCGGCGAAGTGTCGCCGTCGCCGTCCGTCACGGTGTAGCCGAAGCTTTCGCTCAGGCTCTGGCCCGCGGAGAGACCCTGGACAGCGGCATAGGCAGCCGGATTCTGAGCCTGCGTATAGAGCACATAGCTGTAACTGCCGTCGGCGCCAACTGTCAGCTGGCCGTAAATCCCGTTGACGTGGTTGGTGACAGCGCCATCCCAGGCGATCGCGCCGAAGCCGTCGCTGCCAAGATGGTCGGCGTGGCCGTCGGTGATATTGGCGTCGCTGCCGCCGGTGCCGGTAACGACATTGCCGTCAGCCGTCGTCGGTCCGTCCTCGGTCACCGAATCCTGATCATTGACGGCCGCCGGGCCGTCATCCTGGAATTCGACGCTCAGGGCGACATGGGAAACGGCGGTGGTCGAATCGCCGTCGAAATCGGTGATCGTCGCCTTGACGTGCAGATCGGCGGCGACGGTCGCGATGTCGTCGAAGGCAGCCGCACTGCCGCCATCGATGCTGTGCGCGATCGGTTGATACTGGCCGATCCAGACCGCGCCGGTCGGGTCGACATAGACCTTGAATACGTCGACGCCGTTGGCCGACCCCACGAGAACGCCGTCGGCGTTCGTCGAGAGCAGTATTGTGGCGCCACCGATCGTCTTCAGTCCGGAATCGACATTGACGAGCGCATTTCCGTTGGCATCGGTCACCGCGAAGGAGAACGTGGCATTTTCGTCGGCGCCGACCGAGGCGTTGAAGAGCCCGAGCGCGCTTGCTGACGATTTCGCATAGCCGAGCGCGTCAGCCTCCTGGACCAGAGCCGGCGGGGGCAGGGCTGTATCGTTGGCCGGATTGGGGTCGGCGGAATTGTTGACGCCGGCGGATTCGTCATGGCTGACCCGGAAGACCTCGGTCTGTGTGGTGACGGTCGTGATCTTCGCCTCGATGCCGAAGATCTTGAACGGATTCCCGCCGCTCAAGGTGGCATCGGTGCCGCCCGCATTGGAATCGAACGTGAAGTTGTTGTAGTTGCCCACCTTGAGCTGGTCGAATGGGGTGCTGCCCACGACTTCCACGGTAGCGCCATCCGGTACCCCGGCGAAGGCGTAGCCGACCTGCACGCCGCCTTCGAAGACGGCGGTGCCGGCTGTGAGCACGCCATTGACCGTCACGGTGAACGGCTCGAACACGCCGCCATCCTTAGCGCCGATGAACAGGACCGCACTCTCGATGCCCTTGGCTTCGGCGACGTCTATGGTGAAGGCGACGGATGACACATCATAGGAACCGCTATCGGTGATGATCGGCGGATTTGGATTGTCGGCCGTGACCACGAGGTTTTTGACGAAATCCATGGTCAGGATTTCAGGTCCGGTCTCACCTGGATGGGTCTCGTATCCATCGATGATCTGGCCGTCGCCGACGCCGATCTTGGTGCCGGTGGTGTTGACGGAATTGTCGCCCTCGTTGACGTCGACGCCGGACAGCTTGATGTCGTGATTTCCGGCGCCGTCCATGCCGCGAACATCGGTGTTACCGGCCTGCAGCGTGTAGACGATCGTTTCCGTGGTGGTGGTCGTCGTGGTGGCGGCATCCCGCGCGGTGATCTGCGGAACATCGTCGAGCACCTGGACCTTGAACGTGCCGACCGCCAGTTCGACGGTGTCGCCATCGCCATCCTTGGCAATGATGAATGACGAAAAATCGATGCCGCCATTCGCAAGCGTGTTTTCCGTATTGTCACCCACGGCGCCGTTCAGCGTCGGATGGTCGATCTGATCGATCAGCGTGAAGACGTATGAGCCGTCGGCGCCGACAGTCAGCGTAAACACCGGTCTGTCCGTGCCCGCCTGGTAGCCGGCTCCGCCGCCGATATCGACATAGCCGGTGAGCGTGGTGCCGTCGGAGACAATCAGGACATCTGCGCCCTTCGAGTCGATGCCGGAGTCGGAAGGAGCAGCTTGCGTGACCAGCCCAAAGGCCGATGTCGGGTTCGGACCGTCCGCACCGAAATCGACGAGAAGATTCAAGGCACCGGCGGCGCCTGTGGCAATGGCCGAGTTGGTCCCGGCTACTTCGCCGTCGGGCTGGGGATTGTCGACATTGCCGACAGACTGGGCATTGTGGAGGCCGTCCTCATCGACATTTGCCGTGAGCTGGGCCGTGCCGATGGCTTTCGGCACATCGTCGATGATGTTGACGGTGATGGTGCCCGTGGTGGAATTGCCGACGCTGTCGGTGACCGTATAGGTG
>NZ_VFVS01000041.1:0-5849 GCF_006442215.1 Mesorhizobium sp. B2-3-11 | reverse complement strand
GCCAGCCCCCGAAAAACAAACGCCGTCGTCTCGCCCGGCCCCTGCCTCCCCGCAAAATCCCCGCAAACCAGCCCCGTCAAATCGCCGGCAACCAGCGCCGGGTCGACCATCGGCTTGGCCATGTTTCTCTCCTGCTCCAAATCGTCGACGATGATGCGGTCGAAGCGGGGCATGGTCTCTCGCAGCCAGGGCAGGGCTTGGTCGGTCATCACGGCGAAGCTTCCCGGCTTCAGCCAGTTCGCATCGAGGAAGGGTTCGGGCTTGGGCACCAGGGTCACCGTCGTCACCACCATGTCGGCGCCTTCGATCGCGGCCTTTGCCGTGTCGCAGGGCACGGCGTCCAGACCCCGCGATTGCGCCATTTGGCACAGCGCGTCGCGGTTGGCGGTGCCGCGGCCGTAGGCGCGGATTTCGCGCAAGGGGAAGAGGTCGGCGAAGGCTTCGAGGTGGCCGCGCGCTTGCACCCCGCAGCCGATGAAGGCCAGGGATGACGCGTCGCCGCGCGCCATGCGCCTGGCGGCGACGGCGCTCAAGGCGGCCGTGCGTTTCTCCGTCACCCAATTGCCGTCGACCAGGGCAAGCGGCAGCCCGGTCTCGGCGTCGAGCAGCGTGATCAGCGAATTGAGCGTCGGCAGTCCGCGCCCGGCGTTGCGCGGGTTGACGACCAGCGATTTCGTCGCCAGCACGGGCGGCGTGGAGGCGACGCCGAGCGTTGCCATGATGTAGCGGTCGTCGCCCGGCAGCACCACCGCTTTCGGGGCGCACCAGACTTCGCCGCGCCGCTGGCCGACGATCTGGCGTTCGATCTCGTCGACCATGTCGACTGTCGGGATTGCCAGGCGGTCGAGCAACTGGGATGACAGATAGGGCAAGGTTTCGGCGGCCAAGGGTTTCGTCCTGTCATTCCCCGATGGATCATCATACCCGCGAGAGCGTCAAACGGCTCCCTCATCGCGGGCGCCCTCACGCCCCCAGCGTCGGCTCCGTATTCACCTCCAGCGCCTCTTCCGCCTCATGCTCCTCGCCCAGAACCTCCCCGTGCACCGCCAGCGCCCGCCCGATCCAGATCGGGTCGACCAGATGGTCGCGCTTGGGGTTGGTGGTGTTGGGGTGGATGAGGATGCTCAGGCCCTGGTGGTTCAGCATCAGCCAGGGAACCAGCGTCGCGAAAATCCCGGGGGCGAAGGAGACCTGGTACATGGCCTGCCCGTGCGGGCCGACTGGTCCGTCGTGCCAATTGCCCAGGCGCACGCGGAAACGTTCCGCGATGCGCTGGCGCAGCCATTCGGCGTGCTGCCGCTCGGCCTGCCCGTCATAGTAGATGTGGGCGTGGTAGCTGGCGATCTCGGCGAGTTGTCTTGGCTTGGGGGGCCTCGGCTGCCCGGCCGGCGTTGAACTGGCTTTGCTCATCTCGGTTCTCCCCCTGGTGTCGCGTCCGGCGGAACGTTAGCCGAAGCGCGGGTATCTTGTCTGTAGCCGGGGCGGCGTGCGCAGAGATCAGCGACAAACAGGCTGTGGGCGCCGCCCAATGGTCGGCTATTCGATCGAATTTCTTTACAACCCGTTAATTCGGCCATGCGTCAATAAGCATCTGCTAATTATATGATGGCGTGGGGTACGCAATGACCAAGAATCTTGGCAATGGACGCTATGTGCCGCCCAGGGACACCAGCGTCTCCTTACTCGGCAAGGTCGCGCCGGCGCTGTTCCCGCTCGTCGCGGCGGCGCTGGGCTATGTGATCGGGCGGCAGTTCCTCGGCCTGTAGCACCGTAGAGCATCAGGCGCCGGTCTCGGTTGCCGCCTCCTCGGCTTCGGCTCGCCTGACGCGGTCGCTGGCCAGAAGCACGACCGGGCAGGCGACGGCGGCCAGCACGGCGGTCGCCGTGTCGCCGAAGAACAGCTCGTCGCCTGGCCGCTGCGTGACGCCCATCACCACCATGGCGGCGCCCTTGCCCGCCTCCCTGGCGATGGCCCTGTCGGGCGTGGCACGCGTCCTGATCGCGGTTTCGACGGCAACGCCGTAGCGGTCGGCGAGATCGGCGACATCCTTGAGCACGGCCTCCTCGCGGCGGTGCGAAACCGAGCTTGGCGGGCTGCCCTTGCGGGCCTGCGAGACATAGAGGGCTTTCACGCGGGCCCGGTGCGGCCGCGCCAAGGCGAGCGCGAAATCGGCCGCGCGCCGCGCGACTTCGGTGCCGTTGACGGGAACCAGGATGGTCGCGCCGGCGCGCAGCAACGGCATCTTGCCGCTGGATTTGGCGCCATTCAGCACCAGGCAGAGCGGGCCGTCGAAGCCGCTGGTGATATCCTTCAGGGTACCGCTGAAGGTGCCTTTGTCGGTCATCGCGTCGTCCAGCCCGACCAGCAGAAGGCCGTAGCCCTTGCGCGCTTCGGCGGCGATCGTTTCGGTGGTGGCCTGAAGCTCGGTACGGGCCGTGAGGTGGACCTTGTCGACGGGTGTATCCTCGGCCTTGCGGACAGCCCTGGCACTCCTGGCCGCCCCCTTCTTGACCTGCTGCGAGGCCCGCTCGGGACCTTTGTCGCGGGCAGGGCCGGGCAGTTGCCCGCCCTCGAGGTGGAGCAGCGTGGTCGGCATGCCGCTGCCGCCGCCGACCAGACCGCCGAGATAGGCGGCGAACTTGCCGACCGGGCTGTCGTCGACGAGCAGCAGCAACCGCTCCAGCTTGGAGACGAAGCCGCGCTCGTCGAGCAGTTCGCGGTCGACGCGCTGCTTTTCCGCATCGCCGACCGGCAGCCGGCCAAGCGCCCAGCGCAGCATCGGCGGCATGGCCAGCGTGGTGATGACGGCCATGGTGACGATCATCGTGAACAGATTGTGGGAGAGGATGTTCATCGACAGGCCGATCGAGGCGACGATGACCTCGGTCGAGCCGCGCGCGTTCATGGCGCTGCCGATGGCGGTGGCCTCCTTCAGCGACATGCCGGACAGCCGGCCGCCGAGGAAGGCGCCCGAGAATTTGCCGATGCTGGCGATCAGCACCAGCGCCAGCGTCAGCAGCGCCAGCGTCGGGTCGGCAAGCACGGTGAGGTCGGCGGACAGGCCGGCCATGCCGAAGAACACCGGCATGAACAGCGCCGTGATGACGCCGCGCAACTGGCTCTCTATGTGGTTGGACAGGATCGGCGATTCCCCGACCAGTATGCCGGCGACGAAGGCGCCGAGCACGGTGTGCACGCCGATCAGATTGGTGATCAGCGCCATCACGCCCATGATGATGAGGATGACCGATATGACGGCGTATTCGCTGCGGAAACTATCATTGCTCCAGCGGATCAGGGTGAACACCACGCGGCGGCCGATGGTGAAGGAAAACACCATGAACAGCGCCACTTCGGCCACCGTCGTGATGAGCGGCACCACTTGCAGGCTGCCATTGGTGGCGATGCCGAAGGTGACGGCGATGATCAGCCAGCCGAACGTGTCCTCGATGATCGCCGAGGAGACGATGATCTGGCCGAGGTTGCGGCGCATGAAATTCATTTCGCGCACCACCATGGCGACGATCTTGACCGAGGAGATCGACAGCGCCGTGCCGAGGAACAGGCCGGCGACGATGCGCTCGGTCGGCTCGGGCAGGAGGGAATCCGGCAGCACCTGCGCCAGCGCGAAGCCACAGGCAAAGGGCACGACGACGCCGGTGATCGAGATCGAAAAACAGGCCGCGCCCACCCGCCGCACGAGGCGCAGATCCGTTTCCATGCCGGTCAGCAGGAGGAGCAGCAGGATGCCGAGCTGCGAGACGGCATCGATCATGCTTTTCTGCGCGGGGTCGGTGGAAAAGATCAGGTGCTGGGCGTCGGGCCAGAGCCAGCCGAACAGCGACGGCCCGAGCAGGATGCCGCCAATCAGCTGGCCCATGATCGCCGGCTGGCGATAACGCTGGAAGATCTCGCCAAGGCCACGGCCGACCAGAAGCAGGAGGACGATCTCGGCGACGAACAGCCCTTCGGCCGAGCCGCCCATGCCAGAGGCGTGACCGGCCGGCTGAGCGGCCAGCGCGTGGCTTGCCGGTGCCAGAAGGAGAATGGCCAGCGAAAAGGCGACCGCGGCGCCGTGCGATCTCGTTGCCGTTAGGTGGATCATGGGTCCCTTCAAGACGCCGCCGCGGACTGACCATAACAACGCGCGGCTGACCTTTGCGTTGCAGCCATCCAGTCGCGAGTTATTGCGTCAGATATCTAGCTCAGACGTGGACGTCACCGAAGGAGAGCTCGCCGTCATCGCCCGGCGTCAGGAAGGCGGCCGCCACCAGGCCGGCATAGAGGAAGGCAACCACGGCGACGATGGCCGCGCCTGGAACGGGACCGAGCGCCGCCGCGCCGACGGCCTCGCGCAATGTGCCGGCAAAGCCGACCGGCGCGCCTTGGTTGATCAGGCTCGGCGTCGACAGTTTGAGGATCCAGGCAAGCAGCAGGATCAGCATCATGTGCAGGTAGTTGCGGCGCAAACGGCGCGCCAGCGCCACACGCTGCGAGACCAAGAATTTCGGCGTGCGCAGGCTCTCGCCGAGGATCAGCAGCCAGTCGGAAGCAAAATCGGGCTGCGGCGAGAAGATCTGCGCGAAATAATGGCGCTCGAACTGGCGCACGCGGGCGCGGTAGACATCGAAGAAGCGGTAGCGGCGCGCCTCGATCCACAGCAAAAGCAGCACCAGCAGCATGGCGAACAGCAGCACGCCATGATGGGCGCTGGCCGTCGACAGCGACACCGACAGCATCGCCGCGACAACCGTGATCGCCCAATTGCTGGTGCGGTCCAGGCGGTCGCGCCAGCCGGCCATGCGAGCGATCTCGGCGCGATGGAAATGGGACATCACGGTGACCAGTTCGCCTGGCAAAAGCGGCCTGCCGACGGACGTTGCCGGCGCATCGTTCATGACTTCCTCCCAACCTGATCAAACGTTCCGGGAGCGATGTCGTTCCATGACGATCCCCGCCGGCGCCCAGTGGGACAGGTGGTCGCCCGGGCAGCCTCTTGAGTATCTGTCTCCGCTGAGCAACATAGCGGCCATGGCCGAGGCACGAAAATGAACAAGCCGATTTCCGTCGCACCGCGCAAATCCGCGCTCCGCAGACCGCCGATGGCGCTGACCGAGGCGCTGGTGGCGCGCACCTTGCGCGCGGTCGAGGATGCCGGGCCGACGCCGGGCATGGTCCATATGACTGACCAGGATTATGCGCGGTTTCGCGATGAGGTCCTGGCCAGCGCGCCGCCCGGACCGCTGAAGCTGTTCGCCTATGGCTCGCTGCTGTGGAAGCCGGCAGGGGAGGTGCGGGGTGGCGAACGGGCGGTGGCGCGCGGCTGGCACCGGTCGTTCTGCTTCACCGTGCAGCGCTTTCGCGGCACGCTCGATAAGCCTGGCCTGATGATGGCGCTCGACCGTGGCGGCCAGTGCCAGGGCATGGTGTTCGAGATCGCCGAACCGGTAGCCGACAATCTGGAAGCGCTGCTGCGCCGCGAAATGACCATCCTGCCCGCCGTCAACGTGCCGCGCTGGCTGCGGGTCAGCACCGAAGGCGGGATGGGCCAGGCGCTCGGCTTCGTCGTCGATCCCGCCAATCCGCGCTACGCCGGCAAGCTCGACAAGCCTGCGGTCGCGGCGACGCTGGCCAGAGCCGTCGGCCACTGGGGCTCGGGCGCGCAATATCTGTTCGAGACGATCCGCCACCTCGACGCCTGCGGCATCCGCGATCGCAATCTGTGGCAATTGCAGGAACTGGTGGCGCGGGAGATCGGGCGGAGCCACGTCCGCTGAAAAACCGGAAGCCGGCGCCGCGCGAATGCGCCTGCGTGAACAGGAAATAGCTGACGACCGCCGAAGGGCGG
>NZ_VFVS01000040.1:0-10424 GCF_006442215.1 Mesorhizobium sp. B2-3-11 | reverse complement strand
ATCACAATGCCAGAATTGCGCAACAGGCCCCTTGAGGGGGAGATGCCCGGCAGGGCAGAGGGGGGTGCCTGGCGCCATCATCTCCGAGTTATTTCCCCTTCCACACAGGCTCGCGCTTCTCCGCGAAAGCGCGAAAACCTTCCATACCGTCCTCCGACCCATAGAGCGCGTCGACGGTCGCCAACTGCCGGCGCGTCACCTTGTTCATCGCATCCTGGAAGGTCAACGATTCCGCCACCCGCGCCGTCTCCTTGATCGCTGCGAAGACCAGCGGTGGGCCGCTGGCGAGCAGGCGGGCGACCTCCCAGACGCGGTCCTCCAGCTTTTCCTTGGGCAGCACCTCGTTGACCAGGCCCCAGCGATGCGCCTCGGCGACATCCATCCAGCGGCCGGTGAGCAGCAAGTCCATGGCGACATGGTAGGGGATGCGCTTCGGCAGCTTGATCGTCGCCGCGTCGGCTAGCGTGCCGGCGCGGATTTCGGGCAGCGCGAACGAGGAATGGTCGGAGGCGTAGATGAGGTCGCAGGACAGCGCCAGCTCGAAGCCGCCGCCCACCGCCATGCCGTTGACGCAGGCGAGGACCGGCTTGTTCAGATCGCGCAATTCCTGCAGGCCGGCAAAGCCACCGACGCCATAGTCGCCGTCGACCGCGTCGCCGCCGGCGGCGGCCTTCAAGTCCCAGCCGGCACAGAAGAACCTGTCGCCCGCGGTCTTGACGATGGCGACGCGCAGTTCCGGATCGTCGCGGAACGCCTTGAACGTTTCGCCCATCAGCCGCGAGGTCTTCAGGTCGATCGCATTGGCCTTGGGGCGATCGAGCGTGACCTCGAGGATAGTGCCTTCGCGGCGGGTCGAAATGACGTCAGACATTCTTGTTTTCTCCCAGCACCAGCAGCGCGTCGGCGATCCAGGCGCCCTTGCCTTGCGTGCAGACGATCAGCGGATTGATGTCGAGTTCCTCGATCTCGCCGGCATTCTCCTGCACGAAGCCGGCAATACCCGCGATGGCGTCGATAGCGGCCTGGACATCGGCCTTCGGCCGGCCGCGATAGCCTTCGAGCAGCGGGAACAGTTTCAGCCCGCGCAGCGCGGCCTCGATGTCGTCGCGGGTCGCCGGCAGCATCAGCGTGACGCTGTCGCGCAGCAACTCGACCAGCACGCCGCCGGTACCCAGCGTCATGACAGCGCCGAACATCGGGTCTCGGGTGAAGCCGACGATCAGTTCGGCGACGCCGTCGCGCACCATGCGTTCGACATAGAGCCCGGTGCCGAGCGGCAGCAAGTCATGCGCTGCCGTGCTGACCGATTCGGCGTCCTTGAGGTTTAGCCTGACGGCGCCGACCTCGGACTTGTGGGCGACGCCAAGAGCCTTCAGGGCAACCGGAAAGCCGAGCGCCATGGACGAGATCACGGCCTCGACCGCATTGCCGGCCCGCTCGCCCTTGGGCACGGAAAGGCCGGCCTTGATCAGCCGCGCCTTGGCTTCAGCCTCGTCAGGTGTGACGCGCGGCACGTCGGATGCGCCGGCAGCCCTCGTGTCGACCGGCTGTGCCTGCGGCTCGCGCCAGGCCCAACCGATAAAGGCCGCCGCCTGCGCGGCGTCCATTGCCTCGGAAATGCCGAACAGCGGCACCATGCCACGCGCCATCAGCTCGGCCGTGTATTCCTCAGGCAGGTTCTCCGGCAGCGAGGAGACGATGGCACCATGCGCCTTGTTGGTCTTCAGCGCCGATTCGAAGGCGCGCAGCGTCGCCCACCAGTCGGTCACCGAGCAGCGGTCGGGGCGCGGAAAGTCGAGCACCAGCATGTTGAGGTCGAAGCCGCCCGACACCATGGCGGTGAAGGTGGCGGTCATTGCTGGCTCGTTGTTCCAGATGAAGGTGTGGTAGTCCAACGGATTGGCCACCGCGACCAGCGGCCCGAGCGTCGATTTGACATGGGCGCGATGGCTGTCGGTCAGCACCGGGAAGTTGACCCAGCGCCCTTCGGCGCTGTCGGCCATGACCGACGCCTCGCCGCCCGAACAGCTCATCGATGAGAGCCTGTACCCAGGCAGCGGGCCGGTGATGTGCAGCAGCTTCAGTGCCTCGATGAAGGCGGGGATGGAATCGACACGCGCGATGCCAAGCCGCTTCAGGAAGGCGCCTGAAGCAGCGTCCGACCCGGCAAGCGAGGCGGTGTGCGAGACGGTTGCTTGCCGCGCCTGTTCGGAGCGGCCGACCTTCATGGCGATGATCGGTTTTTTGAGCTCTCTCGCCCTGGCCGCCAGCCGCTCGAAGCCGGCTACCGAATCAAAAGCCTCGATGTGCAGGCCGAGCGAAGTCACCCGCTCATCCTCGATCAGGCCAAGCGCCATTTCCGACAGGCCGGTCTGCGCCTGGTTGCCGGCGGTCATCAGGAAGGCGATCGGCAGGCCACGCTTCTGCATCGTCATGTTGATGGCGATGTTGGAGGACTGGGTGATGATGGCGACACCCTTGCCGCCCTCGTCCAGCCTGATGCCACCATGCTGGTCGGGCCACAAAAGCGCACCATCGGCATAGTTGATCAGGCCATAGCAATTCGGCCCGATGATCGGCATCTGACCGGCGGCGGCAACCAGTTCGGCCTGCAGCCGTTCGCCATCCTCGTCATAGGCCTCGGTTTCGAGGAAACCGGCGGCAAAGCAGACGGCGCCGCCGGCGCCGCGCTCGGCCAGTGCCTTGATCACCTCGATGGTCAGGTGCCGATTGACGCCGACAAAGGCCGCGTCCGGCGCGCCGGGCAGATCCGCGACTGACCGGTAGGCCTTGCGCCCGGCAACCTCGTCCTTGGTCGGATGCACCGGCCAGATCTCACCGGCAAACCCCATCTTGATCGATTGCGCCACGACGGCGGCGGCCTGCACGCCACCGAACACGGCGATCGATTTCGGGCGCAGAAGGCGTTCGAGTTTATGCATGGTCATCTTTTCGTTTTGAGCGCGATCTCAGGACAAACGATCCCGTTTACCCGACAGAGCCGGATGCCGGTTTTGGCTATCATGCTCTAAGCACCGAACGGGCGCAGCAGCGCCCGCGAAATAATATGTCGCTGAATCTCCGACGTGCCTTCCCAGATGCGTTCGACGCGGGCGTCACGCCAGATGCGTTCCAGCGGCAGGTCATCCATCAGCCCCATGCCGCCATGGATCTGGATCGCCTCGTCGGCGACGAAGGCAAGCATTTCGGTGGCCTTCAGCTTGGCCATGGCCATGTCCTGGTCGGTGACGGTGCCCTGATCGTACTTCCAGCCGGCTTCGAACACCATCAGGTCGGCGGCCTTCAGTTCCGTCGCCATGTCGGCAAGCTTGAACGACACGCCCTGGAACTTGCCGATCTGCTGGCCGAACTGCTGGCGCTGCGCGGCATATTCGACCGCATGGCCAAGCGCCCGCTCGGCGCGGCCTAGGCAGGTGGCGCCGACCTGCAGGCGCGTCGCGCCGAGCCAGGAATTGGCTACATCGAAGCCCTTGTGCACCTCGCCCAGAACCTGGGATGCCGGCAGGCGGCAGTCGTCGAATTCGAGGATGGCGTTGGTATAGCCACGATGCGAGACGTTGCGATAACCGTCGCGCACCGTAAATCCCTTGGTGCCCTTGTCGACGAAGAAGGCGGTGATCTTCTTTCGTTTTCCACGCGGTGAATCCTCCTCGCCCGAGGCCATGAAGACGATGGCGAAATCGGCAAGATCGGCGTGCGAGATAAAATGCTTGGTGCCGTTCAGCACCCAGTCGTCGCCATCCTGCACGGCGGTCGCCTTCATGCCGCGCAGGTCGGAGCCGGCGCCGGGCTCCGTCATCGCCAGGCAATCCCATTTCTCGCCGCGGATGCAGGGGAAAAGGTACTTTTCACGCTGCTCCGGCGTGCCGGCGAGCAGGATGTTGGAGGGGCGCGCAACGCAGGTCCAGTGCAGCGCGTAATTGGCTCGGCCAAGCTCCTTCTCGTAGAGCAGCCAGGTCACCGTATCGAGCCCCGCGCCGCCGACATCGGTCGGCATGTTCGCCGCATAGAGCCCGGCCTCGATCGCCTTGGCCTTGATCTCTTCGATCAGCTCGCGGCGCAGCACGCCGGTGCGCTCGACCTCGCGTTCATGCGGATAAAGCTCGTTCTCGACGAAGGCGCGCGTCGTCTCGACAATGAGTTTCTGCTCTTCCGAAAGACCGAAATCCATGGTCTCAGCCCTTCTTCTTTTTCTTCGGCTTTTCGGCCCGCTTCACCGGCTTGGCGGCCTTGGCCCTTTCGGCCGCCTTGGAAGCCACGGGCTTCTTCGCCGCCAGCTTGGCGAGTTGCTTGGTATAGTCCTTGTGCAGCGCGCCGGCGCCCCAGCCCTTGCCCTTGTTCTGCTTCGACAGCGCGTCCATGATCGCGACCAGATTGTCGTCACGGATCTTTTCCAGCTCGCGGATCGACAGGCCGTGCGCCTGGTCGTCCGACTGGGTGGCGATCAGGTCGACCAGCTCGTCGTTGAATTCCGGCACGTCCATCAGCTTGGTCCACGGCCATTTCAGGCACGGTCCGAACTGCGCCATGAAGTGGCGCATGCCGGCTTCGCCGCCGGCGACGCGATAGACCTGGAACATGCCCATCTGCGCCCAGCGCAGGCCGAAGCCGTAGCGCATGATGTCGTCGAGTTCCTCGACCGTGCAGATGCCGTCCTTGATCAGCCACAGCGCCTCGCGCCAGGCGGCTTCGAGCAGGCGGTCGCCGACGAAAGCCTCGATCTCCTTGCGGATGACGACCGGCTTCATGCCGATCGAGGCGTAGATTTCCTTGGCGACTTCGATCGCTTCGGGGAAGGTCTGGTCGCCGCCGACGATCTCGACCAGCGGCAGCAGATAGACCGGGTTGAACGGATGGCCGACGACCAGCCGCTCCGGATGCTTCTTCATCGCCACCTGCATGTCGGTCGGCTTGATGCCGGAGGTCGACGAGCCGACAATGGCGCTGGCGGGCGCATGGGTGTCGATCTCGGCCAGCACGCGATGCTTGAGGTCGAGCCGTTCCGGAACGCTCTCCTGGATGAAATCGGTATCGGCCACCGCTTCGGCGATGGTCTTGGCGAAGGTCAGCTTGCCTTCCTTGGGCAGGCCACCGGGAACCATCTGCTTGTAGGCGCGACGCGCGCCCTTCATCACTTCCGAGACCTTGCGCGAGGCCTCCGGATCAGGATCGAAGATCGAGACGTCGATGCCGTTCAAGAGCAGGCGCGCCACCCAGCCGGCGCCGATGACGCCGCCGCCAATGGCGGCCGCCTTGTTGATGATGCTCATTGAGAGGCTCCGGTTCTTGTCCTGGCGGTTTCGGGATCGGTCAGAGACACGCGCTCGCCGGCGCGAATGACCGACGGGTCATAGGCCTTGCGGGCGAAAACTTCGAGGACGAAGGGCCGGAAGAATTCGATCGGCAGCGTCTCATAGTCGGGGTCGAAGCTCGACTGGTCCCAGCGCTCGCAGAACTGGTCGCAATCGTCGAAATAGGCATGGCCGGCGAAGCGGTCGCGCGCATGGCGATTGCCGCCGAGATGGTGGGCGTAGTAGAGGCGCTGGAAATCGCCGTGCTTCTCGACCACCCAGGTGCATTGCTCGCGCACGAAGGGTTTCAGGATCGAAGCGGCGTATTCGTCGTGATTGTAGGGCGCGTAGATGTCGCCGATGTCGTGCAGCAGCGTGCAGGCGATCCAGTCGGTGTCGGCGCCGTCGCGCCAGGCGCGTGTCGCCGCCTGCAGCGAATGGCCGAGCCGGGTGATCTTGTAGCCGGAAAGGCCCTCGTCGAGCTGCACCAGCGCGTCGAGCAGCCGCTCGCCGGTCTTGGCCGCATAGTCTATTTCGTGGGCGGTCAGGAACTCGTAGTCTTGCCTGTCGCCATCCTTCATCGCGGTGAATTTTACGGTAGCCATATCGACCCTCCCTGCGAATAATTTATGCCGCTATCGGCGCTCGCTTGGTCAGGTTGAGCTTTTTGCGGACTTCCTCCGGTCCCAGGATCCTGGCGCCGAGATTGGTGACGATCGAGGCGGCGCGCTCGACCAACTGCGCATTGGTCGCCAGAACGCCCTTGTCGAGCCACAGATTGTCCTCGAGCCCGACGCGGACATTGCCGCCGGCGAGCACCGCCGCCGCTGCATAGGCCATCTGGTTGCGGCCGATGGCGAAGGCCGACCAGTTCCATGTCGACGGCACGTTGTTGACCATCGCCATGAAGGTGTTGAGGTCGTCGGGCGCACCCCACGGCACACCCATGCAAAGCTGCACCAGCGCGTCGGGGTTGAGCACCTTTTCCTCGACCAGCTGCTTGGCGAACCAGAGATGCCCGGTGTCGAAGGCCTCGATCTCGGGCTTGACGCCGAGCGCCGTCATCATGCCGCCCATGGCGCGCAGCATGCCGGGCGTGTTGGTCATGACATAGTCGGCTTCGGCGAAATTCATGGTGCCGCAGTCCAGCGTGCAGATTTCCGGCAGGCATTGGCGCACATGTTCAACGCGGTTGGTGGCGCCGCCCATGTCGGTGCCCTTTTCGTTGAGCGGCAGCGGCGCTTCCGGCGAGCCGAACACCATGTCTCCGCCCATGCCGGCGGTCAGGTTCAGGATGACGTCGACGTCCGCCGCGCGGATGCGCTCTGTCACTTCGCGGTAGAGATGCACGTCGCGCCTGGGCTTGCCGGTTTCGGGGTCGCGCACATGGCAGTGGACGATGGCAGCGCCTGCCTTGGCCGCATCGATCGCCGAATCGGCGATCTGCTTGGGCGAGCGCGGCACATGCGGCGAGCGGTCCTGCGAACCGCCGGAACCCGTCACGGCGCAGGTAATGAAGACCTCACGGTTCATCGCGAGCGGCATCGAAACTCTCCTCCCATTCGAAACAGCCGCTAGCATCGCTCGACTTGATCAAAGCTGCTTTGCGTTTTACGAAGGCGATATGATCAAAAGCGAAAAACCGGATATCTTTCGCGCCGAGCGCACGCCGCTCAAGGTGACGTTGCTGGTGTTTTCCGGCTCGTCGATCATGTGCGTGGCCTCCGCCGTCGACCCGCTGCGCGCCGCCAATCGCATTTCCGGCGAGACCCTGTTCGATTTCAAGCTGGTCTCGGTGACAGGCGAGGCGCCGGTCACCACATGCGGCCTGCCGGTGGCGGTCAGCGGCCGTTTCGACGCCAATGAGGCAACCGATGTGCTTGTCGTCGTCGCCGGCTTCGGCACCCAAAACTATGCGACGTCGGCTCTCCTCTCAGCTTTGCGGCGGGCGGCGCGAGCGGCCCGTGCGTGCGGCGGCGTCGAGGCCGGCACCTGGCTGGTGGCGCGCGCCGGCCTGCTGGAAGGCCGCAGCGCCACCACCCACTGGGAGGACATGGAGGACTTTTCCTCGGCATTCCCCGGCGTCGATGTCCGGCCGGACCGCTACGTCATCGACGGGCCGGTGTTCACGTCGGGCGGAGCCTCGCCGACCTTCGACCTGATGCTGCATCTCATTCGCACGCGCCTCGGCATGGCGGTGGCGCTCGATGTCGCCAGCGTCTTCATCTACGACCAGGCGCGGGCCGCGACCGATGCCCAGCCGCTGGTCTCGCTCGGCCGGCTCGACGGCTATGATCCGCGGCTGGCGCAGGCGATCCGGCTGATGGAATCGCATGTCGATCAGCCGCTGACCATAGAGGCGGTTGCCAGGCGCGCCGGGGTGACGGCACGGACGCTGGAAAGCATCTTTCGCAAGTCGATCGGCGAGACACCGGGCGCCTATTATCTCAGGCTGCGCCTGGGTGCCGCGCGCCGGCTTGTGGTCGACACGCGGATCGCCATGGCGGATATCGCCGGGCGGACGGGGTTCTCGTCTGCCGCGGCCTTTTCCAGAGCGTTTTCAAGAGCTTTTGGCGAAGCCCCTGTGAGGCTTCGCCGGGGGTAGTGCAGGTCGCCCAAAACTGTGTAGCGGTTTTGGGGCAACGACATGCCCAGATAAGAGAGCTTATGCCGCATTCTGGCGGTCGCTGCCGCCATCGATCTGCGAGCGCATCTGCCGCGCGAGATGGGTCTCGAAGCGGCTGGCAACGGCGCGGTCCCATTCATTGGTGCTGCGTGCGCCCTGCTTTGGATGCGGCATTGCCATCAGCCGGTCGATGATCGATCCGGCCTCGCCAGGTGAGAGCAGGGCGTCGATTTCACGTTCGTTCTGCATATCGGTTCGCCTCCTTCTTCCTCTCCCGCCACGAGCAATATCTATACGAGATTCGTGACGGCAGTTTGAAGGCAAGAGCTGGGCAATTGAGGGGCGCTTAGGGGCAAAACCTTGTCGTCGGTTTCAGCATGGCGCGCAAAAGGTTTCCGCGCGCCAAGCTCTCGAATCGCATGGTGCGCCGGCTTGGATTGCCGGCGGTCAGGCAGCGTCAGACGTAGCGGTTGACGATGTTTTCGAGCAGTTCCTGGCGGCCGGAGCGCGGCTGCGGTTCGATCTTCTTCTTCACCACGCGCTCGGCGATCTCTTCCAGCGTGCGCTTGCCCGACAGCATCGCCTTGGCCTCGGCGCCGTTCCAGCCGGCGTAGCGTTCGGCGAGCGGAGCCGACAGCGCCTTGTCCTCGACCATGCGGGCCGCCGCCTTCAGGCCGCGCGCACAAGAATCCATGCCGCCGATATGACCGATCAGCAGATCCTGCGGGTCGAGCGACTGGCGGCGCAGCTTGGCATCGAAATTGGTGCCGCCGGTCTTGAAGCCGCCGGCCTGGAGGACTTGGTAATAGGCCAGCGCCATCTCCGGCACATTGTTGGGGAATTGGTCAGTGTCCCAGCCCGACTGGTAATCGTTGCGGTTCATGTCGATCGACCCGAAGACGCCGAGCGCATTGGCCAGCGCCAGCTCATGCTCGAAGGAATGGCCGGCCAGGATAGCGTGGCCCTGCTCGATGTTGAGCTTGACCTCCTTCTCCAGGCCGAAGCGCTTGAGGAAGCCGTAGACGGTCGCGACGTCGTAGTCATATTGGTGTTTTGTCGGCTCCTGCGGCTTCGGCTCGATCAGGATGGTGCCCTTGAAGCCGATCTTGTGCTTGTAGTCGACGACGAGGTTCAGGAAACGGCCGGCCTGTTCCTGCTCGCGGGCAAGGTCGGTATTGAGCAGCGTCTCATAGCCCTCGCGCCCGCCCCACAGCACGTAATTCTCGCCCTTCAGCCGCTTGGTGACGTCGATGCAGCTCTTCACCGTCGCGGCGGCGTAGGCGAATACATCCGGATCGGGATTGGTCGCTGCACCCGACATGAAACGGCGATTGGAAAACAGGTTCGCCGTGCCCCAGAGAAGCTTGACGCCGGTCTGCTTCATCTTGGTGGCGAAATAATCCGCGATTTCATCGAGGCGGGCCGCACTTTCGGAGAAATCCTTGCCCTCGGGCCGCACATCGGCGTCGTGGAAACAGAAATAAGGCGCGCCGAGCAGCGAGAACATCTCGAAGGCGACATCCGCCTTCAGTTTCGCCAGTTCCATCGTGTCGACGCCGCCGGCCTTGGGGAACCAGGGACGGTCGAAGGTCTGGCCACCGAACGGGTCGCCGCCCGGCCAGGCGAAGGAATGCCAGTAGGCGACGGCAAAGCGCAGATGGTCTTCCATCCGCTTGCCGGCCACCACTTCGTCGGGATTGTAGAAGCGATAGGCCAGCGGATTGGTCGAATCCGGGCCCTCATATTTGATTTTCTGGATGTCGCCGAAAAAGCCGCTGCTCATGTTCTCTTCCTCTCCAAGATAGTTTTGCCTGATTACCTCAGGCGTAATTGGTTTCACGCCGGCGCTGGTCGAAAACGGTCATGTCAAAACCGTCAAACGAAAGAGACAGACCATGACCGACCTCAACACGATCGCCCAAAATTACATCACCGCCTGGAACGAAGCCGATGCCGACCGCCGGGCGGCCTTGCTCAGGGCTGTTTTCACCGAGGACGTCAGCTATCGCGATCCGCTCATGCAGGGCGACGGCCATGAAGGCGTCGCGGCGCTGATCGACGGTGTGCAGCAACGCTTTGCCGGCTTCCGCTTCTCGCTGAAGGGCACGCCGGACGGCTTTGCCGACAAAATCCGCTTCTCCTGGAACCTCGGGCCCGAGGGCACCCCTTCCGTCATCGAAGGCACCGATATCGGAATCATCGAGAACGGCCGCCTGAAGAGCGTCACCGGTTTCCTGGACAAGGTGCCGGCTCAGTGAGGGCAACTTGGAAAGGGGGATGCGAGGCGCCCCCCTCTGGCCTGCCGGCCATCTCCCCCTCAAGGGGGGAGATTGTCTGTTTTGGCTGTTTTCGCCAATAACCAACGTTGCAGAATTGTCGCCTACGGTGAAACTGCCGATCTCCCCCCTTGAGGGCCCGTTGCGCAATATTGCGGGAGGCTTGTTGTGAGGATTGAGGGCGGCCATTTTCGTTGCTTTGGAGGCTTT
>NZ_VFVS01000004.1:0-326228 GCF_006442215.1 Mesorhizobium sp. B2-3-11 | reverse complement strand
GGCAAGGACAAGATCTTTCATTACATGGGCTGCTCGACCTTCTCCAACTTCACCGTGCTGCCGGAGATCGCGGTCGCCAAGGTCAATCCGGACGCCCCTTTCGACAAGATCTGCTACATCGGCTGCGGCGTCACCACCGGCATCGGTGCGGTCATCAACACCGCCAAGGTCGAGCAAGGTGCGACATCAGTGGTCTTCGGCCTCGGCGGTATCGGCCTCAATGTCATCCAGGGCCTGAAGCTTGCCGGCGCCGATATGATCATCGGTGTCGATTTGAACAACGACAAGAAGGAATGGGGCGAGCGCTTCGGCATGACGCATTTCGTCAATCCGAAGGAGATCGACGGCGACATCGTCCCTCACCTCGTCAACATGACCAAGCGCGGTGCCGACCAGATCGGCGGCGCCGACTACACATTCGACTGCACCGGCAACACCAAGGTGATGCGCCAGGCGCTGGAAGCTTCGCATCGCGGTTGGGGCAAGTCGGTCGTCATCGGCGTCGCCGGCGCCGGCCAGGAGATTTCGACACGGCCGTTCCAGTTGGTCACCGGTCGCAGTTGGATGGGCACCGCCTTCGGCGGCGCACGCGGTCGCACCGACGTGCCGAACATCGTCGATTGGTACATGGACGGCAAGATCCAGATCGACCCGATGATCACCCACACGCTGAAGCTCGAGGACATCAACAGGGGATTCGACCTCATGCATGAGGGCAAGTCGATCCGGAGTGTCGTGGTTTACTGAAGACGGCCACACGCCGCCGGCCATCCGGCCAGCGACCCCAGGAAGACAACCGTCTCGGAAGTCGGCGCCATGATGATCGGACGTAGGGAGGAGGCTATTCAATCATCCCCTTCGAACCAAGAACCGAGCGCGATGGCCCATGGCCGCCGCGTCCTTCGCCATGGCCATTGCCGCCGGACTTGCCGTGTCCGCCCTGCTGCCCGCCTCGACCGGCGCCAATGTCGGCCAGGTTTTTTCAACACTCGTGCAAGGCGCCGTCGGCTCGCCCAAGGCGATAGCCACGACGCTGGTCAAGGCGACGCCGATTATCCTTACCGGCCTGGCCACCGTCATCGCCTTCCGCGCACAGTTGTGGAGCATCGGCCAGGAAGGTCAGGTGTTTGCAGGCGCCATGGGCGGCTATCTCGGCGCGCAGGTGCTGGCCAGCCTGCCAGGCGTGGTGTTCTTCCCTGGCGTGCTCGTTTTCGGCATGGCGGCCGGCGTGGCGCTTGGCTGGCTCGCCGCGGTGCTCAAGAACCGTTTCGGCGTCAATGAAATCATCTCGACGGTGATGCTCAACTATCTCGTCGTCTACCTGCTCTCCTGGATGTTGCAGGGCGGCCCGTGGGGTGAGAGCGGCGGCACGATTTCTACCAACAGTCGCCAATGCTGCCCACCGAAGCCTTCCTGCCCGCATTGTTTGGCAGCAGCAGGTTGCATGCAGGCGTGCTGTTGCCCTTCTCACCGCCGCCATCTGCTCAATGGTGCTGTCGCGGACGCCGCTTGGCTACGCGATCCGTGACCTTGGCTACAATCCAGAGGCGCTTCGGCACAAGGGCGTCAACATCGGCCGCACGGTCACCATCATCCTGATGGCAAGCCGGGCGCTCGCGGCACTTGCCGGCGCAATCGAGCTGTTCGGCGTGGCGCATAGGCTGCGCGCCGACAACCTTGTCCGGCTTGGCTATGCCGGCATCATCGTTGGCATGATCGGCGGCTTACGACCGCTTGGCACGGTCATGGCAGGGCTGTTCTTCGGAGGGCTGGCCAGTGGCGCCGTCTATATGCGCGTGCTTGGCGATGTGCCCGCGGCACTGGTGCCGGCCATCCAAGGCATCAGCTTGGGGTGGTTGCGGCCGTTTCTGCCTACCACCTGGATGCCGGATGTCGTCTTCTCGGCAAAAAGCGGCCAGTCGCTCGTTTCGCTGATCGCTCGTTTCACGCCGCTCGGGGAGCGTTTGTCCATGAGCTGGGGCATGCGAGACATAGTCTGAAGCGTCGGGTCATGCTTTTTGTTTCGAAATTTGATCATTGCGTCGTCGATCTGCTTTGTCGCCAGCCTATGGGTGAGTCACCGATGATCATTTCCGCTGTCGTCGCAAATTATCCGGGCGAGGATTTGTGCGCATATCGATTTTGGCAAATTACGCTTCCACTGCCTGCCCGTGACAAGTGAACCATGTCACCGCAGGAGGCGGAACTCTGTCCACGGATACCGAAATTGGTGCCTGCTCGCCACATGCAGGTTTCCTCTCAGACGAGCTGGCGGCGAAGCTCGCCGGGCGCCGTGCGGTTGTGTTTGCCGATTAAGAAGCGATGGTGGTATCGACCATCAAGTTGGGCACACCGGCAAATGCCGCATCTTGCAACATTGCCGGGGTTTGGCCAAGGTGGAGCATGTCTGAATCGCAACCTGCTGTCAGCCGAGTCCTTGCGTCCCGTCGCCATGCTGAGATCCTGAAACGCGTTCGCGCCCAGGGATCAGTCAGCATTGCTGAACTCGCCGGCTTCTTCGATGTCTCGCGCGAAACCATCCGTCGTGATCTGAAGCTGCTGTCGGATCAGGGACAACTCGACATTGTGCACGGTGGTGCTGCCCGCTTTGAACCGAGCGAACCGGCGATGAGCTTGCGCAGCCAGGAAAACGCTCATGGCAAGGCGGCGATCGGCAAGGCGGCCGTCGGATTGATCAGGAATGGCATGGTGGTCTTTCTCGATTCCGGCACCACCACCTTGGCCGTCGCGCAGGCCATGATCAAGTTGCGCGATCTTACCATCTGCACGGCAAGCCTGAAGATAGCGCTGCATCTGTGCCATGTCCCGGGCATGCGCGTGCATATGCTGGGCGGCGAAATCGATCCGGGCGAGGAGGCGGCTTCCGGCATCGACACACTCGATGCAATGGGCCGCTTTCGCGTCGACATCGCCTTTCTCGGTGGCGGCGCCCTGTCGCCGGAAGGCGACGTGACGGACTTCACCCGTGCCGGCGCCGAGCAGCGCGGCCGTATGATCGCGCTCGCCGGCAAGGCTTATTTCGTGCTCGATAGCAGCAAGTTCGGCAAGCTGACACCGCTCAGGATTCCGAATTTCGAACGGGCTGCCGGCGTTATCGTCGACGCCAATCCCGGACCAACGCTTGCGGAGGCGCTTTCGCGAAAGGGGCCAGAGCTCCTCGTTGCTTGATGTGATATTTTGTGACTTTTTGAGTTGATATTTGGTTTCTCTGTGTTAGTGTCCCGACCATCCCTCCAATGGCGGAACGCTCATGGCAAATGAATTTCCCACCCACGCTCGCGTTGTCATCGTCGGTGGCGGCATCATTGGCTGCTCGGTCGCCTATCATCTGACAAAACTCGGCTGGACCGATGTTGTCCTGCTTGAGCAGGGACAACTCAGCGGCGGCACCACCTGGCATGCCGCCGGTCTTGTCGGTCAGTTGCGCAGCCATTCGAACATGACCAGCCTGATCAGATACTCCACCCAGCTTTACAGCGAGTTGGAGGCCGAAACCGGCCTTGCCACCGGCTGGAAGAATTGCGGCTCGCTGTCTGTTGCGCGCACCGCTGATCGCATGACGGTGCTGAAGCGCACGGCCGCGTCGGCGCGTGCTCAGGGCGTGGAGATCGACGTCATCTCGCCCCGGGAGGCTGCAGATCTCTGGCCGGTGATGGCGACGGACGATCTCGTCGGCGCCGTCTGGCTGCCGGGAGACGGCAAGGCCAATCCCACAGACTTGACGCAATCTCTGGCCAAGGGCGCGCGCAACCGCGGCGCTAGGATATTCGAGCGGGTGAAGGTCACCGGCATCACGGTGAAAAACGGCGTCGCCTGCGGCGTCGAAACGGAGCGCGGCGACATCGCCACCGAGATCGTCGTCAACTGCGCCGGCCAATGGGGGCGCAAGGTGGGTTTGATGTGCGGCGTCTCGGTGCCGCTGCATTCGGCCGAGCATATGTACATCGTCACCGGCAGGATCGAGGGCGTGCACCCGGACCTGCCTGTGATGCGCGACCCTGACGGCTTCATCTACTTCAAGGAAGAGGTCGGCGGCCTGGTGATGGGCGGCTTCGAGCCGCATGCCAAGCCGTGGGGCATGAATGGAATCCCTGAAAATTTCGAGTTCGCGCTGTTGCCCGACGATTGGGACCAGTTCGAAATCCTAATGGAAAACGCGCTGGTCCGCGTGCCGCAGCTGGCGCATGCCGAGGTCAAGAAATTCTACAACGGTCCCGAAAGCTTCACGCCGGACAACAATTTCATCCTCGGCGAAGCACCGGAACTGAAGAATTTCTATGTCGGCGCTGGCTTCAATTCGATGGGCATCGCCAGTGCCGGCGGCGCGGGCAGGGCACTGGCCGAATGGATCGTCAACAGCGCACCGACCATGGATCTGTGGCCGGTCGACATCAGGCGCTTCGCCTCGTTCAACAACAACCCGCGCTGGCTGCATGACCGGGTCAAGGAGACGCTCGGCCTGCACTACGCCATGCCATGGCCGAACCGGGAACTCGACACCGCGCGGCCGTTCCGCCGCTCGCCGCTCTATGACCGGCTGGCCGCCAGGGGCGCCTGCTTCGGCTCCAAGATGGCCTGGGAGCGCGCCAACTGGTTTGCCGCACCGGGAGAGAAGCCCGAGAATGACTATGCCTTCGGCCACCAGAATTGGCACGAGGCGGTCCGCCGTGAGATGAAGGCGACGCGCGAGGCTGTCGCCATCTTCGACCAGACGTCTTTCGCAAAACTGCTTGTCCAGGGCCGCGACGCTTGCGCCGTGCTGGACCGGATCTGCGCCGGCAATGTCGATGTACCTATAGGCACGTCGGTCTACACGGGTGTGCTCAACGCGCGTGGCGGCTATGAAAGCGATCTCACCGTGATGCGGCTGGGCGCGGAAAAATTCCTCATCGTCACAGGGTCCGCGCAAGCGGTCCACGACGCCGACTGGATCATCAAGAACATTCCGGCCGATGCGCATGCGATCCTGACTGACGTCACCTCCGCCTACGCCGTGCTGGCCGTGATGGGGCCACGCTCGCGCGATCTCCTCGCCAGACTGTCGTCGGCCGATCTCTCCAACGCGGGCTTTCCCTTCGCCACCATCCGCGAGATAGATATCGGCCATGCCACCGCCTATGCCAACCGCATGACTTATGTCGGAGAGCTCGGCTGGGAGCTGATCGTGCCGACCGAATTTGCCGTCGGCGTCTACGAGGCGCTGCATGATGCCGGCCGCGAATTCGGAGTGCTGGACGCCGGCTACTATGCGCTCGACGCCTTGCGCATCGAAAAGGGTTTTCGCGCCTGGGGTCGGGAATTGACCCCTGACATCAACCCTTGGCAGGCCGGGCTCGGCTTTGCCGTAGCCATGGACAAACCCGGCGGCTTCATCGGCCACGAGGCGTTGGTCAAGGCAAAGTCATCGGCGGCACCAGTAAAGCGCGTCGTGCTGTTCACTCTCGACGATGCCGAACCGATGCTGTGGGGCGGTGAACTGATCCTGCGCGACGGCAAACCGGTGGGCGAAGTCCGCTCGGCTGCCTACGGCCACACGCTTGGCCGCTCGGTAGCGCTCGGACTGATCGAGAATGAAGCTGGCGTCGATGCCGCGTTCGTCACCGGCGGACGTTTCGAGATCGACCTTGCCGGCGTGCGCCATACTGCCACGGCGCATCTGCGCAGTCCCTACGATCCAAAGTCGGAGCGGGTGAAGGCGGATGTGGTGGAGGTGAAAGCTGCAGCTTAATCCACCGACATGGAACGCGCCATGTCGAGAAAAGTGCGCACGAGCTTGCCGCCGCTGCGTTCACGCAGGCAGATCAGCGCTTCGTCCATCAAGGTCTCGGGGGCGTCGATGGTAATCGCCACCAGCCGCGAATCCTGGCCGAACTCGGCCGCCGAGACAAAGCCGATGCCGGCGCCCGAGGCGACGATTTCGCGGACCGCCTCGCGGCCTTCGGCCTCGATCACGGGTCTCAATTCGATCTTCGACACCGCGGCGAGTTCTTCGAGCTTCTGACGCGTCTTCGAGCCGCGCTCGCGCATCACCAGCGATTCCAGCGCGAGTTGCTTGAGGGTCAGCGATTTCCTACCCGCCAGCGGATGATCGATGGAGGCGAAAGCGATGATCGGCGTGGAGTTGAGCTTCAGCACTTCGAAGTCGCGCCCCGTAGGCACCTCGCCCAGCACGCCGATGTCGGCATCGTAGCTGTAGAGGCTGCTGATCACCGTCTCGGTGTTGCCGGCGCGCACCGAAACCTGGACACCGGGATAGCGCGCCCGGAAGCTGCCGAGGATATGAAGAAGATGATGCGCTGCATCGGCCACGATGCGCAGCGTGCCGGCGCGCAGGGCGCGCGATTCCGTCAACAGTTCGAGTGCCTGTTGCTCGGTGTCGAACATGCGGTGGGTTATTTCGAGCAGCTTCTGGCCCGAATGGGTCAGCGTGACCTGCTTCTTGTTCCGGTTGAAGAGCAGGACGTCATACTCTTCCTCGAGCTTGCGCACCTGGTCCGAGATGGCCGGCTGGGTCAGGAACAGCGCTTCCGCAGCGCGTGAAAAACCGCCTGAAATCGCCACCTGATGAAAGGCCCGCAACTGGACGTAGCGCATCTTTTCCGCCCTTCGAGATCCGGAAGCCTATCATAAGCCACATTAATTGAAAAATAGAAATGAACGATTTGACTTATGTTCAGCCAAATCTAGCCTGAGTGAGGGTCGACGTCTTTGCCGGCCGCGGACACCCGGAGGCGTAACCATGCAATTTTCCATCATCCTGCTGCATTTGGCGGGTGCTGTCATGCTGCTGCTTTGGGCCGTGCGCATGGTGCGCACGGGCGTCGAGCGGGCCTGCGGGCCTGCATTGCGCGATGCCCTGCGACAGGCTCGCGATGCGCGGGTCAGGTCGGCGGGGATTGGCATCGTGCTTGCCGTCCTGCTGCAGAGTTCCACCGCCGTCGCCGTGCTGGCGGCAGGGTTTGTCGCCAGCGGCATGGTGTCGGTGACCGCCGGGCTGGCGATCCTGCTTGGCGCCGACCTTGGTTCGGCGTTGGTCGTGCAGGTGCTGTCGTTCGACCTCAGCTGGTTGATACCGGCGCTAATCCTGGTCGGCGGCGCGATGTTCCTGAAGTTCGAGGCACGCAGCATCAAGCAAGGCGGACGCATCATGATGGGCATCGCCTTCGTGCTGTTGTCGCTGCACATGATCGGCGAGACGACCGTGCCGATGCGGCAGAGCACATTGCTGCCCCTGGTGATCTCTTATCTGCGCGCCGACTTTTTCACCGCCTTTGCCGCTGCCGCGCTGTTCACATGGTTGATCCACTCCAGCGTGGCGGCAATCCTGCTGTTCGTCACGCTCGCCGCGCAGGGAGTCTTGCCAGTCGAGGTCGGTCTTTTCTTCATCCTCGGCGCCAATTGCGGCGGCGCGCTGATCGCCGTGTGGCTCACGCGAGGCGAGGCCGTCGAGGCGCGCCGCGTCCCGCTCGGCAATCTGATCTTCCGTGGCGCGGCAGCACTTGCCGCCCTGTTTGCGCTTCAGGCGGTGGTGTTTCCGACCCATCTGTTTGGTTCGACCGAAGGCCGGCAACTGGTCAATTTGCATCTCGCTTTCAATCTGGCACTCGTCGCCTGCTGCCTGCCTTTCACCGGCATGATGGAAAGGCTGGTGACTTTGCTGATCGCCGACAGACCGCCGGCAAAGGCACGCGCGGACCTCATGTCGCGCCGCAGCAGCGCGCTTGATCGTACCGTCATGCGCACGCCAGGTCTCGCGCTGGCCAGTGCCACCCGCGAGTTGCTGCGCATGGGCGAGGTCGTCGAGGTGATGCTGCGCCCGGTGATGGATTTCTTCGACGCCGGCACCGCCGATCAGATCCGCCAGGCGCAGAAGCTCGATGACGAGGTCAACCGCGCCCATACCGAGATCAAGCTCTACATCGCCGAGGTCAATCGCGGCAGCATGACCGCGACCGAAGCCCAGCGCGGTATCGAACTCACCGATTTCGCCATCAATCTCGAACGCGCCGGCGACATCGTCGCCAAGAACCTGCTCGTGCTCGCCCGGGAATTGCGCGACAAGAACCTGCGCTTTTCACGCGATGGCTGGAGCGAACTGTCCGGGCTTCATAACCGTGTCATGGCTAACATGCAGCTTGCGCTCAACGTGCTGGTGTCGAGCGATCTCGACTCGGCGCGGCAACTCGTCGTCGAGAAGGAGCGGATGCGCAAGCTGGAACGCATGAGCCATGATCGTCACCTGAAGCGCCTGCAATCGGGAATGCCGCAGAGCATCGACACCAGCGACATCCATCTCGAGGCGGTCGGGGCATTGAAGGAAATCAACTCGCTGATGGCGTCGGTCGCCTATCCCCTGCTGACGCAAAGCGGCGATCTGCTCGAAAGCCGGCTGGCGAAGGGCGGCGGGGTTGCGGATGAGATGGCTTCCGCGGTGGCATGACAAGGCGGAACTGCTCGATGAAGCCGGCAAACTTATCCATCGCCCAAATCGATACATCGATACAAAATAACGATTTTACAAATATGTCGTCCAGGCCGAAACTTAGGCCATATCAAAAAGCAGCGATCTGTCGGAGGACACCATGCTCGCCGAGACCAAATTTGCCGCCGAGCCGCTGGCCAGTCCGGCACTGGGCGAGCCCTATCTTCTGACCCCAGGCCCCCTGACCACGGCCTATTCGGTCAAGCAGGCCATGCTGCGCGACTGGGGATCATGGGACGGCGATTTTCGCGGCATGACCGCCGATATGCGCCGCCGCCTGCTGGCGCTGACCGGCGACACGACTGGCGATTTCGATTGCGTGCCGATGCAAGGCAGCGGCTCCTTTTGCGTCGAGGCGATGCTGGGTTCGTTCGTGCCCAGGGATGGCAAGGTGCTGGTCCTGGCCAACGGTGCCTACGGCCTGCGTGCCGCGCAGACCATGCAGTATCTTGGTCGCGCCTATATGCTGATCGACAAGGGCGACTATCTGCCGCCGCGCGGTGACGAGGTGGCGGCGGCTCTCGAGGCCGACCCGGCGATCACGCATGTCATCGCCATCCATTGCGAAACCAGTTCGGGCATCCTCAATCCGGTCGCCGAGATCGCCGAAGCCGTCCACGCCAAGGGCCGCAAGCTGCTCGTCGATTCCATGAGCGCCTTCGGCGCCGTCGCGCTTGATGTCAACGATATCCGCTACGAGGCGATGGTCTCCTCCGCCAACAAATGCATCGAGGGCGTGCCGGGCTTTGGCTTCATCATCGCCCGCAAGAGCGAATTGGAGGCCGCCAGGGGCCGCAGCCACTCGCTGTCGCTCGATGTCCATGCCCAGTGGGCGCACATGAACAAGACCGGCCAGTGGCGTTACACGCCGCCGACACATGTCGTTGCTGCCTTCCTCGAAGCGCTGCGCCAGCACGAGGCCGAGGGCGGCGTCGCCGGCCGAGGTGCTCGCTACACCAGGAACCGCGACGTGATGGTGGCCGGCATGCGCGACCTTGGCTTCGAGACCTTGTTGAAAGACCGCTGGCTGTCGCCGATCATCGTCACCTTCTTCAACCCGGCCCATGCCAATTTCGCCTTCGACCGCTTCTACGAGCTGATGAAGGACAAGGGCTTCATCATCTATCCGGGCAAGCTGACCGCCGTGGACTCCTTCCGCGTCGGCTGCATCGGCCAGATGGACGAACATGTCATGCGCCGCGTCGTCGGGGCGGCGGCGCAGTCACTGAAGGAAATGGGCGTAGACACGGCTGCCCCACCCGCCGCTGCAATCGCCGAGCGCGCCAAACTCGCCGCCTGAAGCGGCACTATTCAAGGGATTTTCGATGAACCAGATGTCTCCGATCAATGTCGCGGTCAACGGCCGCACCTACGCCTGGCCGCGTGTGCCGGCCATCGCCATCTGCCTTGACGGCTGCGAGCCGGCCTATCTCGACGAAGCTATTCATGCCGGGCTGATGCCGGCTCTGGTCAGGATCAAGGAAAAGGGCACGGTGCGCTTCGCCCACTCGGTCATTCCGAGCTTCACCAACCCCAACAATCTGTCGATCGCCACTGGTCGGCCGCCTTCAGTGCACGGCATCTGCGGCAACTATCTTTACGAGCGCGAGACCGGCAAGGAAGTGATGATGAACGACCCGCGCTTCCTGCGCGCGCCGACGATCTTCCAGGCTTTCTATGATGCCGGCGCCAAGGTCGCGGTGGTCACCGCCAAGGACAAGCTGCGCGCCTTGCTCGGCAAGGGATTGGCCTTCGACGAAGGCCGCGCGCTGTGTTTCTCGGCGGAAAAGTCGGACACCACGACTGTCGCAGAACACGGCATCGACAATGCCTCGAAGCACTTTGGCCTGCCGGTGCCCGAGGTCTATTCGGCCGAGCTGTCGGAATTCGTCTTCGCCGCTGGCGTCCAGTTGCTGAAGGAGTTCCGCCCCGACATCATGTACCTGACGACGACAGACTATGTGCAGCACAAATACGCGCCTGGCGTGCCGCAGGCCAACGCCTTCTATGAAATGTTCGACAAGTACCTGACCGAACTCGATGCGCTGGGCGCGGCGATCGTCGTCACCGCCGACCATGGCATGAAGCCCAAGCACAAGGCCGACGGTTCGCCCGACGTCGTCTATGTCCAGGACCTTTTGGACGAGTGGTTGGGCAAGGACGCCGCCAGAGTCATCCTGCCGATCACCGACCCCTATGTTGTGCACCACGGCGCCCTCGGCTCGTTTGCCACCGCCTATCTTCCTGATGGCGCAGACCGGGCCGGCATCATGGCGCGGCTGGCCAAGATCGATGGCATTATGCTGGTCGTCGACAGCCCGACGGCTTGCGAGCGTTTCGAGCTGCCGGCCGACCGCATCGGTGACATCGTGCTGATCTCGACGGAGAACAAGACCATTGGCACCAGCGAACACCGACATGATCTGGCGGCGCTCAACGAACCGCTCCGCTCGCATGGCGGGCTGACCGAGCAGGAGGTGCCGTTCATCGTCAACCGCGTGCTGCTGGATTTGCCGAACGAGCCGACGCTGCGCAATTTCGACGCGTTCCTCTACGCAACGATGGCAGCGGCGCAGGCTTGATGTCGAGCGCGATTGTCGACCCCCACTCCGCCGAGCTTCGCTCGGCACCTCTCCCCCGATCGACGGGGGAGAGGAAGGGCGCGCGGGTTGCCGATCTTGGCTTCCTTCCTCTCCCTCCGGAGAGGGGAGAGGTGGCGCCGCGCAGCGGCGACGGAGTGGGGGAAGCATCGCCAAGACGCGATGGTCGCGCCGACAAAAGTTCGATGTGGCTCACTAAGCACCGGGAAGACTCACATGACCAAGCTTGACCCTGCCATCAAAGTTCGTCATGAGCCGATGCGTATCGCCGGCAAGAAGGTCGATGCCGACGGCGTCGTCGAGGTGCGCTACCCCTGGAACGATACCGTTATCGGCACCGTGCCGGCGGGCCGCGCCGAGCATGCCCGCAAGGCGTTCGACATCGCCGCCGGCTATAAGTCGAAGCTGACGCGTTATGAGCGCCAGCAGATCCTGTTTCGCACCGCGCAAGCGCTGGCGTCGCGCCGGGAAGAGATCTCCGATCTGATCACGCTCGAACTCGGCATCTCCAAGACGGATTCGCTCTATGAAGTTGGCCGGGCCTATGACGTGTTCACGCTGTCGGCGCAGATGTGCATCCAGGATGATGGCCAGATTTTCTCCTGCGATCTCACACCGCATGGCAAGGCGCGCAAGATCTTCACCACCCGCGAGCCGCTGAGGGCGATCTCCGCGATCACGCCGTTCAACCATCCGCTCAACATGGTCTCGCACAAGGTGGCGCCGGCGATCGCCACCAACAATTGCGTGGTGGTGAAGCCGACCGAACTGACGCCGATGACTGCGCTGCTGCTGGCCGACATTCTTTATGAAGCCGGCCTGCCGCCGGAAATGCTTTCGGTGGTGACCGGCTGGCCGGTCGACATCGGCAACGAGATGATCACCAACGAGAATATCGACTTGATCACCTTCACCGGCGGCGTGCCGGTCGGCAAGATGATCGCCCGCACCGCCGGCTACAGGCGCCAGGTGCTGGAACTCGGCGGCAACGATCCGCTGATCATCCTCAACGATCTCTCCGATGACGATCTAGCCAAGGCCGCCGATCTCGCCGTCGCCGGTGCGACGAAGAATTCCGGCCAGCGCTGCACGGCGGTCAAGCGCATTCTCGTTCAGCAAAGCGTCGCCGACCGTTTCGTGCCGCTGGTGCTGGAGCGGGCGAAGAAGATCCGCTTCGGCGATCCGATGGACCGTTCGACCGATCTTGGCACCGTAGTCCACGAGAAGGCGGCGGCGTTGTTCGAAGCCCGCGTCCATATGGCCGCCGAGCAAGGTGCCGAGATCCTCTACAATCCCGGTCGCCAGGGTGCGCTGCTGCCGCCGATCGTCGTCGATCGCGTACCGCATAAGTCGGAACTGGTGATGGAAGAAACGTTTGGGCCGATCATCCCGATCGTGCGCGCGCCTGACAATGACGAGGCACTCATTGCGCTCTCCAACTCGACCGCCTTCGGCCTGTCATCGGGTGTCTGCACCAACTCGTTTCCACGCATGCAGAAATATATCACCGGTCTGCAGGTCGGCACGGTCAATATCTGGGAAGTGCCGGGCTACCGCATCGAGATGTCGCCCTTTGGCGGCATCAAGGATTCGGGCAATGGCTACAAGGAAGGCGTCATCGAGGCGATGAAGAGCTATACCAATGTGAAGACGTTTTCGCTGCCCTGGTCCTGACCGGATCACACTGACTGGCAGGACAAAACGAGGGGGCGTTCCACGCTCCCTCATTCGCGTTTCGGAGAGCGTTATGGCCGCAATATCTGAGCTTGTGCATACCGAGGGTGATTCCAACACCACGGCGGCGCGCGGCCGCTGGGACGCCGGCCAGGATGATCTGCGTATCCGCGGCCTGCTCGACCGCGATGCTGCCGCCTTCATGCACCAGAGCCTGTCCAGTCCCTGCCTGTCGACGATCGCCAAAGCGGAAGGCATCTGGATCGAGGATACGGCCGGCCGGCGCTTCATGGATTTCCATGGCAACAGCGTGCATCATCTCGGCTACGGCCATCCGAGGCTGGTGGCCGCTATCAAGAAGCAGCTTGATGATCTCTGCTTCGCACCGCGCCGCTTCACCTGCGAGCCCGCTGTCGAGCTGGCCGAAAAGCTCGCGGAACTTGCTCCCGGCGATCTCGGCAAGGTGCTGTTCACGACAGGCGGCTCGGATGCCATCGAAGTGGCGCTGAAGATCGCGCGTGCCGCGACAGGCCGCTTCAAGACGGTGTCGTTCTGGGATGCGTTTCACGGCGCCGGTTTCGGCGCGGCAAGTGTCGGCGGCGAAGCGACTTTCCGTTCGCACATCGCCGGCCCGATGATGACCGGCACCGAGCATGTCGCGCCCTGGGACGGCTATCGCTGTCCCTACGGCCACGATTCGCTGGAAGCGTCGGGGACCGCCTGCGCCAACATGATTGCCTATGTGCTCGGCCGCGAGCAGGATGTGGCGGCGGTCGTCGCCGAGCCGATGCGGGCGACGCCCAATCCGCCGCCGCCCGGCTTCTGGAAGCGGGTGCGCGAAGCCTGCGACCGGCACGGCACGCTGCTGATCTTCGACGAGATCCCGACCGGCCTCGGCAAGACCGGCAAATTCTTCGCGCACGAGCATGATGGCGTGACGCCCGACATCGTCGTGCTCGGCAAATCGCTGGGCGGCGGCATCCTGCCGATCGCCGCCGTCATTGCGCGGCGCGACCTCGACGTCACCGGCGGCTTCGCCATCGGTCACTACACCCACGAAAAGAACCCGGTGACGACTCGCGCCGCGCTGACCACGATCGACATCGTCCTTGAGGAAGGGCTGGTCGAGCGCGCGGCCGAGCTTGGCCAACATATGTTGGGACGCATGCAAGACCTGATGGCTCGCTCGGCCCATGTCGGCGATGTCAGGGGCAGGGGGCTGATGGTCGGCGTCGAACTGGTCGAGGATCGGGCCACGCGGCAGCCGGCGCGCGCGCTTGCCGAACGGGTCTTCTATGCCTGCCTGGAGCAGGGCCTGAGCTTCAAGATCAGCCAGGGTAACGTGCTGACGCTGTCGCCGCCGCTGGTCATTTCGAAGAGTGATCTCGACCGGGCGCTCGACATTGTCGAGCGCGCCGTGCTGGCGGCCTGACCATGAAGGCCGTGCGCACCGATCGGGAACTCGAATGCCCCGGGATTGACGCCGGTTTGCGGGCGCGCGGCGTGGAACTCGCGACACTGCCTGACGGCATTCCCGAAGACGATCTCATCGAGGCCGTCGCTGACACCGATCTTCTGCTCATGTGCTACACGCCGATTACGGCGCGGGTGATCGACGCCGCACCGAAATTGAAGGGCATCGTCAAATATGGCGTCGGCGTCGATGCCATCGACATCCCCGCCGCGATCCGGCGCGGCATTCCCGTCGTCAATGTGCCCGAATATGCCGAGGAGACCGTCGCCGAAGGCGCCTTCGCCCTGATGATCGCGCTTGCCAAGCGGCTGCCCGCTATCACGGCGGCAGTGTCGCGCGACGGCTGGGTCTGGCCCACGCAACACTGGCTCGGGCGTGACATTTCCGGCGCCACGCTGGGGCTCGTCGGCTGCGGCAAGATCGGCCGCAGCATGGCACGCATGGCAGGCCAAGGGTTTCGCGCCCGTGTGCTCGGCTTCGATCCCGGTGTCGATGCCGCAAGCATGCATGCCGCCGGCATCGAGAAGGTCGACGACCTCAAGACGATGCTTCGCGTCTGCGATTTTGTCTCGATCCATTGTGTGTTGAACGACAAGACGCGCGGCCTGATCGGCAAGGCGGAACTCGCCTGCCTGAAGCCTTCCGCCATCATCGTCAATGTCTCGCGCGGTGCACTCATCGATGAGGCGGCGCTTGTCGAGGCTGTCGTCGCCGGGCGCATCGGCGGCGCCGGGCTCGACGTCTATTCGGTGGAGCCGCTCTCCAGGTCGGCCCATCCGATGCGTGCGCTGTTCGATCGCGACAACGTGATCCTGTTTCCGCATCTCACTTTCTTCACGCACGAAGCAATGCGCCGGCTTGAGGAGGACACGCTCGCGCGTTGTTTCGAGATCATCGAGGGCCGGCCAGTGACCATCCGCTCCCATGACCCGCGTTTGCGGGCGCAGACGGCTGGCGTTCTGTTCAGCGGATAAAGCATATATTTCAATAGGATAGATGCCCTGTGCGTGGGCGCGATCGCGCCCGCGACAGGGATGCGACAGTTCCATGACAACTATCAGTAGAAGCTCGTCTGTCATAAAATAAATAGATTTTACTTATCGATTGCCGATCCCCAAAGTTGTCACAACGACGACATCCAATCGGCTCAACGTCCGCCAGAGATATGAAGCCGATCGGTCCTAGTGCATCGCAGAATGTGCCATCAATCAAAGGGGAACTGATCCATGAAATCGCGAAACGCAACCATCGCAATGACCTTCGCCGCGTCGCTTCTGGCGTCGTCGGCTCTCGTCGCACCGGCGTTCGCCGACGGCGTCGTCACTATCTATTCCGCCGACGGCCTGCATGATGGCAATGACAGCTGGTATGAGACCGAATTCGCTGCCTTTACCAAGGCCACCGGCATCACCGTGCAGTATATCGAGGCCGGTTCGGGCGGCGTCGTCGAGCGCGTCGCCAAGGAAAAGTCGAACCCGCAGGCCGATGTGCTGGTAACCTTGCCGCCCTTCGTCCAGCGCGCTGCCGCCGACGGCCTGCTGCAGGATTACAAGCCGCAAGGCGCCGACCAGATCGACGGCGGCACCGACAAGTACCGGCCGCTGGTCAACAACTACATGAACTTCATCTACAACAGCGCCGTGCTGTCGGAAGCGCCGAAGAGCTACAACGACCTGCTCGATCCGAAATTCAAGGGCAAAATCCAGTATTCGACGCCCGGCCAGGCCGGCGACGGCACCGCCGTGATGCTGCAGATCATCCACGCCTTCGGCGGTGAGGATGCGGGCTTCGCGTTCATGAAGAAGCTTCAGGAAAACAATGTCGGCCCGTCCGCCTCGACCGGCAAGCTGACCGCGCTCGTCAACAAGGGCGAATTGCACGTCGCCAATGGCGACCTGCAGATGAACATGTCGCAGATGGCAGACAATCCGAACATCAAGGTGTTCTGGCCCGCAGGGCCGGACGGCACCCGTTCGACCTTCGCGCTGCCCTATGAGATCGGCCTGGTGACCGGCGCTCCCAACGGCGACAACGGCAAGAAGCTGATCGACTTCCTGCTCTCCAAGGATGCGCAGTCGACGGTGAGCTCCATTGCTATCGGCCTGCCGGCCCGCAAGGACGTGACGCCGAACGACGCCAACTTCGCGAAATTGCAGGACGCGATGAAGGGCCTGACCATCTGGTCGCCGAACTGGAATGACGCGCTGGCCAAGCTTCCCGACTACGTCAAGAAGTGGAACGAAGCGACCGGAAGTTGATCCCCAAGGGAACCAGTCGGGAGAACAACGCCATGTCGGCCGTCGCCTTCACGGGTACCAGTGTCATGGATATCGACGCCGCGAAGGTTCGCGGCGCCGGTTCCAACGTCCACTTCGACAAAGTCAGCGTCGCCTATGGCGCGCTTGTCGTGCTGCATCCGCTGACCCTGGACATCGCGCCGGGTGAAATCCTGGCGATGATCGGCCCGTCGGGCTCCGGCAAGACGACCGCCCTGCGCGCCGTGGCCGGCTTCGTGCGGCCGGCAAGCGGCCGCATCCGTATCGGCGCGACGGACGTGACCGACCTGCCACCTTACGAGCGCGGTCTTGGCATGGTGGTGCAGAACTACGCGCTGTTTCCGCATATGCGGGTTGAGGACAATGTTGCTTTTGGCCTCAGGGCGCAAGGCGCCGACAAGGCGTTGATCGGCGAACGGGTGAAAGATGCGCTCGCCACTGTCGGCATGGCGACCTTTGCCCGGCGTTATCCGCGTGAGCTTTCGGGCGGCCAGCAGCAGCGTGTCGCAATTGCCCGCGCGCTTGCCGTGCGGCCGCGCGTTCTGCTGCTCGACGAGCCGCTTTCGGCGCTCGACGCGCAGATACGCCGCAACATGGTCGAGGAGATCGCCCGCCTGCACCGCAGCCTGCCGGGCCTGACCATTCTCTACGTCACCCACGACCAGACCGAGGCGCTGACGCTCGCCGACAAGATCGCCATCATGCGCGACGGCAGGGTCTGTTCGCATGGGCCGACGACGGAACTCTACCGTCGTCCGCCGAACCGCTTCACCGCCGAGTTCCTCGGTCGTGCCAACCTCCTGCCGGTGACGGTTGCCGAAGCCGTTGGCTCGAAGGGCTTTGCGACCGCCAGGTATGGTGACGCAGTGCTCACCGGCGCTGGCCGGGACGAGAAGGCCGGCGACAAGAGCCTGCTTTGCATCCGGCCCCAGCATCTGAGCCTGACGGCCGACGCCGAACACACCAACCGCATCGTCGGTACGCTGCGGGAAGTGCACTGGCAGGGCGAACTCACCCATCTCGTGCTCGACGTCGACGGCACGCCGGTGCGCGTCTCGGCAACCAAACTGCCGATCGCCTTGCCCGAACCCGGCGCCAAGGTGCCGCTGTTCTTCGCGCCCGCCGACACGTCGCTGCTTCCGGAAGATTCCGGTGTCTGACGCCGTCGCAATTGGCGTGCCGGCGATCAGGAGAGAGCCCGGCAGATTCTGGATCGTGCCGCCGGCGGCCCTGCTGGCCCTGCTGTTCTTCTATCCGCTGGCGCTGATTGCCCGGCAGGCCTTTCTGGATGACGGCGGTGTCGCCAATGCCACCGAGATTTTTCGCGTGCTGCATTCGCGCTTCTTCCTCAACGCGCTGATCAACACGGTGACGATCTCGGTCACGGCCACGGCCGGATGCCTGGTGGTCGGCCTCGTGCTGGCACTGATCCTGGCCTTCGTGCCGTTCCCCGGCAGCGGCTTCATCGCGCGGCTGATCGACACCTTCATCGCGCTGCCAACCTTCCTGGTGACGCTTGCCTTCACCTTCCTCTACGGCTCCGCCGGGATGCTCAATACGGGACTGATGGAGGCCTTCTCGCTGCCGCTGCCGCCGGTCGATTTCCTCTATTCGACCTGGGGCGTGGTGCTGGCCGAAGTCACCGTCTATACGCCCTTCATCCTGCGGCCGCTGCTTGCCGCCTTCTCGCTGGTCGACCGCGGCCAGATCGAAGCGGCGAGCGTGCTTGGCGCACGCCCGTTCCGCATCGTGCGTCAGGTCATCCTGCCGGCGGCAATTCCGGCACTCATTGCCGGCGGCAGTCTCTGCCTGCTGTTGACCGTCAATGAATTCGGCATCGTGCTGTTCATCGGCGCCAAGGGCGTCATCACGCTGCCGCTGCTGATCTACGGCAAGGCGATCCAGGAATCGGCCTATCAGGTCGCCTGCATCATCGCCGTGGTCAACATCGCGCTGTCGCTCGGCCTGTTCGGCCTATACCGCTTCGCCGCCGGCCGGCTGGGGGTCTAGTCATGCTGGTCTGGTCGCGCCTTGGTCGGATCGTGCTGTGGATGCTCTTCGCGCTGATCTTCGGCGTGCTGTTCCTGGCGCCGCTGGCGGTCATTCTTTTGTCCAGTCTCGCCGACCAATGGAACGGTGTGCTGCCCAATGGCTTGACGACGGAGCACTACGCCGACGTCGTCAAGGGCGCGGCCTGGAATTCGGTCAAGGCCAGCCTCATCACCGGCTTCCTGGCCAGCGCCCTGGCGCTGGTCAGCGGCACCTGGGCGGCCCTTTCGCTTCGCCTTCATGCGCATGCCTTAAAGCGGCTGCTTGGCCTGTTGTTCTTTGTCCCCAGCGCGGTGCCTTCGGTATCCGTCGGGCTTGGCCTGCTGGTTGCGTTCAGCCATCCGCCGCTTCTGTTCAACGGCACGGTAGCGATCGTCATGATCGCGCATTTCGTGCTGATTTCGGCTTTCACTTTCGGCAATGTCTCGGCCGGGCTGGCACGGCTTTCGCCCGATTTCGAACAGGTGGCGTCGAGCCTTGGCGCCAGGCCGGCCTACCGGCTCTGGCATGTCACGCTGCCGCTGCTCGCTCCCTATCTGGTCGCTGCCTTCGGCTTAAGCTTCGCACTCTCCATGGGTGAGCTTGGCGCGACCGTGATGGTCTATCCGCCAGGCTGGGTGACGCTGCCGGTGGCGATCTTCAGTCTGACCGACCGCGGTGACATCTTCAACGGAGCGGCGCTCACCATGATCCTGGTCGCCGCAACGCTGATACTACTGCTTGGTCTCGAACGAGTTACCACGAAGGCGGTTGGCAGGTAGGTCGCGTGGAATGCTCGAGCTTGCGGAATATCCTTAGAGCGAGCGGAGGATTTGCTCGAAGGCTTGGCCGAAGCACTGGCCACTGCGTAGAGTGCCTTCGGCCAAGTGGCCAGCCGACCTCGCCCGCCTCAGGCCGCAATCACCTCAACATCCAATTCGTCGGCAATCGCGTTGACGATCCGACGCAGTTCGCGGCCAAAGCTTCCGTAGCCGGTGAGGCGATCTCGGAAGCGCGGGAAGGCAGCCCAACCTGGCGCCGGGCCAGCGGATCCTTGAGCGCGACGAAATGTAGGTCGCGCTACGAGGCTGGCAGTGAAAGCCGCGGCAGCACCGGTGGGTACATTCGCAGGTACGGTCTTGTTCGCTGGTTGAACTGGTGGCCAACAGCAACTGGCAACGCGGAATAACGCTGTGCCATCAGCGAATTCTGCGGCCAGGATGTGCTTGCCAGCTTCGCCGCGCCGAGACGGAGCGTCTCCAAGGTTCGGCGCTGATGGTATTTACGCAAAACAACCACGATACGCCGTGCAGCCGGGCCCATCCAATACCTCACAGGCCTTCCTCCCGTGCGTAGGCGGCGAGGAGATCGGGAAAATCATTTCCTGGATTGGCCTTCAGCAGCGCGCGCGTGGTGATTGCATCGATATGATGCTCCATGAGGGCAATCGCCTTGTTCCGATCAGCCTGCGCGAGCGCGGCGATGATCTCACGATGTTCCGAGACGGCGCAATCGGCCGAATGCGGCCGTGCGTAAAGCGACAGAATGAGCGACGAGCGTGATACGAGTTCCGTGACATAGCGCACCAACAGATCGTTTTCCGTCAGCATGGCGAGGAGCACGTGAAATTCTCCGGCCAGTCGAACCGATGCCGCGGTGCTGTTGGCTTTTGCTGCATCTTCCGCGGCGACATGGGCTTCGAGTTGCCGGATCGTCTGCGGTGTAAGCTTGCCGATCAGCGTATCGATCGCCAGAGCCTCCAACGCACGCCGCACCGCAAAGATGTTGCGGCCGTCGTCAAGGCTTGGCTCGGCCACGCAGGCTCCCTTGTGCGGACGCAATTCAACCAGGCCCTCGCCGTTCAGCCTTGCCAATGCCTGCCTGACGATGGTGCGGCTGACACCCAACCGTTCGCCAATCGAATCCTCGGGAAGTTTGGTTCCCGCCGTCAGCGCCTGATCGAGTATTGCGCGTTTCAAGGTGCGATAGACCGCATCGGATTTGGACCCGGCAGATTTCTGGTTACGTATCGTCAGTGTCATGGCCGATCCTGAGTTCATGTCCAAGCGCGCACGAAGAAAAGCATTCGCAAAGCAAGAGTTTAGAAAAGTTGCCAGCCCGCCGTCGAGGTCATAAGGCCGCCGGCCTGCATGCCGGCAAATCATTTCCAATTGCCGGCAGGTGTTTGTGTAAGACTCTCATGCCACGAATGTCCGATAGCTGGGTGGAAAAATCTCCGCAATGCCGGGATGTTGCCAGGTGCGTTGCGGATAGCGATGTAGAAGGCGCTCGAATTGGGCCTGCGCACGGCCGTGGGCCGTTTCGAAATCGAAGCCGGCGATCGTTCCGGCGCTCATCACCGTGCGGCCGTCGATGATGACAGTGTGCACGTCGCGCCCGCTCGCGGATGTCATGAGGCAGGCAATCGGATCGACCACTTGGCCCAGGTGATTGCCGGACAGGTCGAACACGACGATATCGGCGGCTGCCCCCTCCTGCAGGCGCCCGAGATCGGGCCTCCCAAGCGCATCGGCGCCGCCGGTTGTCGCGGCGTCATAGAGGTCGGCTGATTTCGGCGTTTCGAGATTGCCGGCCATGATCCGGCCGAGCATCAGGCCAAGCTGCATGTTCAAGACCATGTCTGGCGGCCAGGTATCCGTGCCCATGCCGATGCGCAAACCCTGGCTGCGGAGCCGCGCGAAATTGTCGAGCGCCGCGCCATGCCGCGCCATCACCAGCGGACAATGGACCAATGTCGCGCCGGAGTTGGCGATGATACAGAGATCGTCGTCGGTGGCATGGGTCCCATGCGGCAGCAACGCCCTGTCATCGAGAAAGCCGATGTCCTGAAGCCAGCGGACCGATGTCGTGCCGAACCGGCCACGCATCGTCTCGACCTCGAACGAAGACTGGCAGCAGTGGAGGCGGACAGGCACGTCGAGATCGCGCGCTGCATCGGCGGTCCGGCGCAACAGGCCGGGGGTCCAGAATTCCACCCGGTCCGGCGCGAGCATCGTGCGCACCAGCCCGCCAAACCGGCTCTCATGCTTCTCGCAGAAGGCTATGGCCTGTTCCAAACCTTCCAAACCGAGCCCTTCATCCACCTCGACGACGACGCTGCCATCCGCTTCAACGACGGAGTGGCCGGCGCGAAAGGCTGGCCCGAGATAGACGCGAAGTCCCAATTCCGCGGCGCTTTGCGCGGCGGATGCGAATTCGTCCGGTGTTTCGTTCCAGGCGCGATAGAACAGCGATGCGATCGGCAAAGCGGTGGTGATGCCGTTGCGGATCAACTGCGCGAAAGCATAGCGTTTCTGAAAGGCCAGTTCGTCGGGGTCCAGCATTTCGACAGGCCCGGCTTCTACATAGTCGCGCGGCCAGACGCGGCCCTTCTTCCAGCCCGGCTGATGATCGAGACCGCGCACGCCGGTGTCCAGGTCCGAAAGCGCGTCCAGATCGATAAACCCCGGACCGATAAGCGCCATGCCATGATCGATCCGCCGTCTAACAGGTCCGGCATAATGATGGCCGACAAAGACGATCCTGCCGTTCTCATGGACGATCTCGCCATGTTCATAAAGGACATGGCGTCCATCCCGGTGGCCGACGACCCACCGCGCGGTGAGCAGGGTAGGGCCGTCGTCGCGCCGGTTCTGACGGCTATGCGGCATCAGGCAGGTCTCCGGCCAGGACACCGTCGCGTACAAGCACGCGTCCGCCACGGATAACGGTGCGCTTCTGCGGGGTTAGGGCGACAGCTTCGGCAAGGGTCCGCACGCCAACCAGCACGACGTCGCCATGGCAACCAGGCGAAAGCCCATAGTCGGTCAGGCCGATGCCCTCGGCGCCGCCGAAGGTGCAAATGCGTGCCGTCTCCTCGAGGTCGGCATCATTGGTCATGCCGTTGCGCTGCGCCAGATATTTGGCACGCTCCAGCATGTCGCCATTGCCCCATGGCTCCCAGGTGCCCTGGATGCCGTCGGAGCCGGACGCCATCACGAGGCCGGATTGGCGCATCATGCGCAGCGGCACCGCCGGCGCGGACGGGCTGCCGACGGTCATGACGGCGATTTCTTGAGCGACGAGCGCGTCGACCTGCGCGTGCTGCCTCTGTGTATCCAGCATGCCGAGGCAATAGGCATGGCTCACCATGACGCGGCCCTGGAGGGACAGCGCCCGGGTGCGTTCGACGATCAGTTCGAGGCAGAAGGCGCCCAACTCTCCCGGCTCGTGCAAATGAATGTCGATCGGCTTGCCGTACCGATCGGCGAGCGCGAAAATCGCGTCGAGATGGCGCACTGGGTCCCGCTCGATCGTCGCCGGGTCGATGCCGCCGACGATGTCGGCACCCGCCTTCAGCGCACTCTCCATCAGCGCCAGCGTGCCTTCGCGTCCGAGCATGCCGCTTTGCGGGAAGGCGACGATCTGCACGTCGACCAGCCCTTTGAAGGCTTCCCGCGTTGCTACGACGCCCTCGATGTTGGCGATGCCGATTTCCGTGTCGACGTCGACATGGCTGCGGATATGCGTGACGCCGAAAGCCAGCGTCTGCAGGATCTGGCGCGCTGACTGCCTGCGCCCGTCGATGCCGAGTTCCCGCTTGGCCGTCCGGTCGGCGAGGATCCTGTCGTTGCGGGTGGGGCCGACACGATTGTGAAACCAGTCCATGCCGACAAGCGTCTTGTCGAGATGCGTATGCGCCTCGACCAAGCCGGGCAGGGCGATGTGCCCGCGCCCATCGATCTCGTGTGCCGCTTTCCCGCCGGTTGCTTGCGCGAACCGGCCGTCGCGAATGTAGAGATCGGTCACGGCGCCGCCCAGTGGCCTGACATTGCGAATGAGAAGGTCTTCAGTCATCTGGGTCTCCCCCTGTTTCCGGTCCCGGCTTGCCACGGGCCTATGCCAGCCCGGCGCGGTTCATCATCAGATGGAAAGCCCTTTCGGCGCGATCCAGAATGGCATCCTCATCACGTTCGACGAGCTTGCGTGCGCGCATCAGGATGCGGCCGTCGACAATCGTCGTATCCACGTCCGCACCGTTGGCGAAGCGTGCTAGCCTTTGCACGGGATGCGCCGGTGGCCACAGATGCGGCTGGCGCATATTGACCAGGATGATGTCAGCGCGCTTGCCCAGCTCTAGCGAGCCGATCTCGCTTTCCATCGACAAAGCGCGCGCGCCTTCGATGGTCGCCATCTCCAGCAGCTGCATCGGCGGCAAGACTGCGTCGTCCCTGAAATGCCGGGCATGGTAGCGGTGCGCCTGGAACATGTTGCGGAACATGTCGAAGGAGCGGTCGGGTGCCGACGCGTCCGTGCCGAGCGATACGGTGACGCCGTCCTCCATCAATTCTATCGCCGGGCAGCGGCCGGAGACCGACATCAGCGCACTTGGATTGTGCGCCACCTTGGCGCCGGTGTCTTTCAGCGCGGCAATGTCGGCTTCGGTCAGTTCGACGCAATGCGCCAGCAGCGAATGTCCATCGAACAGCCCGAGCCGCTCCGCATTAGCGGCGATAGACCCTCCGCGATGCCCGTCCTGTATGAGCAGCATACCCTTTTCCCGAGAAAAGTCGCGCACTTTGCGCGATAGATTGTATACTGCCGGATCTTCGAGCTCGCGTGCGGTGAAAACCGGAAGGGTAATTGCGAGCCGCAAACGACCGTTGCGGTCCTGCCAGTCGTCGACAAGTCTGGCGCACACGGCCAACTGGGCCTCCGGCGAAACGGAGATGTCCGCACAGGGGCTTCGTGAGTAGTCGCGATAGACGTGGGCCGCGCCCGGCCGGTTCGGACCGACACCGAGTATCTCGCGCACGCCCATCCCGGCGACGGCGGCCAGATGCGCCTGAGCCGCCTCGGGCGCCTCGGTGCGCATAATATCCGGCCCGCCGCCAAACAGCAGCGCGGCGGTGGTCGTGCCGCATTTTATGCGCTCAAGCGCTGATAATGCGCCTTCCGCAGCCCAGAATTCGCTGTCGGTTGCCTCGGCATAGATACGCCCGGCCGTATTCATCCATGCTTCCGAATCGTCTCCCAGGCCCTTGGTCAACATGTGGCCCGCATGGGCGTGTGTGTCGACGAGTCCCGGCATCACCACCATTCCGGAGGCGTCGATGCGTGTTGCATTCGTGTCTGGCGCGGGCGGCGCGCAATCGCCGATCGCGGTGATCCGGCCATCCTCCATCAGGACATGACCCTTCGAGAAAATCCTTCGCCCTGCGTCCATGGTGACGATCACGCCGTTTTCTATGAGCAGAGCCTTGGTCATCGGTATTTCCCATTCCGGAACGGCATTTCAGTGCTTTTGCACATGCGAAAGCGAAATCGCAGACAGCAGACTTGATATTGTGCACGAGATGTGTACGGTGTCCACGGGAATAATCGTATCCAATCTGAACGAAAATTGGTATACAAAGAAATGGGAGAAGCGTGTGAAGAAGTGTATTAAGGCCCTCCTGGCGGGGCTCGCGATGGTCATGTCGGTAACGGCGCCGTCGCTTGCGCAGACATTGCGCTGGTCGTCGTCGGGCGACGTCATCTCGTATGATCCGAACGCCCAGGTCGACAGCTTTACCCAAAGCGTGCAGAACATGGTGTTCGACGCGCTGGTGCGGCGCAACAAGGATATGGCCATCGAACCGGCGCTCGCGACCTCCTGGGAGGTCGTCTCGCCGACCCGCTGGCGCTTCCATCTGCGGCAGGGCGTCAAGTTCCACGAAGGCCAGCCCTTCAATGCCGACGACGTGGTCGCCACCATCCAGCGCCAGATAGATCCGGGTGCACGCAACAAGGAAAACCTCTCCGCCGTCACCGGCGTCGAGAAGATCGATGACTACACGGTCGACATGACCTTGCGCGGGCCCTATCCGCTGCTGCTGAACGATCTCGTCGCCATCTACATGATGAGCAAGCCGTGGATGGAGGAGCACAACGCCCTCAAGCCCGGCAATGCCTCGACCGGCGTCGTCACCTATGCCAGCAACCATGCCAATGGCACGGGCGCGTTCAAGCTGGTCAGCTACGAACCGGACTCGCGCTCCGTCTTCGCCGTCAACAAGGATTGGTGGGACAAGCCCCAGCACAATCTGACAGGGGTCGAATTCCGCCCGATCGCGTCGGCCGCCACGCGCGTCGCCGCGCTGCTTTCGGGAGAGTTGGACATGATTGCCCCGATTCCGCTGCAGGATATCGACCGGATCACAAACACCCGGGGCCTGAAGGTGGTCGAGAACCCGTCCCTGCGCGAGATTTTCCTCGGCTTCAGCTACCGGCCCGAACTTCATGCTGAGCCCGGCAAACCCAATCCGCTGCTGAACCTCAAGGTGCGCCAGGCGCTTTGGCATGCGGTCGACCTGAACACCATCCAGAAGCGGCTGATGCGCGGAAAGTCCCGCACGTCGGGCATGCTGGTCGCGCCCGAGGTCACCGGCTACGACAAGTCGATCGACGTGCCGCTGGACTATGATGTCGCCAAGGCGAAATCCCTGCTGGCGGAAGCCGGCTATCCCGACGGCTTCAAGGTCGGGCTGGCATGTTCCAACGACCGCTATATCGCCGACGAACAGATCTGCCTGGCGATCGCTTCGATGTGGGCCAAGATCGGTGTCCAGGCCGACGTTCATGTCGAAAGCAAGACAACCTATTTCCCGCGCATGGACAAAGGCGATCTTGACATCTACATGCTGGGCTGGGCTTCCCTGCCGCCAATGGACGGCTACAGCGTGCTGCAGGCCCTGCTGGCGACCAATGACGGCAATTTCGGCGGCAGTAATCCTAATGGCCTTTCCAATGCCAAGATCGACGAACTGGCCCGTTCGGCTTCGACCGAACTCGATGAGGCCAAGCGCGTCGAGATGCTGAAGGAAGCCTTCAAGATCACGCATGACGAAGCCCTCTATCTGCCGCTGCATCAGCAGCCGGTGGCCTGGGCGATGAGCGACAAGGTCGACATGCCGCAATTCCCCGACGAATACGTGCGTCCCTGGTTCGCGCATATGAAATAGCTACTGAAACCACGCCGCCGGTGTGTGCCCACGAAAGCGAAGCCGCTTTTGCGCACGCCCACCGGCGGCCGGTGCAAATCCCATCCGGCTCGATCCGCGCTTCCTACAAGGTATTCCTGATGATCCGGGTTCTATCGGTAAGATTGCTTCAGGCCATCCTCGTGATGGCTGCCGTAACTGCCATCGCCTTCATCATGTTCCGCTTTGTCGGCGACCCTGTCGCCACAATGGTGCGTGAAGGAGCCAGCCAGGCCGAGAAGGACGCATTGCGCACCACGCTCGGCCTCGACAGACCGCTTCTGGTCCAGTTCCTCGGCTTCGTGGGGCGTGCGCTCCACGGCGATCTGGGAACGAGCTTTCGCTATCAGGAATCGGTCGTCAATCTTCTGTTGACCAGGCTTCCCGCAACGCTGGAACTGGTGGTGGTCGCGACCGTCATGTCGCTGGCCATCGGCATTCCGTTAGGGATCGTGTGCGCCTTGAGGCCGAACGGCTTCCTGTCGCGGCTGATCCAGTCGCTGTCGCTGGTCGGCATTTCGATGCCGACATTCGTTACCGGCCTGCTGCTGATCCTGATCTTCGCCGTCAACCTTCGCTGGCTCCCCTCATCCGGACGAGGAGACCTCGTCGATCTCGGCTTCTGGAAGACCGGCTTCCTGACGGCTTCCGGCCTGAAATCGCTGATTCTGCCGTCGATCACACTGGCCTTGTTCCAACTGACGCTGATCATGCGCCTGGTGCGCTCCGAGATGATCGACGTGCTGTCTTCGGACTATATTCGTTTCGCCTTCGCGCGCGGTCTGCCTCGCACCTACATTTATGGACGTCTGGCGCTGCGCAACGCATTGATGCCGGTCGTAACCGTCACGGGCCTGCAGATCGGCCAGCTCATCGCCTTCGCCATCGTCACCGAAACCGTCTTTCAATGGCCGGGCATGGGACTGCTCTTCACCAACGCCGTCAGTTATCCGGACATCCCGGTTCTTGCTGCGTATCTCCTCTTCGTCGGCTTCCTGTTCGTGCTGATTAACATGCTCGTCGACATGCTCTATGCCTTCATCGACCCCCGGCTGAGGACAAGATAATGGCGACGAATGCCACCCTGCTGCGCAGGCTTCCGCCCGTCTCGGTGATGATTGCCGGCCTGGTCCTGGCGACCATGCTGGTGCTGGTGATCTTCGCCCCGCTGATCGCGCCGATCGATCCGCGTGACGTCTCCTCCTATTCGCTGATCGACATGGAAATTCCACCTGTGTTCATGGACGGTGGCGATCCGCGCTTCCTGCTCGGCACCGACAACCAGGGGCGCGACCTGGTGTCGGTCATCTTGTTCGGGTTGCGCATATCTGTCCTGATCGGCGCCGGGGCGGTGCTGCTGGCCGCCGCGATAGGTGTGGCGCTCGGATCGATAGCCGGCTATTTCGGCGGCATCATCGACAGCATCGTGATGCGGATCGCCGATGTCCTGGTCAGCTTCCCGACGATCCTCGTCGCGCTTCTGATCAGCGGCATCGCCCGCGCGCAACTAAGCGCCGAAACCGTGACGAGCTGGGCTCCGCTTATCCTGATCTTTGCGATCGCGATCAATGAATGGGTGCAATATGCGCGCACCGTGCGGGCATCCAGCATGGTGGAGATTTCCCGCGACTATGTGCGGGCCGCCAAGGTCATCGGCCTTCCGTCTGGCCGGATCATGATGCGCCAGATCCTTCCCAATGTGATGAGCTCGGTGATGGTGATCGCCACCATCAACCTCGCCGGCGCTATCCTGACCGAAGCCACGCTGTCATTCCTGGGCGCGGGCATGCCGGCCACCTATCCCTCGCTCGGCACGCTGATCCGCATCGGCAACGAGTTCCTGTTCTCGGGTCTGTGGTGGATCGCCGTGATGCCCGCCATCGTGCTGGTGATTCTGGTTCTGGCCGTCAACGTGATCGGCGACTATCTGCGTGATCGCTTCAACCCCAAACTGATGACGAACTGATGGAAAACGCAATTTCGCCCGTCCTCGACATCCGGAACCTGCGGGTCGAATATCCGCTTGCCAACGGCAGCGTCCTCGCCGCGGTCGACGACATCGACCTGACGATCTTACCCGGCGAGATTCATGCACTGGTCGGGGAATCCGGGGCGGGAAAAACGACCGTCGGCAACGCGGTGATGGGTTTGCTGCAGGCGCCCGGCAGGATTGCCTCGGGCGCCATCACCATAGCGGGCAAACCGATCGACATCCGCACCGGCCGCACCAAGGGGATCATTCCTGGCCGCGACGTCGGCGCGATCTTCCAGGATCCGATGACCAGCCTGAACCCGCTTTTCACCGTGGAAAGCCAGCTGTGCGAGGGCATGCTGACGCATCTGAAGATCGGGCGCCGCGAAGCCCGCGACCGCGCGCTCGACCTGATGAAGGCGGTCGGCATTCCCGAGCCGGAGCGGCGGCTTGGCAGCTATCCGCATCAATTGTCGGGGGGGCAGCGCCAGCGCGTTGTCATCGCCACCGCGCTCGCCTGCGGTCCCAGGTTGATTGTCGCGGACGAGCCGACGACGGCGCTCGACGTGTCGGTGCAGGCGCAGATCCTCAAGCTGATCCGCGATCTCGCCGATGACCGCCGCGTCGGTGTCCTGCTGGTGACCCACAATATGGGCGTGGTGGCGGAAATCGCCGACCGCGTGACGATCATGCAGAACGGTTGCGTGGTGGAAAGCGGGCCCGCGCGTGATGTGCTGGCCAAGCCGAAAGCACCTTACGCGCGCACGCTGATCGGAGCCGTTCCGCCGATCGACATCCGGCTCGAGCGCCTGCCGGTGCCGAGCGAGGAGACGAAAGCAACGCTGGAGGCGCGCCAGGCCGTGCGCAGCAAGAATACCGGCGGCGCCACAAGCGGCGGTGGTGAGGCCAAGCTGACGGTGCGAAACCTGTGCGTGGAGTACGGCCAGCGGTCCTTCATCCCGGGCCGCAGGGCATCGGTGTTCAAGGCTGTGAAGGACGTGTCCTTCGATGTGCGCCGTGGCGAAATATTCGGACTTGTGGGCGAGTCCGGCTGCGGCAAGACCACCGTCGCCAACACCATCGCCGGTCTTGTAACGCAGAGTTCGGGAACGATCGATTTTCAGGGCACGGCGCTTGGCGCGCGTCGCGACAAATCCGTTCGCCAATCTCTGCAGATGGTGTTTCAGGATCCTTATTCGGCCCTCAATCCGAGGCTGCGGATCAACGCGGCCATCGCGGAACCGATCCTGTTCTACAAGCTCGCCTCGAACGCGGCGGAGGCGCGGCTGGATGCCGAGACGCTGCTGGAGGCGGTCGGGCTTCCGGGCGATGCGGGCACGCGGTTCGCCCACGCTTTTTCCGGCGGCCAGCGCCAGCGTATCGCGATCGCAAGGGCGCTCGGCCCACGGCCATCCCTGCTGATCTGCGACGAGCCGACCTCGGCGCTCGACGTATCGGTGCAGGCGCAGATCCTGAATCTGTTGAAGGACCTACGCGATCTCGCGGGCCTGTCGATGCTGTTCATCAGCCACGACCTCGCGGTGATACGTCAGATGTGCGACCGCGTCGCGGTGATGAGACAGGGCGAGATCGTCGAACTTGCGGACGCCGAAACGCTGTTTACCGCTCCCGCCCATGAATATACGCGGGAATTGCTGCGCCTCGCGCCCTCGCTCGACCGCGTCCTGTCCAGAGAAAATGCTCAAGCGAGCCTGTGAGAGATAGCAGCATGACAGATGTTCTGATCAGGGGCGGCACCGTCATTGCAATCGATCCCGAACGGCGGATCATCGCCAATGGCGCCGTCGCCATAAAAGGCGATCGCATTGTTGCTGTCGGCCGCGCGGAGGATGTGGCGACAGCCCATCCAGCGTGCAAAACGATCGATGCCACTGGGATGGCCATCATGCCCGGCTTCGTCGACAGCCATGCTCATGCCGGGCATGGGCTGATCAAGACGTTGGGCGGCGGACGCAGTGATCTCTGGTACCGGGCATGCCAAGGGGCCTACACGGTGGGCTCGACGCCGGAGTTCTGGCACGCGGAGGCGCAGCTTGCCGCGCTGGAGCGCCTGCGGTTCGGCGTGACGACCGGTGTGTCCCTGCTGGGTGGCGGCGATTCCGTCATGCGCACCGACGACCCGGCCTATGGCAATGCGCATATGGAGGGCGTGCTCGGCATCGGCACGCGTTCCGTCGTGGCCGTCGGCACGACGCGCCCGCCGCATCCCCTGACCTATGCGCGCTGGGAAGGCTCCAGCCGCACGGACTATCCGGTATCGTTCGACCAGCAGCTTGCCACTTCCCAACAGCTGGCCGACCGCTGGCATGGCACTCACGAGGATCGCCTGCATGTCGCCCTGCTGACGCCGACCGTGCATCAAGAGCATCTCGATGGTCCCGGCGCCGGGGATGCCATGGCGCAATCGCGAAAGGTCAAGGGGATCGCCGAGGAGCGCGGCCTGGTCTTCACCCAGGATGGTCATACCAAGGGCAGCGTGAAGATCGCCCGAGAGATCGGCGTTCTCGGACCGCGCACGCTGCTCTCGCATGCAACCGCTCTTACTCAAGAGGAAATCGCCATCTGCGCCGAGACCGGCACCAGCATCGTGCACAATCCCAGCGCGGTAGCCGCCATTCTGGCACGTTGCCCGGTGACCGAACTCCTGGACGCCGGCGTCACGGTCGCCATCGGCTCCGATGCGACCGCACCAGATCGCTCGGCGGATATGTTCCGCCACATGCAGCAATGCATGCACTACCACCGCACCTACTTCCACGACCCAAGCTGGCTTCCGCCGGGCAAGGCGTTGGAGATGTGCACCATCGACGGCGCGCGCGTGCTTGGGCTCGATCATGAGGTCGGATCGCTGGAGCCCGGCAAGAAGGCCGATGTGATCCTGGTCGACCTCCGACGTCCGCATCTCTACCCCGCGAACATGCCGGAATTCCGCGTCACCTATTTCGCCAATGGAAACGATGTCCACACCGTGCTGGTCGGCGGACGCGTGCTCTTGCGGGACCGCAAGCCCGTTCATGTCGATCAGGATGCCGTGCTCGATGCCGCGCAACGCGAGACGGAACTGATGATCGAGCGGCTGGGCCTGCGCGAGCTGCTCAGGACCCCCGCCAGGTTCTGGCGGCACAGCCGCGACACGGATCTGATCGAATAGGTCGATCTGGAGACGAAACAGGTCACCGGCGATCGCCGGCGGTTGCAACGCTCGTTCCATCGGTCAGCCCTCAGGAACTATCGCATGACACGCATCGGCATCATCAATCCCAATTCGACAGCGTCGATGACGACGTCCATCGGTGCCGCGGCATCTCGGGCAGCGCAGGCAGGCACGGAAATCATCGTCATGCAGAACGAGAACGGACCTGCTTCGATCGAGGGCGCGATCGATGGCGCAATGGCGGTTCCGGGTCTTCTCGAGCGCATCGAACGCGCCGAGCAGGACGATGCCGTCGATGCCTATATCATCGCCTGCTTCGACGACACCGGGCTCGACGCCGCGCGTATGCTGACGCGCAAGCCCGTCATCGGCATAGGCGAGGCCGCGGCGCGTGTCGCGAGCATCATGGCGAGGCGCTTCACGGTCATTACAACCTTACCGGTTTCCATTTCCATTCTCGAGGACAATCTGGTCCGCTACGGCCTTTCGTCCTTCGCCACGGTACGGGCAAGCGGCATTCCGGTGCTGGCGCTGGAAGCGGACGGCGAGGCGGCATTGTCGATCATCGGCGCCGAGATTCGGGAGGCGCTCCGGGTGGATCGCGCCGACGCCATCGTCCTTGGTTGCGCCGGGATGGCCGGCATGGCGAAGCGGCTGTCAGGCCTTCATTGCATCCCGGTGGTCGAAGGGGTTTCGGCGGCTGTCAGGCTTGCCGAGTTGCTTGTCGGTCTGGAATTGCACCCCAGGCATGATTTCACCGCCTCCCGGCAGGGCAAGGCAGCGTCGTTCGCCGCGGCAAGGCATCCGGGTTCCGCAGCCAGCCTATCGAGGAGCTTGGCCGGATCATGAAGCGCAGAATTCTGCGGTGCGGGATCGCCGCCTGCATTCCATTGATCGCGTTGGGACAGACCATGAATGAGACGACACTTTATTCGGCGGCGGAACAGGACGACGTCGCCACGGTCAAGACGCTCGTTTCCAAGGGAGCCAGCATCGACGCGCGCGACGCAAACGGCCGCACGGCTCTTCTCGTCGCGATCCAGCGCAACAGGGTGGACGCCGCCAGGGCCCTGATCGAGGCCGGCGCTGACGTCAACGCCAAGGACAATATCAGCGACAGCCCATACCTTTACGCGGGCGCCCGCGGGCATATCGAAATCCTGAAGATGACGCTTGAGCACGGAGCCGACCTCAAGAGCACCAACCGTTACGGCGGCACCGCTCTTATTCCGGCATCCGAACGCGGGCATGTCGAGGCCGTCAGCATGCTGATTGAGGCCGGCGTCGATGTCGACCACGTCAACAAGCTCGGCTGGACCGCCTTGCTGGAGGCCATCATTCTGGCCGATGGCGGACCGCGTCATGTTGAGATCGTAAGCCGGCTGATCAACGCCGGCGCCGACGTCAATCTCGCCGACAAGGATGGCGTGACGCCGCTGCGGCACGCGCGCAAGAACGGCTACGTGCAAATGGTGAGCCTGCTGGAAAAGGCGGGCGCCAGATGAGCGGCATCGGCAAAGCCCGCACTGTACCAGAAGGTTAGGAAGACCATGTCGGGGACCACACAGCCTGCGGCCGGCAGGCAATGGAGTTTGCTTGTCCTGGTCGTATTGGTCGGAATCAACCTGCGTCCCTTCCTGACGGCGCCGGGGCCGATATTGGCCAATATCGTGGCCGACACCGGCATGGGCTACAGCAGCTTGGCCATGCTGACACTGCTGCCGATGCTGTTGATGGGTGTCGGTGCTTTTGTTGCACCAGGCATCCAGGCGGCTGTCGGGACACGCCGGGGCCTACTCCTGGCTCTTGCGGTGCTGACCTCGGGCTCGTTGATCAGGCTTGTCGCGACCGGCGGCCTGTCACTGATCCTGACAGCCGCACTTTGCGGGGCAGGGGTGGCCTTCATCCAGGCGGCCTTTCCGGGGATTATCAAGGCAAAATTTCCGGCAAGCACGCCTGCGGTGACCGGCCTCTATTCCTGCATGATCATGGGCGGCGGCGCACTCGGCGCGCGCCTGACGCCCCAGCTTGTCAACAGTGGCTACAGCTGGCGTGCGGCACTGGCCTGGCTCGCCGTTCCCGCCGGCATCGCACTATGCGCGGCATTCCGCGTCCTGTCCGACGCCAGGGAGGCAAGACCCGATCGCGCCTTGACCGGCCTGCTGCTGCGCCGCCCGCGGACATGGGCGCTGATGGCGGCATTCGGACTGGTCAATTCCGGCTATTCATCCATGGTTGCGTGGCTTGCACCCTATTACCAGGCGCAAGGGTGGAGCAGTGTTGCAAGCGGCAACCTCGTCGCCGTGATGGCCGTTTGCCAAGCGATCTCGGCCCTGGCGCTGCCGATACTTGCCCGCGCAAACGTTGACCGTCGACCCTGGCTCTTGCTGACCTTGTTTCTGCAGGCAGCAGGCTTTGCCGGATTGGCGTTCTTTCCGGCACAGTCGCCCATTCTCTGGGTTGGGATATGCGGCGCCGGCCTTGGTGGAAGCTTCTCGCTTGCGATCGTCATAGCCCTGGATCATTTGCCGCGACCGGAGCAGGCCGGCGCCCTGGCTGCGCTGATGCAGGGCGGCGGTTTCCTTATTGCGGCACTTGGCCCCTTTGCCACCGCTCTCTTGCATGACTGGAGCGGGAGCTTCGCCTCCGGATGGACCATGCATCTTGTCTGCGTGACGACCACAACATTCCTTTATCTGCGCTTCAATCCCAAAGGTTACGCCGAGATCATGAGGCCTGCGGGGAATTCGCCGGCTCCGTCCGCTGCGAGCCGCTGAACTCATCGGCGAAGTCTTGCGAGCAGCCGCATGAGGCGCTCGACATGAAGGCGCCAGCGGACCTGTACGCACCCTCTTCAAGAGCCTATGCCGGCTTGCAGGACTTGCACTACCCTTTCCACGACCGCGACATTCTCGTCACCAACTGCGGCCGCATCTGCATGCATAGGAAGAAAATCAACATCTCGCATGTGCTCGCCGGTCAACGGCTCGGCATCAAGGAAGTCGACGACGCCATTTGGCTCGTCTCCTTCATGAGCTATGATCTCGGGTACATCGACCTGGAGCAGAGAACCTTGCAGACCATCGACAATCCGTTCGGCACGAGATTGTCACCCATGTCTTAGGTACGAACTGTTACCCATCTCTCCGGAACGGACCCGAAGGCCCTGGCGGAGAGGGAGGGATTCGAACCCCCGATGGGCTTGCACCCATGCCGCATTTCGAGTGCGGTGCATTCGACCACTCTGCCACCTCTCCGCGGTCATGGTCGGCCGTTGCCGGCGCGGCGCACTAGATAACGGCTGAACGGGCAGGTTACAAGGCCAAATCCAGCGATATTTGGCTTGCCGGACAAGCAGTGTGCTCAGGCAGCGGGTTCAAGGCGGCATCCGCCGCTCATCGGGTGGTCCGCCATTGGCGGCCTCGGCCGCCGTCGCTGTCGTCACCGGTTCTCCCGGGGCGTAAGCCTTGCCGTCGTTGTCGCCGCAGAAGCTTGCCGCGGCCGCATCGCCGAGCGGCCAATAACAGCCTCGGCAATGGCTGTTTGCCTTGACTCCCACTCAACCTTCGGTTAGGGACAGCGCGCAATCGGCGTGGAGGGTTCTTCCGCGCCGCTTGTTTTTTGAACCCGCAGACTGACAAAAAGACGGCCGAACCGCCAGAGGCGGATCATCAAGGCCGAACCGAACAGCGAAAGGCAAAAAATGTTCGCAGTCATTAAAACGGGCGGTAAGCAGTATCGCGTTGCCGCCAACGATCTCCTGAAGATCGAAAAAGTCGAAGCCAATGTCGGCGACATCGTCGAGATCGGCCACGTGCTCGCGCATGGCGAGGGCGAGAATGTCACGTTCGGCGCGCCGTTCGTCGATGGCGCTCTGGTCACCGCCGAAGTCGTCGAGCAGGGCAAGAACCGCACGGTCATCGCTTTCAAGAAGCGCCGCCGCCAGAATTCGCGCCGCAAGATCGGCCATCGCCAGCTTTTGACCACCGTGCGGATCTCCGAGATCCTGCTGGGTGGCGCCAAGCCGACGAAGACTGCAGCGGTCAAGGCGCCGAAGAAGGAAGCCAAGGCAGAGGCAGCCACCGAAGCGAAGGCGGAAGCCGCGCCGAAGAAGGAGCCCAAGGCCAAGGCAGCCGAGACCGCGGCCGCGCCGCTGTTCAAGGCGCCGAAGGGCGAGCCGGACGACCTGACCGTGATCAAGGGCATCGGCCCGGTCGCCGCCAAGGATCTCGCCGAGCAGGGCATCATCACCTTCGCGCAGCTCGCCAAGCTGTCCGACAAGGATGTCGCCAAGATCGACGAGCACATGCCGTTCAGCGCCGACCAGATCAAGGACTGGCGCGAACAGGCCAAGGAACTGGCGAAGAAGTAATTTTCCGGCCAAACATCAGCCGGATCGGACTTGAAACGGAACGCGAACGCGTTCATAACGCCTATTAGGCGCCTCGCGGCGCAACGGAGTTAGTTAGATGGCACACAAGAAAGCTGGCGGCTCGTCGCGCAACGGTCGCGACTCGCATTCCAAGCGTCTGGGCGTGAAGAAGTTCGGCGGCGAAGCCGTCATCCCGGGCAACATCATCATTCGTCAACGCGGCACCACCTGGCATCCCGGCGTCAATGTCGGCATGGGCACGGACCACACCCTTTTCGCGCTCGAAACAGGCGCCGTGACGTTCAACAAAAAAGCCAACGGCCGAACCTACGTATCGGTCAATCCGATTACCAAAGCCGCGGAGTAGCCGGTTCCGCACTAGAACACCGGCACCCATCTCGGGACCGGTGTCTGGCAAAGCCAGGAAAAGGATCAGGGGAGATGGGTTTCCATCTCCCTTTTCTTTTGCCTGGAGGACTTTGAAATGGTTGCCGAAGCGGAAGACTCAGAAGACGAAAGTTACGCGATAGATTGTCCGGTGCTGGTCACCGAGCGGCTGGTGATGCGGGCTCCAGACGAGCGGGATATCGCGCAACTGGTCGAGCTTGCCGACAACCGTCACGTCGCTGAGATGCTGGCACGCATGCCGCACCCCTATGGCGAAGCCGAGGCTCGCGCTTTCCTCGCCATGACCAAGTCACGCCGCGCCGGCATTGCCTATGCGCTGACGCTGGCCGGCACCGACACTTTCGTCGGCTGCGCCGGGCTGAACACCACCGATCGCGGGCTGGAGCTCGGCTACTGGATCGGCGAGCCCCACTGGAAGCGCGGCTATGCGACCGAAGCAGCCCACGCGCTGGTCGATCTCGCCTTCCAGAGCACCTCGATCCAGGTGCTGCATGCCTCGACCCGGGTCATCAATCCGGCCTCGCGCCGGGTGATCCACAAGTGCGGCTTCCAGTATGCCGGCCAAGGCATGCTGAACTCGATCGTGGCGGGCCAGGTGCCGGTCGAGCGTTACCGGCTCGACAGGAAGACCTGGACCAGCCTGCGCAACTGGGTGCACTTCTGATGTGTGCTGATATTCAGGTGAGGCCGGCCTGCAAACGTTGATTTTCTGCGCTTCCGATGCTCGCGTACGATAAGTACGCTCCGCTCCGGTTCTCGAAAACCAATGTTTTCGGCTCGGCCTGACCTGAATCTCAACACACATCGGGGTCCAGGTCGATACCAAGGGTGCCGGGCTGGACTGGGCTCAGCCCAGTTCGGCCCACACCGGCAGATGGTCCGAACCGGTTGCCTGATGGTCGACCCACAGGCGCTGCAGCGATCTGGCCAGCGATGCGCTGGTGAAGATGTAGTCGATGCGCTTGTGGCGGCTGGTGTTGGCGGGGTCCTTGGGATCGACCCAGGAGACGAGATCGTCGCCGGCGACATCGAGGCGCATGGCGGCATCGACGGCGAAGTCTGCGGTCAGCGGCATGCCGAATTCATGGTCCGGCCGGCCGGCGAGTTCGACATATTCGGGCGACCCGGCCAGCATGTTGAAATCGCCCATGCCGACAAAGGCTTCCGGATGCGGCAATTCCGGCAGGCCGATCTCGGCGACGCCGGACAGCGCGCCGCCTTCGAGCGCATAGTTCAACAGGCGCCGGCGCAGGAACTGGATCTGGCTGGCGCGTTCGACCGGGCTGCGGTGATCGAGATGGATGGAATAGAAGCGGATGAAACCAAGCGGCGTCTCGATCAGCGCCTCCAGCGCGCCGCGCTGGAAGTTCATCATCTCGAAGCTGCGGCTGCGCGGCAAAAGCAGGTTGCGCGACAGATGAATTGGCGTTTTCGACAGGACCATATTGCCGAGCTGGAAGGTGGTGGTGATGGCGCGGCCATCCTCGATGCGCGAGCCGATATTGGCCTCGAAATTGCTGCCGTAGACGGCGAAATATTCGGGCAGCGCCTCGCCGATCTCGGCGACCATGTCGCGGCTGCCGTTCCTGGGGTTGTTGCGGGTGACCTCCTGCAGGGCGATCACGTCGGCGCCGCGTACGGCATCGGCAATACGCCCGACATCGTAGCGTCCATCGAGACCGATGCCGTATTGGATGTTGTAGGTTACAAGCTTCATGCCGCAATCTCTCCGGCCAACCCCGCGTGGCCATCGTCATAAAACGGCCTCGCCCTTCGCCGCGCCTTGGTTTAGAGCAAGGCCCAAGGTTTAGAGCAATGCCGCAAGGCCAATAAAAGAAACTGCGATCCCATGAAATTTCTCGATCAAGCCAAGGTTTATGTCCGCTCCGGCGACGGGGGCGCCGGTTCGGTGTCGTTCCGGCGCGAGAAGTTCATCGAGTTCGGCGGGCCGGATGGCGGCGATGGCGGCCGCGGCGGCGATGTCTGGCTGGAAGCGGTTGACGGGCTGAACACGCTGATCGACTATCGCTACCAGCAGCACTTCAAGGCCAAGACCGGCGTCCACGGCATGGGCCGCAACATGACCGGCGCCAAGGGCGCCGATGTGACGCTGAAGGTGCCGGCCGGAACGCAGGTCTTCGAAGAGGACAATGAGACGCTGATCTGCGACCTCACCGTTGTCGGGCAGCGGTTTCTCCTGGCCAAGGGCGGCAATGGCGGCTTCGGCAACCAGCATTTCAAGACCTCAACCAACCAGGCGCCGCGCCGCGCCAATCCCGGCCTGCCGGGCGAGGAGCTCAACATCTGGTTGCGGCTGAAGCTGATCGCCGATGCCGGACTGGTCGGGCTGCCCAATGCCGGCAAGTCGACATTCCTCGCCGCCGTCACCGCGGCCAAGCCGAAGATCGCCGACTATCCGTTCACGACGCTGCATCCGGGCCTCGGCGTCGCCCGCATCGATGCGCGCGAATTCGTCATCGCCGACATTCCAGGTCTGATCGAAGGCGCGCATGAAGGCGTCGGCATCGGCGACCGCTTCCTCGGCCATGTCGAGCGCACGCGCGTGCTGCTCCACCTGGTTTCCGCGCAGGAGGAGAACCCGGGCAAGGCCTACAAGACCGTGCGGGCCGAGCTCGAGGCCTATGGCCACGGCTTGACCGACAAGGCCGAGATCCTGGCGCTGAGCCAGGTCGACACGCTCGACGCCGACGCGCGCAAGAAGAAGGTCGCTTCCTTGAAGCGCGCCGCCGGGCGTGCGCCGATGCTGCTGTCCGCTGTCACCGGCGAAGGCGTCGAGGCGGTGCAGCGCGCGCTGATGGCGGTGATCGCCGAAGCCCGCGCGCAAATTGCCGCCCCGGTCGAGACGCGCTGGGAAAAGTAGGACCATGCAGTCACTCAGGAAATACCGGCGCATCACCGTCAAGATCGGCTCCGCACTGCTCGTCGACCGAGCGAGCGGCCTGAAGCGCGACTGGCTCGACTCGCTCGCCGACGACATCGCCGCGCTTGCCAATGGCGGTGCCGAGATCCTGGTCGTGTCGTCGGGCGCCATCGCGCTTGGCCGCACCATACTTGGCCTCGGCAAGCGTGCCTTGAAGCTCGAGGAAAGCCAGGCGGCGGCCGCCGTCGGCCAGATCGCGCTGGCCGGCGCCTGGTCGGACGCACTCGGCAAGGGTAGCCTGAAGTCGGGCCAGATCCTTTTGACGCTCGGCGACACCGAGGAGCGCCGCCGCTACCTTAACGCACGCGCGACGATCTCGACGCTGCTCAAGATGAAGGCGGTGCCGGTCATCAACGAGAACGACACGGTGGCGACCTCCGAAATCCGCTATGGCGACAATGACCGGCTGGCCGCGCGCGTGGCGACGATGATGGGCGCGGACCTCCTGGTGCTGCTGTCCGACATTGACGGGCTCTACACCGCGCCGCCGGCCCGCGACCCGCAAGCCAAGTTCATCCCGGTGGTCGACCGCATCACGCCTGATATCGAGGCGATGGCGGGAGCCGCCGCGTCCGAGCTGTCGCGCGGCGGCATGCGCACGAAACTCGATGCCGGCAAGATCGCCACCGCCGCCGGCACCGCGATGATCATCACCTCGGGCACTAGGCTGTCGCCGCTGATGGCGATCGAACGCGGCGAGCGCGCCACCTTCTTCAAGCCGAGCACCAATCCTGTCAAAGGCTACAAGACCTGGATCGCCGGCCAGCTCGAGCCGGCCGGGCGGCTGACGGTCGATGCCGGCGCCATCGGCGCGCTCATTTCGGGAAAATCGCTGCTGCCGGCCGGCGTCAAACTGGTCAGTGGCAATTTCTCGCGCGGCGACACGGTGGCGATCCTGTCGCCCGAGGGCCGCGAGATCGCGCGCGGGCTGGTTGCCTATGATGCCGCCGATGCCGTAAGGATCGCAGGCCTGAAGACGGTCGAGATCGAGACGGTGCTCGGTTACGAGGCGCGTTCGGCGATGATCCACCGCGACGATCTTGTGGTGAGTCATTCCAGTGACCAAGTGCGGGCCAGTGACCAAGTACGGGCCAGTGACCAAGTACGGGCCAGTGACCAAGTACAGGCCAGTGACCAAGTGCGGGCTGAAGGCGACATAAGCGGAGGATGAGCCATGCTGAAGCTGCATGAAAAATCCGGGGACGACACCGTGGCGCTGATGGCCGGCATCGGCCGCCGCGCCCGCGCTGCCGCCCGACCGCTGGCCATCGCCACCACCGCCGCCAAGAACGCCGCGCTTGCCGCCATGGCCGAGGCAATCGTCGCCCGGGAACGGGACATTCTCGATGCCAATGCCATCGACGTCCTGAACGGCGAGCAATCGGGATTGTCCGCATCCTTCATGGACCGGCTGAAGCTCGATCCGGCGCGCATCCGCGCCATGGCGGACGGCATTCGCGAAATTGCCGGGCTCAAGGATCCGATTGGCGATATCATCGCCGCGTGGGAGCGGCCGAACGGCTTGCATATCGAGCGCGTGCGTACGCCGCTTGGTGTCGTCGGCGTCATCTATGAAAGCCGGCCGAACGTGACTGCCGATGCCGGTGCGCTTTGCCTCAAGGCCAGCAATCCGGTGATTTTGCGCGGCGGTTCGGATTCGCTCAATTCCTCCTCGATGATCCATGCCTGCCTGGTCGAGGGACTGAAGGCGGCCGGGCTGCCCGAGGATGCCATCCAGCTGGTGCCGACCACGGACCGCGCCGCGGTCGGCGAAATGCTGAAGGGGCTTGGCGGCGATCTCGACGTCATCATTCCGCGCGGCGGCAAAAGCCTTGTCGGGCGGGTGCAGAGCGAGGCGCGGGTGCCGGTCTTTGCCCATCTCGAAGGCATCTGCCATCTCTATATCGACCGCTCCGCCGAGCTCGACATGGCGGTGCGGATCGCGGTCAACGCCAAGATGCGGCGCACCGGTGTCTGCGGTGCCGCCGAAACGCTGCTGGTCGACCGCGCCATCGCCACCACCCATCTGGTGCCGATCCTCGACGCGCTGCGCGCCGCCGGCTGTGAAATTCATGCCGATGCCGAGGTGTTGAAAGTCTTCTCCGACGCCAGGCCGGCGACCGATTCCGACTGGGTGACGGAATATCTCGACGCCATTATCGCGGTGAAGCTGGTCGATGACATCGGCGGTGCGATCGATCATATCGAGACATTCTCCTCGCACCACACCGAGGCGATCGTCGCCGAGGACGCCAAGACGGTCGAACGGTTCTTCAACGAGATCGATTCGGCGATCCTGCTGCACAACGCCTCGACGCAGTTCGCCGATGGCGGCGAGTTCGGCATGGGCGCCGAGATCGGCATCGCCACCGGCAAGATGCATGCGCGCGGACCGGTCGGCGTGGAGCAGCTGACCTCGTTCAAATACCGCGTTCGCGGATCAGGACAGGTGAGGCCTTGATGTCTTTCGCCCACCAGGCCTGAAACTTTGCGCCCAGGCAACCCCCTCCGTCCTGCCGGATCCGGCCCTTCGCTGTCGCTCCGGGCGTTCGTTATTCGGAAAGCCAAGCAATTGGCTTTCCGTCCGCTTCGCGGACCACTCCTCACCCCCCTCAGGGGGGGAGATCGGCTGACATTTCCGGTGTCGCTGATTGTGGGCGTTGCAAGATCTGCGCCTGCGCTGAAACTGCTGATCTCCCCCCTTGCGGGGGAGATGCCCGGCAGGGCAGAGGGGGGCGCCTAGCACCATGCTTTCGTCCCCTCAGCCCACGGTCTCTTCCCACCACCTCAAGATGCCGCACGCCGAAAAAGGCCTCGCCGTCGGCCTGTTCGGCGGCTCGTTCAACCCGCCGCATGCCGGCCATGCGCTGGTTGCCGAAATCGCTTTGCGGCGCCTGGCGCTCGACCAGCTGTGGTGGATGGTAACCCCGGGCAATCCGTTGAAGAGCGCACGCGAGCTGGCACCGCTGGCCGAGCGGCTGCAACTGTCGGAGAAGATCGCCAGGAACCCGAAGATCAAGGTCACGGCCTTCGAGGCGGCACACAATGTGCGCTACACCGCCGACACGCTGGCTCTGGTCAAGGCGCGCAATCCCGGCGTCGACTTCGTCTGGATCATGGGCGCGGATAGTTTGCGCGATTTCCATCATTGGCAGCGATGGCGCGAGATTGTGCTCACCTTTCCGATCGCAGTCATCGATCGTCCGGGCGCCACGCTGTCGTTCCTGTCGTCGGTGGTTGCCAAGACCTTCGATTACGCCCGCATCGACGAGGGCGACGCGCCGCTGCTCGCCCGCATGAAGGCGCCGGCCTGGACCTTCATCCACGGTCCGCGTTCCTCGTTGTCGTCGACCGCGATCCGGAAAATGACGAAGGGTTGAGCATCTCGTCCATCCGGCCATGTCGTTTTTACAGCGGCGTCCGCCTGACCGATGGGCGATGCTGATCAGCCATGGCGGTCCAAAAGAAAACCCACCCCCAAATCGATCCGACACAGGGCAGTGCACCGACGCCGCTGACCGCGATTGCCAGCGTCATCGTGTCGATGGCGCTGATTGCCATCGGCAACGGACTGATGTTCGCCTATATCCCCGTCCGGCTCGGCGTGGAGGGGTTCGACCCGGTCTGGGCAGGGCTGATCGTCACCGGCCTGTCGGCCGGCGGCCTTGCCGGCTGTATCCTGACCGGCCCGCTGGTGCGCAGGGTCGACCACGCACGCGCCTTCATGGTGCTGTCGGCATTGATCGCGCTGTCCAATGTCGCCATCGGCGCCGGACCGCATCCGCTGCTGTGGATCGTGGCGCGTGCGCTCTACGGCTTTGCCATATGCGGGCTGTTCATCGTCGCCCAGAGCTGGCTCAACGACGCGCTGCCGAACGCCATACGCGGCCGGGTGATGGCGGTGTTCTACGTCGCCTACGTTGCCGGCCTTGGCGTCGGCTATGCGACGCTTGCCGTCATCGACATCCACACGGCCGCGGCGCCGTTGATCGGCGTCACCTTCACCGCTCTGTCGATCCTGCCTGTCGGCATGACGCGCCTTGCCCAGCCGCCGGCGCCGCAGGCTGCTTCGGTGGCGCTGCGCCAGGCTTGGCGGATTTCGCCGGTCGGGGTCGCTGGCATGCTGGCGGTCGGCGGCCTGTCGATGATCATTTCCGGCTTCGCCCCCATCCATGCCACGGCCAAGGGTTATAGCCAGGCCGACGTGGCGCTGCTGTTGTCGGCAATGCCGGTCGGCACGCTGATCCTGCAGATACCGCTTGGCTGGCTTTCCGACCGCACCGATCGGCGTTACGTGCTTGCCGGCGCCGCGGCGCTCGCGGTCTTCGCCAGCGTGCTGGCCGTAGCCTTCGACGGCGGTGCGCTGATGGCCCTTTTGGTGATCTACCTGATTTGGGACGGGGCGGCGGAATCGATCTACGCGCTCTCCAGCGCGCATGCCGCCGACCGCGCCAGGAAGGATGAACTGCTTGCCCTGTCGAGCTCGATGCTGTTTGCCTGGTCGCTTGCCGGCTTCATCGTGCCAAGCATCGTCACGGCGCTTTCCGCCGTCTTCGGCACGGCAACCTTCATCTATGTCGGCATCGTCATCGCCTCGGCATTCTGCCTGTTCGTGCTGTGGCGGGTGATCGCGGTGCGGCCTGTTCCGGCGGCCGCCACGGGCAGTTTCGCGCCGATGTCGGCGCAAGCACCGCTGCCGGTGGAACTCGCCTTCGCGCCGGACGAAGAGGCCCGCCGCAGAGGCGGTTGATTACTGCTTGCGGGTCTCGGGCGACGGTGCTTCCGGGGGTGGCAGCGGGATGGAGATGCCTTCACTGTCAAAGGCCTGCTTGGCGCGTTTGGTCATATCGATCTGGGTGGCGAAATAGTCCGCCGCCGCGGTCCAGTAGCGCAAGGTGAGCGAAACGGTCGTATCGCCGAGTGCGCCCACGAAGGCGATCGGCGCCGGTTCGCGGCGGATGCGCTTCTCGGCGCCGGCAATGCCAAGCAATGTCTTCTGCGCGCCGTCTATGTCGTTCCAGGAGCCGATGCTGAGCGTGATGTCGGTGCGACGCACGCCATTACGGGTGAAATTGCGTACCGGTTGGTTCCACAGCGTCGAATTGGGGGCCAGTATATAGACGCCGTCGGCGGTCCTGAGCTTGGTGGCGAAGAGGCCGATTTCCTCGACCGAACCGGCAATGGCGCCGACCTCCACCGATTCGCCGATTCGGAACGGCCGCAGCGCCAGAAGCATGATGCCGGCGGCGATGTTCTGCAGCGTGCCTTGCAGCGCGAGACCGATGGCCAGGCCGATCGCGCCGATCGCGGCGATGATCGATGCGGTCTGCACGCCGAACTGGCCGAGCACCATGATGACGACGAGGATCAGGATGGCGTAGCGGACGATCTTGGAAAAGAAATGCCGCAGCGTCGCGTCGAAACCGTGGATATGGCCGAGGCCAGCCGAGATCGAGCGCTCGGCAAGGTTGGCAACGATGTAGCCGACCACCAGGAGGATGACGGCGCCGATGGCGGAGAAGGAATAGGAAACGATCAGCGTACTCAGCTGCGCGAGGCCGGCCTGGACGGTGAGAAGGGTGTTTTGCGGGTCGATCGGCATGATGGGATTCCGGTTGGTCGGTCAGCCGATAACCGCTGCGGAACGCCTGGGTTCCGATGTTTCTGCGTCTCGCGTGGAACAATATACCAGTCGGCGAGTTCGCGTGAGTTGGGGCTCCGTCTTGAAACTGCAACGGAACTCTGCCTATCTAAGAGGTGTCACCTGCTTCAAGGGGTGATTTGGTTGTTCTTGCTGCGAAAGGAAATACACTGAGAACAGCACTGCGGAAGAAGGCCGATATCATGCCTTCGCCGGCCAGGATCAGCGTAGACGACGCCGTGTCCCGTGCCATCAAGACAGTCCTTGCCAGTCTGGAAGACTCCAAGGCCGAAAATATTGTCTCAATCGACATTCAGGGAAAATCGAGCCTCGGCGACTACATGGTCGTCGCGTCGGGTCGGTCGCACCGTCATGTCGCGGCTGTCGCCGATCATCTCCTCAAGGCGCTCAAGGATGCCGGCCTCGGCACTGCGCGCGTCGAGGGATTGTCCGGCGCCGACTGGGTCCTGATCGATTCTGGCGATGTCATCGTCCATGTCTTCCGCCCCGAAGTCCGCGAATTCTACAATCTCGAAAAGATGTGGCAGGCGCCGGACCTCGAGGAAGAGACCCTCCACTAGGCCGCCTTTGTTGATGCATGCCATGCCGAAAAACCGGCTCCCACCCTTGGGTGACATGCACTAGCGGCTTATAGAGGCGAGGATGAAGATTTCAGTTCATGCCGTGGGCCGAATGAAAGCCGGCCCCGAGCGGGAGTTGGCCGACCGCTATTTCGAGCGCTTCGCCAAGAGCGGACCCGCCGTGGGGCTCGAATTCGCCGGCATCACCGAGATCGCCGAGGGCCGCGCGCAGAGCGCCAGCGAGCGGCAGCGCGACGAAGGCTCGCGCCTGCAGGCGCAGCTGCAGCCAGGCACGGCATTGATCCTGCTCGATGAAAAAGGCAAGAGCCTGTCCTCGCAGGATTTCGCCGGCCGTATCGGACAGTTGCGCGATGGCGGACGCAAGGCGCTGGTGCTCGCCATTGGCGGCGCCGACGGCCACGATCCGCCGCTGCGTGACCAAGCCGAGCTGGTGCTGTCGTTCGGGGCGCTCACCTGGCCGCATCAGCTGGTGCGCGTGATGCTGGGCGAACAACTCTACAGGGTGGCGACGATCCTGTCGGGCCATCCCTATCACAGATCCTGAAAGCCGCCGGGTCGCACCGAATTTAGCCCCAATGCCGCGTAAAATTCATTCTGGGGCTGCCTTTGCTTTGCAGGGCGTTATTGCGACCCCTTGGGCGACAGGCGCTAACATGGTTGATGATTCGTTAACGAAGCAGCGGATAGAATCGATCGCGAATGTCTGAAGGCTGGAAATCGACGACGGGCTCATCGACCGGGAGTTCCTGGCGCGCGTGCGGTATCGCGGCGGCGGCGGTGCTTCTGTCGCTCCATGCGGCGCGGGCCGAAAACACGCTCGACATGGCGCCCGATCCGGACCAGAGCCGCGCGGAATACGAGCAGGTTTCCAAGGAAATAACGCTGTCGTCGGAACGGCTGGCGAAGCTCGCCGCCGATATCGCCACGGTCAAGAAGGACCACGCCTCGATCACCGCCGCGCTGATCCAGTCGGCGATGACCGAACAGAAGCTTGGCCAGGACATCGAGGACATCGGCGCCAAGCTGGAAGGACTGAAGGGCCAGCAACAGAAGATCCGCGCTTCACTGGCGGCGCGGCGCGACGTGCTGGCCGAAGTGCTGGGCGCCCTGCAGCGCATGGGGCTCAATCCGCCGCCGGCGATCCTGGTCAAGCCGGAGGACGCGCTGTCGTCGGTGCGCAGCGCCATCCTGCTCGGCGCCGTGGTGCCGGAATTGCGCCTGGAGACCGACAGTCTGCTGGCCGACCTCAAGGAGCAGACCCGGGTGACGGCCTCGATCGAGGCCGAGCGGACGCGGCTGACGGCAGCGGTCGGCGACCAGGCGGCGGAGAAGAAGCGGCTCGGCATGCTGCTGGAGGCCAAGCAGAAGATCGAGGCCGACACGAAGGCGCAGATGGCGGCCGAACAGCAGCGTTCCGAGCAATTGGCCGCCAAAGCCAGCAGCCTGAAGGATCTGATCGCTTCGCTCGAAGCGCAGGCCGACAAGAACCGCAAGGCCGCGGATGCCGCGAAGGCAGCCGATGCGGCAAAGGCCGAGCCCGGTGGCGACCAGACAGCATCGCTGCCGGTTCCCGAAGGCAACAGGCTGACCGCGGCGACGCCTTTCTCGGCACTGCAGGGACAGATCGCCTTGCCGGTCACCGGCCGCATCAAACGCCGGTTCGGCGCCGACGACGGTAACGGCGCCTTGATGCTTGGGGACATGGTTGCGACACAATCGGGAGCCATCGTTACGGCGCCGGCGGATGGGAATGTGCTTTATGCGGGACCGTTTCGCTCCTATGGTCAGCTCTTGATCCTCAATGCCGGCGACGGTTATCATGTCGTTCTGGCTGGGATGAGCAGAATCAGCGTCGCGACTGGCCAGTCAGTGCTCGCAGGAGAGCCGGTCGGTGCGATGGGAGAAGCCCGGGTGGCAAGCACCTCGGTTTCGAAGAATGGAAATGCCACGCCGGAACTCTATGTCGAGTTCCGCAAGGATGGAAAACCCGTCGATCCGGCCCCATGGTGGGCGGACCGTTTTTCTGGAAGGACGTGAAATGATGCGGAAACTGTCGCTTCTGATTGCCGGTGCGCTGATGGGCGCCTCCGCCATGAGCCTTGTCTATGGCGCACCCGGCTCGGCGGCGAACGCTGCAGGGTCGGAGACCTACAAGCAACTGGCGATCTTCGGCGACATCTTCGAGCGGGTGCGGGCCCAGTATGTGACCCCGCCCGACGACAAGTCGCTGGTCGAGAACGCCATCAACGGCATGCTTTCCTCGCTAGACCCGCATTCCTCCTACATGAACGCCGAGCAGGCGCAGGACATGCGCGTGCAGACCAAGGGCGAGTTCGGCGGCCTCGGCATCGAGGTCACCATGGAGAACGACCTGGTCAAGGTGATCACGCCGATCGACGACACGCCGGCTGCCAAGGCGGGCGTGCTGGCCGGCGACTATATCGCCAAGATCGACGGTGAGGAGGTTCGCGGCCTGACGCTCAACGACGCGGTCGACAAGATGCGCGGCCTGGTCAACACGCCGATCAAGCTCACCATCCTGCGCCAGGGCGCCGACAAGCCGATCGAACTGACGGTGGTGCGCGACATCATCAAGGTCAAGGCGGTCAAGTTCCGGGTCGAGAACGACATCGGTTACATGAAGATCACCTCCTTCACCGAAAAGACCTATGACGACCTCGAGAACGCCATCGACACCATCAAGAAGCAGGTGCCGGACGACAAGCTCAAGGGCTATGTGCTCGACCTGCGCCTCAATCCGGGCGGCCTGCTCGACCAGGCGGTGAGCGTGTCGGATGCCTTCCTGAAGCGCGGCGAGATCGTCTCGACGCGCGGCCGCGATCCGAAGGACGTCACCCGCTTCGACGCCAAGCCGAAGCAGACCGACGACATCAACGGCAAGCCGATGATCGTGCTCGTCAATGGCGGCTCGGCCAGCGCTTCGGAGATCGTCGCCGGCGCGCTGCAGGACTTGCGCCGCGTCACGGTGGTCGGCACGCAGTCCTTCGGCAAGGGCTCGGTGCAGACCATCATCCCGCTCGGCGAGAATGGCGCGCTCAGGCTGACGACGGCGCTCTATTACACGCCGTCGGGCAAATCGATCCAGGGCAAGGGCATCACGCCCGACATCAAGGTAGACCAGCCGCTGCCGCCGGAACTGCAGGGCAGGGACCTGACGCGAGGCGAATCCGATCTCAAGGGCCATATCAAGGGTGCCGACGAGAGCAAGACCGGCTCCGGTTCCGCAGCCTATGTGCCGCCGGATCCGAAGAACGACCTGCAGCTCATCTATGCCGAGCAGCTGCTGCGCGGCCAGAAGACCGATCCGTCCTTCCCGCCCAATCCGGAAAAGGCCGTGCTCAACCAGTAAGGTCGGCAACCGGTCTGGCCGGTTGAACGAAGCAATGCGATGCTGCCGGGACCGAAAGGTTCCGGCAGTTTGATTCGGGGGGCAGGACCAGGCCTCCAGGCGGGCGCCAGGATTGATGATTTCGTGCATCTGTTGCCGAAGGGGGTCGTCTTCGGAACCGGGCACCGGGGACAGGGCTTGGCTGATATCGGCAAGGACATCGAACGCCCGCTTGGACAGACTGTCCGGGTGCCGCGTGCCGCCGGCAAGATCAGCGTAGGCGTGATCGCGGCGAGCGCGGTCGTGCTGGCCGTGGTCGGCGTCTCGGCCGCGATCGCGCTCAGGGAAAAGCCGTTTCGAAAACCGCAGGAAGTCGCCGTTTCGACGCCGAAAGTGACTGCGGCGGCCGAGCCGACCGCGTCGTCTCCCGCATTGGCCCCGGCGGCGATGCCAAAAGTGGAGACGCCGGCGAAGACGGGCGGTCCGCAGATCATCCATGTGCAGACGCAAGAAGGCGACGGCCCGCCCAAGGCCGCAATCGTCATTCGCGATCCGTCGACCGTCGGCCAGAACCTCAAGATCGCGCATATTCCCGACAGGGCGCTGATAGAAACCAGTGAAACCGGACCCTTGCCGATGCGCTCCGCCGATGGCCGGCGGCCGTTCGACGTTTATGCGCGGCCATGGTCCGGCACACGCGGCGCACGTGTAGCAATCGTCATCGGCGGCCTCGCGGTTTCACAGACCGGCACCCAGGCGGCCATTGCCAAGCTGCCGGCGGAAGTGACGCTGGCCTTCGCGCCACAGGGCAACAGCATCGGCCGCTGGATGCAGGCAGCGAGGCAGAGCGGCCATGAGATCGTCATGCAGGTGCCGCTCGAACCGTTCGATTATCCCAACGTCAACCCCGGCCGCAACACGCTGACGGTGGCGGCGACTCCCGACGAGAATCTGAAAAACCTGCACTGGGCGCTGTCGCGGATGACGAACTATACCGGCGTCATGAACTATATGGGCGCGCGGTTTTCCTCCGACGCGGCGGCGATGCAGCCGTTCATGGCCGAGCTCGGCAAAAGGGGCCTCGCCTATATCGACGATGGCTCGTCGGCGCGCAGCCTGGCGCCAGACGTGGCGCTGAAGGATGGCGTGCCTTTCGTCGCCGGCGACACGGTGATCGACGCGGTGCAGGATCGCGGCGCCATCCTGAAGAAGCTCGACAGTCTCGAAGCGACCGCGCGTGCCAAGGGCACGGCCGTCGGCATCGGCTCGGCTTTCGACCTGACGGTCGACACGGTGTCGTCATGGGTGGCCGAGGCCAAGAAGCGCGGCATCGAGATCGTGCCGATTTCAGCGGTGGCCGTCGATCCACAAAAAGGCTAACAGCCGTCTTGATAATTCCACTCCGGCGGGCATCTGGCGGCGCTTTCTGCGCTTCCGGTGCTCGCGTACTTTAAGTACGCTCCGCTCCGGTTCTCGAAATCACTCGCCACCTGCCTCATCAGAGCGAATTCTCAAAACGGCTGGAACCTCACCTATGGCCAAAAAAGTCGACCGCGAAACGCTGCCCTATCGCCCGTGTGTCGGGTTGATGATCGTCAATGGCGAGGGGCTGGTCTGGGTCGGGCATCGCATTGCCGAACCCGACAGCGAATTCGCCGGTACGACGCAGCTCTGGCAGATGCCGCAAGGCGGCATCGACATGGGCGAGGAGCCGCTGCAGGCGGCGGAGCGGGAGCTCTATGAGGAGACCGGCATGCGCAGCGTCTCGATGCTGGCCGAAGCGCCGGACTGGATCAACTATGATCTGCCGGACCACCTCGTCGGCATCGCCTTCAAGGGCAGGTATCGCGGCCAGACGCAAAAATGGTTCGCCTTCCGCTTCCATGGCGATACCAGCGAGATCCAGATCAACCCGCCGCCGGGCGGCCACACCGCTGAATTCGACAAGTGGTCGTGGCGGCCGATGCAGGACCTTCCCGACCTTATCGTGCCGTTCAAGCGTCAGGTCTATGAAGATGTGGTGGCGGCGTTCCGGCATCTGGTTCCCTAGTATGTCGCGCGTCGGCCGTGGTTCGAGGGCCGCTGTTGCCGTGTCGGCCCAGCGGTCCTATTGATATCTTATCCGCTACAAGGAGGGTCGCCATGAACGACGCCCCCACAAGATTGCTGCCCGATGATGGCCCTGCCGTAAGCGAGGCGGCGGCCGGGGCCATTCTCACCATCGATCTCAGTGCGATCCGCGAAAACCACCGGCGGCTGAAGGCAAGGCTGGGCGGCGTGCGCTGCGCCGGCGTGGTCAAGGCCGATGGCTACGGTCTCGGCGCGAGCCAAGTGGCATCGGCGCTGGCGGAAGAAGGCTGCGACGTCTTCTTCGTCGCGCTGCTGGCCGAAGCCATCGCGCTCCGGAAGGCAATCGGGGCCGGACCTGAGATCTACGTGCTGAACGGACTGCCGCCGGGCTCCGAGCCGGAAGCGGTCGCGTCCGATCTCTGCGCGGTCGTCAACAGTGGCGCGCAGTTGAAAGCCTGGCGCGCGGCGGCACATCGCGTTGGCCGAAAACTTCCGGCCGCCATCCAGGTCGACAGCGGCATGTCGCGGCTTGGCATGGCACCAGCCGAAGTCGAGGCGATGGCCAGTGATGCCACCGCGTTTGACGGCATCGACGTCAGATATGTGATGAGCCACCTGGCCTGCGCCGACGAGCCTGACCATCCCGCCAATGAACAGCAGCGGTTAGCCTTTGAGCGGCTGCGCGCCATGCTGCCCGAGGCGCCCGCCTCGCTCGCCAATTCCTCCGGCATCTTTCTCGGGCCGTCCTACCATTATGATCTCGCCCGCCCTGGCGCCGCGTTCTACGGCATCAATCCGACGCCTGCCGAACCCAACCCGATGCTGCCCGTGGTGCGGCTGCAGGCCAAGGTGGCGCAGACGCGCAGCGTCGAACAGGGCACCGGCATCGGCTATAGCCACACCTATCACGCGGAAGGGCCGCTCAGCCTGGCGACGATCTCGTTCGGCTATGCTGATGGCTGGTTGCGGCGATCAGCGTCCGCCGCCTGGTTCGAGGGAGCGCGCCTGCCCTTCCTCGGGCGCGTGTCGATGGATTCGATCATTCTCGACATTTCCGCCCTGCCGCCCGGCAAGCTTCGCGAAGGAGATCTCGTCGAACTGCTCGGCCCTTCGCAAAGCGTCGACGACGCCGCCGGCCATGCCGGCACCATCGGCTATGAAATCCTGGCCAGTCTCGGCACGCGCTTCCACCGGCGCTATGTTGGCGGTTGAGCGGTTTGGCCGCGCTTGACAAGCGGACGCCTGTCGGCAAGGTTCGGCGCATGAGCAACCTCGCTTATATCAGAACCTTGTTCAGGGTCTGCCCGATCGCGGGATCGTAGCCCCGGCGCGGCCGCCTTCCGGCGTTCGTCCGTCCCGGGGCATCCATACATCCACCCATCGCCATCAAGCCGCACCGCTTTCCGCGGCTGCCGGCTTTCATCAGGCCGCCGTCAGCGCGGCGGCAAGCGCGCATCTGTTCGATGCGCCGATCCATGAGGTTTGTCATGCAACATGCAACGGGACTGCGTCCATCCGCACAGATTCTGATCAGCGACACCGACCATGACAGGTTGACCGGTCTGGCGAGCACCGTGCTCGACCGCGCCCCCGAGACGGCTGAAGAGTTGCTCGCGGAGCTGGACCGGGCGGTGATCACGGAAGCGGAGGCAATGCCGGCCGACGTAGTACGAATGGGATCGACGGTCACGGTTCGCGGCGAAAGCGGTGATATCAAGCACATCACGCTGGTCTATCCAGGCGACGCCGATATTGCCGAAAACCGGATTTCGGTGCTGACGCCGATGGGAACGGCGCTGGTCGGCGCCAGCATCGGGCAGGTGGTGTGCTGGAGCGGTCGAGGCGACCGCAAACTGTCGGCGACCGTGGAGGCCGTCGATACGCCCGTCTGCGGCGGCGAGCACTGATCGTGGAGGCGGTGATGAAAAACGGAAGCTGCCGCCTGACGACGAAGGATTACGCCGTCCTAGAAGTGATGCTTGAGCGCCGACGGGCCTTCGCGGATCCGATGGTCCGGATGATCGAAGAAAAGCTTTCCAATGCCGGCGTCGTGCCCATCGAGTCGATCGAAGCCGATATCGTGACGCTGAACAGCCGGGTGGTGTTTTGCGTCGATGCCGGTGTGGCCGAGACGCGCACCCTGGTGCAGAGCGAAATACGTGGACCAGTCGGCTCCAGCCTGTCGGTGGCAACCAGGCGCGGGCTGTGCATGCTTGGCATGGCGCAAGGCCAGACGGCTTCGCTCGAGCACCCCGACGGCAGGCGCGAATCGATCCGGATCAAGGCGGTGCTCTATCAGCCGGAAGCCGCGCGGCGGGCAGCCCGGGAAAGAGCCGCCGCTGGCGGACCGCGGCCGCACGGACTGACGCTCGTCTACAGCGCCGACATTTCTATCCGGCCTCTTGGCGGGACGGCAGGAATGCGGCAGACAGAGAGAGATGACGATCCCGGGCCGTCGGCGGCGTGAAAGCCAGGCGCAAGGTCGGGAAGATCGGCATCGATTTTCGCCGGCGATCGTGCGCGAATCGCAGGTGCGGCCGTGTTCATCGGCATGAAGGACATGGCGTAAGGAGTGAATGAATGAAGATCATGGTGCTGGGCAGTGGCGTCATCGGGGTGACCACGGCCTATTATCTCGCCGAGGCCGGCCACGAGGTGACGGTGATCGACCGCCAGAAAGGCCCGGCGCTGGAGACCAGCTTTGCCAATGCCGGCGAGATTTCTCCCGGCTATGCTTCGCCCTGGGCCGGCCCCGGCATTCCGCTCAAGGCGATCAAGTGGCTCTTGATGAAGCATGGCCCGCTGGTGGTGCGGCCGGCCTTCGACCCGCATATGTGGACATGGCTGGTCAAGATGCTGCGCAACTGCACCGCCGAGCGCTACGCCATCAACAAATCGCGCATGGTGCCGCTGGCGGAATACAGTCGCGACACGCTGAAGGCGCTACGCGAAGCAACGGGCATTGCCTATGACGAGCGGACCCAGGGCACGCTGCAGCTGTTTCGCACGCAAAAGCAGCTCGACGGCACGTCAGGCGATGTCGAGGTGCTGAAGAAATATGGCGTGCCCTATGAGATCCTCGATCCGAACGGCTGTATCGCGGCCGAGCCGGCGCTGGCCGGGGTGCGCGATAAGTTCATCGGCGGGTTGAGGCTGCCGCATGACGAGACCGGCGACTGCAAGATGTTCACCGACAGGCTGACCGAGCTCTGCGTGGCGCGCGGCGTCAAGTTCGAATACGACGTGACGATCTGGCGTGTCATCCGCAGCCGCAATCGCGTCGCCAATCTCAGCACGAGCAAGGGTTTCAAGACCGCCGATGCCTATGTGATGGCGCTGGGCAGCTACTCGGCGGACTTCATGCGCCGGATGAAGCGGCCGATCCCGGTCTATCCGGTCAAGGGCTATTCGATCACCGTGCCGATCAAGGACGCCGCCGCCGCACCGGTGTCGACGGTGATGGACGAAACCTACAAGGTCGCGATCACCCGGCTCGGCGACCGCATCCGCGTCGGCGGCACGGCCGAGATTTCCGGCTTCGATCTCAGGCTGCACGAATCGCGGCGCCGCACCCTCGAGCACTCGGTCGGCGATCTCTTTCCCGGCGCCGGCGCCATGCGCGAAGCGACGTTCTGGTGCGGGCTGCGGCCGATGACGCCGGACGGACCGCCGCTGATCGGCCGCACCGAACTGTCGAACCTCTTTCTCAACACCGGCCATGGCACGCTCGGCTGGACCATGGCCTGCGGCTCGGCCAAGGTGCTGGCCGACATCATGTCGAACCGGGTACCCGACATCGACGTGCGTGCCCTGGCGCAGGAGCGCTATCTGAAATAGCGGCCCGCGCGTCTGCCGACGCGCTTTGTTCTTTGCTTTGATGCATGTCGTTGCCCCAAAACCGGAGCCGCTTTTGGGCGACATGCATCAGAACGCCTGCCTGACCCACGCCTCGTCGAACAGCAGCCGGTAGGCCCACGGGATCGTCACCTTGGTGGAAACCGGGTTCGAGTGCGCGAGGTAGTCGTCATAGACCGGCTTCATTCTGGCGTAGAAGGCGGGGTCGAGCACCATCATGCCGTTCTCCGAATCGTGGAAGAAGCTGCGGTTGTTGAGGTTGACCGAGGAAATGGCGACCAGCCTTTCGTCGATCATCATGATCTTGGAATGCAGCACCACGTCAGGCGCCTTGAACTCGCGGATGTCGATGCGGTCGCCATATTTCTCGACGAACAGCTTGTTCAGCGCGGTGAGGAATTTGCCGCCGATGTCGCCCTTGAGGTCGATGCGGCCGACAATGTCGATCCTGACGCCGCGGGCGAGTGCCCGGTCAAAGGCCTCGGCGAGACTGGGGGTCAGATTAAGGTAAGGATTGACGATCTGGATACGGTGCTGGGCGGCATCGACAAGCTCGACGAAATAGGCCTCCAGCGCATGATCATCCTCATAGGGCACCGAGATGAAATGCCGGGCATTGCCCTGGGGGCGGCCATCTCCTTGGACCGGGACGGAGAAGGGGCGCGCCAGGTTGGTGTCGGCGTCGCGCAGCCATATCGTCGACAGATGGGCGGCCAGCGTCTCGACCGTCGCCCGGTCGGCGAACTCGATGTCGAAGTCGCTCCAGTTCGAATAGTAGTTCAGCGAAAATCCATCGGTCTTGCCATATTGCTCGAGGTCCGGATAGCGCGACAGGTCGATGGGCTGGCGGAACAGGAAGCCGTCATGGATGTTGCGGCCGCCGATGATGACGCGCGAACGCGCGGGGTCCTGCGCCAGCGTCGCCAGCATTTTGATATGATGGACCTTGTGCAATTGTGAAATCTGCTCGTCGATCGGCGCGCCATGGTCCGCCTGCCAGCGATATTCCTGCAATTCGACATTGGGGAATTCGGCCGCCAGGCCGTGCAGCACGGCGTCGTCCTTGTCGCGTTCCAGCACGTCGGTGATCATGATGCGCACCTTGGTGCCAAGCGCTGCATGATGGCGGATCAATCGTTCGACGATACGGCCGGAAAAGTCCGCCTTGAACTCGAGCGAGGACAGATAGATCAGCTTCAGCGTTGGCGCCTTCGAGAAATCGAGCGGCAGTTCGGGGTCACCCTTGTCTATTGCCGCATCGGACAGCGGCGCGCCCATCAGCGCCTCGACCTTGGCGTTGAAGCCGTCGCGCGACTTGCGCAGCAGTCTGGGCTCGCCGATCGGCATGGCGCAGGTCTGCGAGAGCCAGCGGCTGGCATAGAAAGCGCGCTCGAGGGCGTCGACGCCGGCGCCGCTGGGGGCCGGGCAGCGCTGGTAGCGGCTGTCCAAGCTGGCGAGCGCCGGATCGGCGATCTCTTCGCGCCGGATGGTGAGGGGCGCGCCGGTGGGCGCAAGGCTGGAGCGGATCCTTGCCGTGCACCGGTTCAGGCTGTCACCCGGAAACAGGCTTACCGTGTCGTCCTCGCCGGACAGGCGAAAGCCGAATGCCGCGCCGGCGGCGATGATGCGTGAGGCTCCGGCGGCGCGGATCGCCAATCCACCGTCGCAAGTGCCCTCGATGTCGGCCGGCTGCTTGCCTGCCTGCCGCACGACGATCTCGGTGCTGCGCGCCTGCAGGCCGGAGAAATCGAAGGTCTTGGGCGCCGAAGGACGCGCCGCCGCATCGATGTAGAGCGTCTGCCGCGACACCCGCCAGCGGCCGTCGAAACGGCCGTCGCCGCTGCCTATGCCGGCTGGGGGCAGATGTATGTTGGCGACCGGTCCGGCCAGTCGCCGTAGCGTCGAATATGTCGCCTGGAAATCGCGGTTCTGGACATCGCGGCGGTTGCGCCCGAAGGGGCCGGTGCCGTTGGCACGGTCCATGGCACCGAGCTGGTTGTTGGCAAGTAGCGCCAGGAACCGTCGTTCGTAGTCGCTGTCGCCGGTATCTCCGAGAAACTGCGCCGCCGCGACCTGCGCGCCGGGCGTGCTGGCCGATAGCGAGGGCCGCGCGCAAGCCTCCTGTCCCGCCAGGAGGTCGCAGGCATTGCCGCCTGCGCCGGCACAGCCGGCAAGGGCGGCCAGTCCGAACAGGACGAGGATGACGGCCCTGCGGACGTTCACCCGGCGGCTCCGGCCTTCATGGCGCTCAACTGCGCGGGGTCGCGCGGCGGCATGAAACCTTGCGGAAAAATCTTGCAGACAGGGATGGTGAAGGTGGCGATCAGCAGTTCCGCCTCGCTGCGCATCTTGCGGGGCGCCGTCTTGTCGTCGCGGATTGCGCTCGCCGAGGCAACAAGGGCGCCATCGCAGTCGCAATGGTTGCGGCGAGCGATGTAGCAGGCGTCATGGGTTCGGCAAACGGCGTCGAGACGGTCGACCGGCCGGGCCGACAGATCGCCGGTGCGGGTGCCGGGACCGCAGTAATTGCCGATGACGAAAGGCGAGGGGCGCGCCATGACGTAGCGGATCGGTTTGGGCAATTCGGCTTCCGGCACTTTTGTCCATGGGTTGGCACATGCGGTGACGAACAGCAGCAGCAGGATGGCAAGAACGGCTCGCATGTCTATCCGCGCCAGCTTTCTGAAAGATTTCCCCACCCGACACCCACCCCATGGCCGGCGACCGGTGATGCCACACTGTGCGGTTTTGTGGCAAGGAAAAGGCGGCGTGTGGAAACCTGGCTGTTTTGCCGTGACGACGCTTCTACAGGAAGAGGCCCCGCTCGCGCTCGACCGCCTTGGTGATGAAGCTGGCGACGATCTGGACGCGGCGCAGCGGCCTGACCGATTCGTGATAGACCAGCCAGTAGGCGCGGCGGATAGGCGCGACCACATCGACGGCCACCAACTCCGGCATCGAGCGGGCGACGAAGGTGTGCAGGATGCCGATGCCGGCGCCCGAGCGCACGGCTTCGGCCTGGCCGAGCGCCGAGGAGATGGCGAAGCTGGTGCGCCAGTCCGCGCTGAATTCTGCGGCATAGTCGAGCGAAGGGCTGACGATGAGATCAGGCACATAGCCGATCAGTGTATGCTGGCCGAGTTCGGCGGCGGTTTTGGGCAGGCCATGCACGTCGACATAGCCGCGGGAGGCGAACAGGCCGAGCGAATAGTCGACCAATTTTCCCGCCACCAGCCGGCCTTCGGTCGGCCGTTCGACGGTGATCGCGATATCGGCTTCGCGCCGCGACAGCGAGAAGGAGCGCGGCACCGGCACGAGCTGGATGGTGAGTTCGCGGTGAAGGGCGGTGAGTTCGCCCAGCCGCTTGGCCAGGAAGGCGACGCCGAAGCCGTCGGGTGCGCCGATGCGCACGGTTCCAGACACGTCATCTCCTTCGCCTGATATGGTCGAGCGCGCGGCGATCATGTCGCCCTCCATGCGCTCGGCGATATCGAGGAAGCGCTCGCCGGCCGGCGTCAACTCGCTGCCGGTGGTAAGCCGGCGAAAGAGTTTCGTCCTCAATGCTTCCTCAAGGGCCGCGATGCGGCGCGAGACGGTGGCATGGTTGAGCTCCAGCCGGCGCGCGGCGCCAAGTATCTGGCCGGCGCGCGCCACGGCGAGGAAGATGCGGACGTCATCCCAGTTCATGGGAATGCTCCGGGGGGCAATCGTCAACGCCGCGTTCCACAGAATTCAATATAACCATGCCAGTGATGTCGAGCACATCTTATCATTTGCGGCAATTGATGCACAGGTCTCGTTTGTTATCTATTTCCTGCACAACGGTTGCGTTCTCCCTCGCGTTGCCTTCACCGCCGCAAAGGCGGACAATGCGGCATCACAAACAAAGGGAGAGAAATCATGATCGATTACGGTCATTTCATCGGCGGCAAGCGTGTCGCCGGCACCAGCGGCCGCAAGCAGGACGTCATGCAGCCGATGGACGGTACGGTGCGCGGCACGGTGGCGCTGGCCTCGCAGGCGGAACTGCGCATGGCGGTCGAGAATGCCAAGGTGGCGCAGCCCAAATGGGCGGCGACCAATCCGCAGCGCCGCGTGCGCGTGCTGATGAAATTCCTCGAGCTGGTCGCCCGCGACTATGACGAACTGGCCGAAATCCTGGCGCGCGAACACGGCAAGACCATCGCCGACGCCAAGGGCGACATCCAGCGCGGCCTCGAAGTGGTCGAGGTCTGCATCGGCGCGCCGCATATGATGAAGGGCGAGTTCACCGACGGCGCCGGCCCCGGCATCGATGTCTATTCAATGCGCCAGCCGCTCGGCGTCGTCGCCGGCATCACGCCGTTCAATTTCCCGGCGATGATCCCGCTTTGGAAGATCGCACCGGCGATCGCCTGCGGCAACGCCTTCATCCTGAAGCCTTCGGAGCGTGATCCGGGCGTGCCGATGCGCATTGCCGAGCTGTTCATCGAGGCCGGCCTGCCGGCCGGTATCCTCAACGTCGTCAACGGCGACAAGGATGTCGTCGACGCTATCCTCGACGATCCCGACATCAAGGCCATCGGCTTTGTCGGCTCGACGCCGATCGCCCACTACATCTATTCGCGCGGCACGGCGGCCGGCAAGCGCGTGCAGTGCTTCGGCGGCGCCAAGAACCACATGATCATCATGCCCGACGCGGACATGGACCAGACCGTCGACGCGCTGATCGGCGCCGGTTACGGCTCGGCCGGCGAGCGCTGCATGGCGATCTCGGTGGCCGTGCCGGTCGGCAACGACACCGCCAACCGGCTGATGGAAAGGCTGATCCCGCGCGTCGAGAGCCTGAAGGTCGGCCCGTCGACGGACTCGGCCGCCGATTTCGGCCCGCTGGTCACCGCCCAGGCGCTGGAGCGCGTCAAGGGTTACGTCGATACCGGTGTCAAGGAAGGCGCCAAGCTCGTCGTCGACGGCCGCGGCTTCAAGATGCAGGGCTATGAGGACGGCTACTATATGGGCGGTTGCCTGTTCGACAACGTGACGGCGGACATGCGCATCTACAAGGAAGAGATCTTTGGACCGGTGCTCTCGGTGGTGCGCGCACCGACCTATGAGAACGCCATCAAGCTCGCCAACGATCACGAGATGGGCAACGGCGTCGCCATCTTCACCCGCGACGGCGACGCGGCGCGCGACTTCGCTAGCCGTGTTCAGGTCGGCATGGTCGGCGTCAACGTGCCGATCCCGGTGCCGATCGCCTACTACACTTTCGGCGGCTGGAAGGCGTCTTCCTTCGGCGACCTGAACCAGCACGGCCCGGACGCGTTCCGCTTCTATACCAAGACCAAGACGGTGACCTCGCGCTGGCCGTCCGGCATCAAGGATGGCGCCGAATTCGTCATCCCGACGATGAACTGACCGGACGAGAAGACGCGATTTTTACTCAAGGCCTAAGTCCCCGGACTTAGGCCTTTTGTTTTTGCAAACGCTAATGTGATGGAACCGGCGGGGGCTCGCGGGACTTAGGGCTGCAATCCTGCCGTGGAGGAGGCGCGGCAGACAACCAGGGCGCCGCACGGCGGGCCGGTGGCATTGCATCGTCCGGCGCAAGGAGGTGTCAGATGACACGACGACTTACGGCGACACTGTTCGTTGCGGCGATGGCGATGTGCACCGGCGCTGCTCAGGCAAATGCGGCCGGGCAATGCGCGGCACGCGCCGATATCGTGAAAGCGCTCGGTGAGAACTTCCACGAAAGCGAAGCCGGGCGCGGCCTGATCAATCCCAATGTGGTCCTCGAAGTGTTCGTTTCCGATCAAGGCAGCTGGACGGTTCTGGCTTCCGACACGAAGGGCCAGAGTTGCATCCTGTCGGTCGGCGAGGGCTGGGACAGCCCAACCATCAAGGCGGCCTTGCCGGGCGCTTGAACTATTTCTGCAGTTAGCGCGTCGCGGCCACCTCGGCATGGCCGCGCAGCAGAGCCATCAGTTTCTTGGCGTCCTTGGCGGCGCCTTCCTCGTCGCCGTCCAGGATGGAGCGGATCAACGCGACATGGTGCTCGGCGGATTCCGCTAGCCCGGTGTCCGCCTTGTAGCGGAACCAGAAGCGGCGGCTGTGGGTCTGCAGGGGGGCGGCCAGCCGGGCGGCGAACGGGTTGTCGGCGGCCAGCGCCAGCGCCTCGTCGAGCGCCTTGTCGGCCTGGATGAAGGCGAGCACGTTGCCTGATATCACTGCCTTCTGCATGGCGAGCGCCGCCTCGTGGAACAGGTCGGCGGCCTCGCGGGTGACGAAACGGGCGGCTGATCGTGCGAGCACCACCTCGACGCCGCGCCGGGCATCGAGCACACGCAGCCAGTCGCCGGGATGCAGCGGCGCGATCGCGATGCCGGCGCGAGGCCTGACGTCAAGCAGCCCTTCCCAGGCCAGCCGCTGGATCGCCTCGCGCACCGGCGTGCGGCCGAGCGCCAGCCGCTCGATCAAGGAACCCTCGGTGACAAAACTCGCCGGGGCCAGTTCGAGCGTGACGACCATGTGCTCAAGGACACGGTAAGCCTTGGTCGCCGCGGGCTCGGACAGGGTGGTTGCTTCCATGGATATCAAAGCCGGTCTCCTGATATATCTAGAATATATCATACCGAATTCTGCATTGACAGCGGCTTTCCTAACAGATATACGGCTGATATATCAGATGGAGAAATAGCCATGTGGACCGGAGTTTTCCCCGCCGTCACGACCAAATTCACCGCCGACGACCGGCTCGACCACGCCGAAATGGAGCGTTGCTTCAGCTTGCAGATGGAGGCCGGCTGCGACGGCATCATCGTCTGCGGCTCGCTCGGCGAAGGGCCGATGCTGTCGCCTGACGAGAAGATCGAGGTGCTGAAGACCGCGCAGAAGATCGCAGGCAAGAAGCCGGTGCTGCTGACCGTCAACGAGGCCGGCACCCGCGAGGCGACCAGCATCGCCAGGCGCGCCGCCAAGGAAGGCGCCAACGGACTGATGGTGGTGCCGAGCCCGATTTACCACACCAACGCGGAAGAGACGGTGGCGGCCCTGCGCGCCGTGGCCGAGGCCGGCGACCTGCCGGTCATGATCTATTCCAACCGGCTTGCCTACCGCGTCGACGTCACCGTCGACCAGATGGAGGAGCTGGCATCCGACAAGCGCTTCGTCGCCATCAAGGAATCTTCCGACGACATCCGCCGCTCGACCGAGATCATCAACCGCCTGGGCAGCCGCTACGACCTGTTCACCGGTGTCGACAACCTCGCCTTCGAGGCACTGTCCGTCGGTGCTATCGGCTGGGTGGCCGGCCTGGTCACCGCTTTCCCGCGCGAGACCGTCGCCATCTACCAGCTGATGAAGCACGGCCGCCGCGAAGAGGCGCTCGCCATCTACCGCTGGTTCCGGCCGCTGCTCGACCTCGATGTCTCGACCTATCTGGTGCAGAACATCAAGCTTGCCGAAGTGTTCGCCATCAACACCAACGATCGCGTCCGCATGCCCCGCATGCCGCTGTCGGGCGAACGCCGCAAGACCGTCGAGAAGATCGTCAAGGATGCGCTGGCGGTACGGCCGACACTGCCACAGTTCTAAGGAGAAGGTGCCGGCAGCCAGGTGAAGGGCAGCGCCCACGTGACAGGAAGTACCAAATCGACAGAAGCGGGGCGCCGCCCCGCCCTTCGGGCGCCTTCTAACCGTGAACGGGGAGAAGGGAAAGACATTGCCATCGTCGGTGGCGGCATCATCGGCATTTGCGCGGCTGCCTTCCTCGCCGAGGCCGGGCTGGATGTCACGGTCTTCGATCGCACCGGCATCTGCGAGGAGACGAGCTCAGGCAATGCCGCCGCCTTTGCTTTTTCCGACGTGCTGCCGCTGGCGCACAAGGGCATGATCAGGCAGCTGCCGAAATGGCTGGCCGATCCACTCGGCCCGCTCAGCATCCCGCCCGCCTACTTGCCCAAGCTGCTGCCCTGGCTGATCCGGTTCTGGCGCGCCGGCGCGCCGGGGAAATACGAGGCGAGCCTGATGGCCCAGGCCGGCATGATGAAGCTTGCCGAGGCCGAATGGATGGGTCTGCTCGATCGGTCCGGCACGCGGCCGATGCTGCGCGAGGACGGTTCGCTCGAGCTCTACGAAAGCGAAGCCGAGTTCCGCGCCTCACTGTCGGGCTGGGCGGCGCGCGAGCGCTTCGGCATCGGCTTCCGCCATGTCGAGGGCGAGAACCTCGCGGGCTTGCAGCCTGGGTTGTCACCGCGCTTCGTCAAGGGCACCTTCGTGCCGGGATGGAAGACGGTCGCCGATCCAAAACTGCTCGGCAAGGCGGTGTGGGCTTACGCGCAATCCAAAGGCGCCCGCTTCGAGATGGCCCGCATCGACCGCGTCGCCGCGAATCAGGATGGTGCGACACTGACGCTGGCCGATGGCTCGACAAGACAAGCCAGGCGCATCGTCATTGCCGCGGGCGCCTGGTCGCACCTGCTGGCGCGGCAACTCGGCGATCGCATTCCGCTGGAGACCGAGCGCGGCTACAACACGACGCTGCCGACGAGCGCTTTCGACGTGACGCGGCAGCTGATCTTTTCCGGTCATGGCTTCGTCATCACCCCGCTCGAAACGGGCCTGCGCGTCGGGGGTGCCGTGGAACTTGGCGGCATCGAGCGGCCACCCAATTTCAACAGGTCGAAAGCGCTCCTGCAGAAGGCGCAGAAATTCCTTCCGGGGCTCGATCCCTCGGGCGGACGCGAATGGATGGGGTTCCGGCCATCGCTGCCGGATTCGGTGCCCGTCATCGGCAGGGCGACGCGAAGCCGGTCGGTGATCTACGCCTTCGGTCACGGCCATCTCGGCCTGACCCAGGCCGCGGCAACCGGGCGGTTGATCAGGGAATTCGTTCTGGGGCAGACTTCGTCCGTTGATCTGGCCCCCTTCAGCCCACAACGGTTTTGATCTTGAGGAGCGACATGGCCAAGAAATCCTTCTTCTGCATCGACGGCCACACCTGCGGCAACCCGGTGCGGCTGGTCGCCGGCGGCGGGCCGCTGCTGCAGGGCTCGACGATGATGGAACGGCGCGCGCATTTCCTCGCCGAATATGACTGGATCCGCACCGGCCTGATGTTCGAGCCGCGCGGCCATGACGTGATGTCCGGCTCGATCCTCTATCCGCCGACACGCGAGGATTGCGACATCGCCATCCTGTTCATCGAGACGTCCGGTTGCCTGCCCATGTGCGGCCACGGCACCATCGGCACGGTGACGATGGCCATCGAGCACGGCTTGATCAAGCCGAAGACGCCGGGTGTGCTCAGGCTCGACACGCCGGCCGGCCTGGTCATCGCCGAATACAAGCAGGTTGGCGAGTATGTCGAGGAGGTGCGCATCACCAATGTGTCGTCCTTCCTCCATGCCGAAGGGCTGACAGTCGAATGTCCAGGGCTGGGTGAAATAATCGTCGATGTCGCCTATGGCGGCAATTTCTATGCCATCGTCGAACCGCAGGCGAACTATCGCGATATGGCCGACCATTCCGCCGGCGACTTCATCGCCTGGAGCCCGGTGGTGCGGCAGCGGCTCAACGAGAAGTATTCCTTCGTGCATCCGGAGAACCCCGGCATCGCCGGGTTGTCGCACATGCTGTGGACCGGCAAGCCGACGGTCGAGGGCGCCGATGCCCGCAATGCCGTTTTCTACGGCGACAAGGCGATCGATCGCTCGCCCTGCGGCACCGGCACATCGGCGCGCATGGCGCAGCTTCATGCCAAGGGCAAGCTCAAGGCCGGCGACGCCTTCGTCCATGAATCGATCATCGGCTCGCTGTTCAAGGGCAAGGTCGAAAAAGAGGTCACCGTGGCTGGCAAGCCGGCGATCATCCCCTCGATCGGCGGCTGGGCGCGCATGACCGGACTGAACACCATCTTCATCGACGACCGCGACCCGTTCGCGCATGGTTTCGTGGTCAAGTAGGAGAATCCTGACCTTGCGGAAAGGAGTGTGACGAAAAACGAACCATGTCAGGAGCGCAACGATTCTTCTCATCACCTAATCTTGACGGTGATTTCTTCGAAACGGAGCGCATGATGCGGCGCAATCGTCAAAGACATTGCGTTATGCCAATGATAGGGTCCGCGATAGTCCAGGGGCTGGGTGCGAAAAACGAGCGATCGGGAAGACGTGACTTGGAACCACGCGGAGCGGTCAAAAAAATCACGTTGCAATCCGGGCTCGAAACTTTACGACTAGGGGAAATACGAAAAGGAATGCGTCTGCATGGGCGACATTCCAGGGGAGCCATGTACACATGCAGTATTTTGTCCAGCAGCTTATCAATGGGCTGACGCTGGGATCGATCTATGGGCTGATCGCAATCGGCTACACGATGGTCTACGGCATCATCGGCATGATCAATTTCGCCCATGGCGATATCTTCATGGTGGGCGCCTTCACGGCACTGATCGTCTTCCTCATCCTCGGCGCGCTGTTTTATTCGGTGCCCGTGGTCATCGCGCTGCTGGTCATGATGATCGTGGCGATGCTGCTCACCAGCCTCTACAACTGGACGATCGAGAAGGTGGCCTACCGGCCGCTGCGCGGTTCGTTCCGGCTGGCCCCGCTGATCACCGCCATCGGCATGTCGATCGCGCTGTCGAACTTCGTCCAGGTGACGCAAGGCCCGCGCAACAAGCCGATCCCGCCGATGGTCAGCCAGGTCTACAACATCAACGGCGTCAGCGTGTCGCTGAAGCAGATCATCATCGTCATCGTCACCGCTTTGCTTCTGGCGCTGTTCTGGTACCTGGTCAACAAGACCTCGCTCGGCCGGGCGCAACGCGCCTGCGAGCAGGACCGCAAGATGGCCGCACTGCTCGGCATCGACGTCGATCGCACCATCTCGATCACCTTCATCATGGGCGCAGCCCTTGCCGCCGTCGCCGGCACGCTGTTCCTGATGTATTACGGCGTCATCGCCTTCTCGGACGGCTTTACGCCCGGGGTAAAAGCTTTCACGGCGGCAGTTCTTGGCGGCATCGGCTCATTGCCAGGTGCCGTGCTGGGCGGTCTCCTCATCGGCTTCATCGAGAGCATGTGGTCGGCCTATTTCTCGATCGACTACAAGGACGTCGCCGCCTTCTCAATCCTGGCGATCGTGCTGATCTTCCTGCCTTCCGGCATCTTGGGCCGGCCAGAAGTCGAAAAGGTCTGAGACAATGGCCGTGACCGTATCTCCAGAGCGCGACCTCGTCGCCAGCCCCATGCAGCGCGCGCTGCGCGAGGCCTTCTATGCCGGCGCGATAGCGCTTGGCCTGTTCGTGCTGTTCATCGGCCTCAGGACCGACCAGAACATTTCCAACGAACTGGTCGTGGTGCAGCGCTGGGGCCTGCTTGCCGCGGTGGTGATCGCCACGGCCGTCGGGCGTTTCCTCTATGTCGCCTACGGCCAGCCCTTCATGGCTAACCAGAAGATCGCCGATGTCGCCACGGGGCTCATGCCGGCAAGTGTGGCATCCCGCTTCTTCACCCTGCCGACCTTCATCGGAGCGGTCGTCGCCATGGTGCTGCTGTTCGTGTTCAACAGCTCTCTTGCCGGATGGGTTGGGGCAGAACCGGCCGGCTACCTGCAATTCCTGCGTGCCCTGACGGTCATCTATGTGCTGGCCTGCGTGATCTATTACTTCCGCGCCTTCATCCATGCCAACTTCACCAAATTGGGCATCTCGGCATTGGTGCTGTACCCGATCCTCGTCGTCGCGGTGCTGTCACTCAACGCCTGGTCGGTCGCCACCGGGTTGCAGGGTTCGTTGAAATGGGTCGATAATTTCGGCATCCAGATCTTGATCTATGTGATGCTGGCCTGGGGACTGAACATCGTCGTCGGCCTCGCCGGTCTGCTCGATCTCGGCTACGTCGCTTTTTATGCGCTTGGCGCCTATGCCTATGCGCTTCTCGCCACGCATTTCGGCCTGTCGTTCTGGATACTGTTGCCCGCCGCGGGCGCCATGGCCGCGCTCTGGGGGGTGCTGCTCGGTTTTCCCGTGCTGCGCCTGCGCGGCGACTATCTGGCGATCGTGACGCTCGCCTTCGGCGAGATTATCCGCCTCGTGCTGATCAACTGGCGCGAGGTCACCAATGGGTCGGCCGGCATCTCCGGCATTCCCAAGGTCAGCTTCTTCGGCTTGATGTCGTTCAACGTGTCGGACCCGAATTACATCGCCAAGGTGCTGAACATCGCCACGTCCAGCGCCTACTACAAGATCTTCCTCTACTACCTGATCCTTGGGCTCTGCCTGCTAACCGCCTTCGTCACCATCCGGCTGCGGCGCCTGCCGGTCGGCCGCGCCTGGGAAGCCTTGCGTGAGGACGAGATCGCCTGCCGCTCGCTCGGTATCAACACCACCACCACCAAGCTGACGGCCTTTGCCACCGGCGCCATGTTCGGCGGCTTCGCCGGTTCGTTCTTCGCCGCGCGGCAAGGTTTCGTCAGCCCCGAATCCTTCGTCTTCCTGGAATCGGCCATTATCCTCGCCATCGTCGTGCTCGGCGGCATGGGCTCGCTGGTCGGCATCGCCGTCGCCGCGATGGTGATGATCGGCGGCACCGAGGCGCTGCGCGAACTCGACTTCCTCAAGCAGGTCTTCGGGCCCGATTTCACACCGGAACTCTACCGCATGCTTCTGTTCGGCATGGCCATGGTCATCGTCATGCTGTGGAAGCCCCGCGGCTTCGTCGGCAGCCGTGAACCGACAGCCTTCCTCAAGGAACGAAGAGCTGTCTCAGGCTCCTTCACCAAGGAGGGCCACGGCTGATGAATGCGACCACGCAAATGAACGATGCCATCCTGCAGGTCGATCACCTGTCGATGAAGTTCGGCGGCTTGGTCGCCATCGGCGACCTGTCCTTCACCGCCAGGCGCGGCGAAATCACCGCGCTGATCGGCCCCAACGGCGCCGGCAAGACCACCGTGTTCAACTGCATCACCGGCTTTTACAAACCGTCGGAGGGCATGATCACGCTCAACCGGGCCGATGGTTCCAGCTACTTGCTGGAACGGCTGCCCAACCATGAGATCCCGGCGCGCGCCAAGGTGGCGCGGACCTTCCAGAACATCCGCCTGTTCTCGGGGATGACGCTGCTGGAGAACCTGCTCGTCGCCCAGCATAACAAGCTGATGAAGGCTTCGGGCTACACGATCCTGGGCCTGTTCGGCTTCAGCGGCTACCGCAAGGCCTCGGCCGAATCGGTGGAGCTTGCCAAGCACTGGCTGGAAAAGGCCGATCTCGTCGATCGCGCCGACGATCCGGCCGGCGACTTGCCCTACGGCGCGCAGCGGCGGCTCGAGATTGCGCGCGCCATGTGCACCGGTCCGGAGCTTCTGTGCCTCGACGAACCGGCGGCCGGCCTCAACCCGAAGGAATCGGCGGCGCTGAACGAACTGCTGATGGACATCAAGCACACGACCGGCACCTCGATCCTGCTGATCGAGCACGACATGTCGGTGGTCATGCAGATTTCCGACCACGTCGTGGTGCTCGAATATGGCCGCAAGATCTCCGACGGCAATCCGCAGTCGGTGCGCACCGACCCGCGTGTCATCGCCGCCTATCTCGGCGTCGACGACGAGGAGGTCGAGACCGCGCTCACCGAAGTCGGTGACGAGGACGTCATCGAACAGCTCGATATCGGTCCCGACTCGGCGCATGGCCCGGGGACGTCGTCGTCGTATCTTGCCGGGCCGGTGAGCGACACCGTCGGCCATAGCGAAGGCGAGCGGGTGACCGTGTCGAAGGGCGCTTCGAAGGCAGCGCAGGTCGACGCCCGCGCCGCCACCGTGGCAAGCAGGCCTGTCGCACCGGCGCCAGCCAAGCCCGCGCCGAAGAAAGCGGCACCAAGGAAAACGGCCGCCAAGGCGCCTGCCGCGAAGGCCGAAGGCGTTTCGAACCGGCTCGCTGCCCCCCGTGGCGGCAAGGCAGACAATCTGACGCGCATCAAGGGCATCGGGACGGTCAACGAGAAGAAGCTCAACGAACACGGCATCTTCCACTTCGACCAGATCGGCGCCTGGAAGAAGGCCGATGTCGAGGCGGTCGAGGCCTATCTCGCCTTTGACGGACGCATCGCGCGTGAGGAATGGGTCAAGCAGGCGAAGCTGCTCGGTCAGGGCAAGGATACGCAATTCTCGCGCCGCGTCGATGCGGGCAAGGTGGCGACAAGTCATGCTTCCGGCAAGGCCGCGGGCACAGGCAAGCCCGTTCAGGGCAAGCGTGGAGGGGGCAAGTGATGGGCACGACAACGCTGCTCGATATCAAGGGCGTGGAGACCTATTACGGCAACATCCGTGCGCTGAACGGTGTCAACGTCACCGTCAAGCAAGGTGAAATCGTGGCGCTGATCGGCGCCAACGGCGCCGGCAAGTCGACGCTGATGATGACCATCTTCGGGGCTCCGCGGGCCCGCACGGGCACCATCACCTTCGCCGGAGCCGATATTACCCAGTTGCCGACGCACGAAATCGCACGCATGCGCATCGCACAGTCACCCGAGGGCCGACGCATCTTCCCGCGCATGACGGTGATGGAAAACCTGCAGATGGGCGCCAGCCTCGATAACCTCAAATACTATGGCGAGGACGTCGAGAAGGTGTTCACGCTGTTCCCCAGACTGAAGGAGCGCATCGCCCAGCGTGGCGGGACCTTGTCGGGCGGCGAACAGCAGATGCTGTCGATCGGACGCGCACTGATGGCGCGGCCGAAACTGCTTCTGCTCGACGAGCCGTCGCTGGGTCTGGCGCCGCTGATCGTCAAGCAGATCTTCGATGCCATCCGCGAATTGAACCGCACCCAAGGGCTGACCGTGTTCCTAGTCGAGCAGAACGCGTTCGGCGCGCTCAAGCTCGCCACGCGCGGCTATGTCATGGTCAACGGCAATGTGACGATGAGCGGCACCGGCAAGGAACTGCTCGCCAATCCGGAAGTGCGCGCCGCCTATCTCGAAGGCGGACATCACTGAGTTCAGGAGACTTCCCATGCAAGGCATTCTCTACGAGGAACCGTCGATCTGGCAGTTCTTCTTCGTCACCTGCCTGCTCGGCGGCTGGGCGGCCTGGATGACCGGCAAGGCCAGTGCCCAGACATGGCGCAGCTTCATCCAGCTGTTCGCCTATATGCTCGGCCTCGGCATCGGTATCCGTTTCATCCATCATGCGCTGTTCGACGGCACGATGTTCTCGCTGCATTACTATATCGTCGATACCATCGTGCTGATGATACTGGGCTTCGTCGGCTATCAATACACACGAACCAACCAGATGGTCACCCAGTATAATTGGCTCTATGAAAGAGCTTCCATCTTGAGCTGGAAACCGAAAGGTTGACGTTCATCATTAGCGCCGCGTCAGGGATGAATCGGCGTGACAAGTGCCTGAAAATCGGCAAACTATGCTTTCTGCGATAAGGGTGGGCATCGCATGAAAGCTTCATTCACGCCCACTCCGTTAATGGGAGCGTTTAAATGAAAAAGTCACTTTTGTCCGCCGTGGCCCTGACCGCGCTCGTCGCGTTCGGCGGCAACGCGTGGGCTGATGTAATGTTCGGCGTTGCCGGTCCGATCACCGGTCCGAACGCGGCCTTCGGCGCACAGCTGCAGAAGGGCGCCGAAGCGGCGGTCGCCGATATCAATGCCAAGGGCGGCATCAATGGCGAGCAGATCAAGCTCGAAGTCGGCGACGACGTCTCCGATCCGAAGCAGGGCATCTCGGTCGCCAACAAGTTCGTCGGCGACGGCGTCAAGTTTGTGATCGGCCACTTCAACTCGGGCGTGTCGATCCCGGCCTCGGAAGTCTACGCTGAAAACAACATCGTCGAAATCACGCCGGCCGCAACCAACCCGAAATTCACCGAGCGCGGCCTGTGGAATGTGTTCCGTACCTGCGGACGCGACGACCAGCAGGGCAGCATCGCCGGCGCCTATATCGCGGCGAACTTCAAGGATGCCAAGGTTGCCGTGATCCATGACAAGACCCCTTATGGCCAGGGCCTCGCGGACGAAACCAAGAAGGCGATGAACGCCGCGGGCGTCAAGGAAGTGATGTATGAAGGCGTCAATGTCGGCGATAAGGACTTCTCGGCGCTGATCGCCAAGATGAAGGAAGCCGGCGTCACCCTGATCTACTGGGGTGGCCTGCACACCGAAGCCGGCCTGATCATCCGTCAGTCCGCGGACCAGGGCCTCAAGGCGCCGATGATGTCGGGTGACGGCATTGTGACGGACGAACTCGCCGCCATCGCGGGCGACGCCGTGGCCGGCACGCTCAACACGTTCGGCCCCGACCCGCGGCTGATCCCGGCCAACAAGGAACTCGTCGAGAAATTCCGCGCGCAGGGTTTCGAGCCGGAAGCCTACACGCTCTACGCCTATGCCGCCGTGCAGGTGGTCGCCGAGGCGGCCGCCGCCGCCAAGACGAACGATCCGCAGGCCGTCGCCAAGGCGATGCATGAAAACGGGCCGTTCCCCTCCGTTCTGGGCGACCTCGCCTATGACGCCAAGGGCGATCCGAAGCTGCCAGGCTACATCATGTACGAATGGAAGAAGAAGGACGACGGGAAGTATTCCTGGTTCCCGAAGTCGTAATTCATTCGGATCCGAAACCAACGATGCCCGGCGCCTCGCGCCGGGCATTTTCTTTGACGCGCCGGCAACGGTGACATCCCCGTCGGTTCTCCTTGGTTGGGAACATCGCATCCAGGATCGAAATTGTCGCCATTGTTCCGTCCGTTCGAACGAATGCGTGCGAGTGTTGGCCGGATAATTGATTTAAATCGGTTTAAACCGGCGTCGATTTTGTTTGCACTGCAGCATTTTCACGTTAATCATTGCCTCGATTTCCCGTCCCTTCCGCTGCTGGAGCCCAGGCCTTGGCCATCACGAAGATCCTCGTCGCCAACCGGTCAGAAATCGCGATCCGCGTCTTTCGCGCGGCCAATGAGTTGGGCCTCAAAACCGTGGCGATCTGGGCCGAGGAGGACAAATATTCGCTGCACCGCTTCAAGGCCGATGAAAGTTACCAGGTCGGGCGCGGACCGCACCTCAGCAAGGACATGGGGCCGATCGAGAGCTATCTGTCGATCGAGGAGGTGATCCGCGTCGCCAGGCTTTCGGGCGCCGATGCCATCCACCCCGGCTACGGGCTGCTGTCGGAAAGCCCCGAATTCGCTGAGGCCTGCGCGCAAGCAGGCATCACCTTCATCGGACCGAAGCCCGACACGATGCGCCGGCTGGGCAACAAGGTCGCCGCGCGCAACCTCGCCATCGAGGTCGGCGTGCCGGTGGTGCCGGCCACCGATCCGTTGCCGGACGATTTGGAGGCGGTCAAGGAACTCGCCAAGACGGTCGGCTATCCGGTCATGCTGAAGGCTTCGTGGGGTGGCGGTGGCCGTGGCATGCGCGCCATCCGTTCCGAGGCCGATCTCGCTCGCGAGGTCATGGAAGGCAAGCGCGAGGCGAAAGCCGCCTTCGGCAAGGACGAGGTCTATCTCGAAAAGCTGATCGAGCGCGCTCGCCATGTCGAAGTGCAAGTGCTTGGCGACACACACGGCAATGCCGTGCACCTGTTCGAGCGCGACTGCTCGATCCAGCGCCGCAACCAGAAGGTCGTCGAGCGCGCGCCGGCGCCCTATCTCAGCGAGGACCTGCGCCAGGAGCTTTGCGGCTACGCGCTGAAAATCGCGCGCGAGACCAGCTATATCGGCGCCGGCACCGTCGAATTCCTGCAGGACGCCGATACCGGCAAATTCTACTTCATCGAGGTCAATCCGCGCATCCAGGTCGAGCACACCGTCACCGAGATGGTGACCGGCATCGACATCGTGAAGGCGCAGATCCATATCCTCGACGGCTTCGCCATCGGCACGCCGGAATCGGGCGTACCGGCGCAGAGGGACATCCGGCTGAACGGCCATGCCTTGCAGTGCCGCATCACCACCGAAGACCCCGAACACAATTTCATTCCGGACTACGGCCGCATCACCGCCTATCGCGGCGCCACCGGCTTCGGCATCCGCCTCGACGGCGGCACGGCCTATTCCGGCGCGGTCATCACCCGCTTCTACGATCCGCTGCTGGAGAAGGTCACGGCCTGGGCGCCGACGCCGGCAGAGACGATCGCCCGCATGAACCGCGCCTTGCGCGAGTTCCGCATCCGCGGCGTCGCCACCAACCTCACTTTCCTCGAAGCGATCATCAATCATCCGAGCTTCGCCGACAATTCCTATACGACGAGGTTCATCGACACGACGCCGGAGCTGTTCCAGCAGGTCAAGCGCCAGGACCGCGCCACCAAGCTGCTCAACTATCTGGCCGACGTCAGCGTCAACGGCCATCCCGAGACGCGCGGGCGGCCGACGCCAAAGGCCGACGCGGCGCCGCCCGTAGTGCCCTATCTCAACGGCAATGTGCCGAGCGGCAGCAAGCAGAAGCTCGACGTGCTCGGGCCGGAGAAGTTCGCCGCCTGGATGCGTGAGCAGAAGGAAGTGCTGGTCACCGACACGACGATGCGCGACGGCCACCAGTCGCTGCTCGCCACCCGCGTGCGCACGCATGACATTGCCGGGATCGCCGGCACCTATGCGCGCGCCCTGCCGCAGCTTTTGTCGCTCGAATGCTGGGGCGGCGCCACTTTCGACGTCGCCATGCGCTTCCTCACCGAGGATCCGTGGGAGCGGCTGTCGCTGGTGCGGGAAGCAGCCCCCAACCTGTTGCTGCAGATGCTGCTGCGCGGCGCCAACGGCGTCGGCTACACCAATTATGCCGACAATGTCGTGCAGCATTTCGTCAAGCAGGCGGCAAGCGGCGGCATCGACCTCTTCCGTGTCTTCGACTGCTTGAACTGGGTCGAGAACATGCGCGTCGCCATGGACGCCGTGGGCGCCGAGGGCAAGCTGATCGAAGCGGCGATGTGCTATACCGGCGACATCCTCGATCCGGCGCGGGCCAAGTACGACCTCAAATATTATGTTGGGCTCGCCAGCGAATTGCAGGCAGCCGGCGCCCATATCATCGCGGTCAAGGACATGGCCGGCCTGTTGAAGCCGAGTGCCGCCCGCGTGCTGTTCAAGGCGCTGCGCGAGGCGACCGACCTGCCGATCCATTTTCACACCCACGACACATCGGGTCTGTCGGCGGCAACCGTGCTGGCGGCGGTGGAAAGCGGTGTCGACGCCATCGACGCGGCGATGGACGCCTTCTCCGGCAATACGTCGCAGCCATGTCTCGGTTCGATCGTGGAAGCACTGAAGGGCACAGAACGTGATCCGGGCCTCGACCCGCAGTGGATCCGCAAGATCTCGTTCTACTGGGAAGCCGTTCGCAACCAATATGCTGCCTTCGAGAGCGACCTGAAAGGTCCGGCTTCCGAGGTCTACCTGCACGAAATGCCGGGCGGGCAGTTTACCAATTTGAAGGAACAGGCCCGTTCGCTGGGGCTGGAGACACGCTGGCACGAAGTGGCGCAGACCTATCACGACGTCAATCTGATGTTCGGCGACATCGTCAAGGTGACGCCGTCCTCGAAGGTCGTCGGCGACATGGCGCTGATGATGGTGAGCCAGGACCTGACCGTTGCCGATGTCGAGAACCCGGCCCGCGACATCGCCTTCCCGGACTCGGTCGTCTCGATGCTGCGCGGCGACCTCGGCCAGTCCCCGGGCGGTTGGCCGCGGGTGCTGCAGAAGAAGGCACTGAAAGGCGACAAGCCGATCACGGCGCGGCCTGGTTCGTTGCTGAAGCCGGCCGACCTCGAGAAGAGCCGCAAGGAGATCGAGGACAAGCTCGAGCGCAAGCTGTCGGAATACGAGTTCGCCTCGTGGCTGATGTATCCGAAAGTGTTTTCCGACTTCGTCGCCGCGCAGGAAACCTACGGCCCGGTCAGCGTTCTGCCGACGCCGACCTATTTCTATGGCATGAAATCGGAAGACGAGATTTTCGTCGATATCGAAAGGGGCAAGACCTTGGTCGTGCGCTGCCAGGCGTTCGGCGATGTCGATGAGAAGGGCATGGTCACCGTGTTCTTCGAGCTCAACGGCCAGCCGCGGCGTGTGAAGGTGCCCGACCGTGCGCATGGTGCCTCGGCAGCCAAGGCGCGCCGCAAGGCGGAGCCCGGCAACGAGGCGCATGTCGGGGCGCCGATGCCGGGTGTGGTTTCGGCGCTTGCGGTCGCCGCCGGCCAGGCGGTCAAGGCCGGCGACGTGCTGCTCTCCATCGAAGCGATGAAGATGGAGACGGCGTTGCACGCCGAGCGCGACGGTACGGTTGCCGAGGTGCTGGTCAAGGCCGGCGACCAGATCGATGCGAAGGATCTGCTGATCGCGTTCAACTGAGAGCTCGCAAGGAACGAGCAGGCTGTCGGCTTCTGGCGGAGGCTTGGCGAGCTGTTCGATAACGGCTTGACCCGCCGGCCTGGGTCGGGCATCGAACCGCTGAAATTCGCCGCGGCACGTTCCCCGAGTCGCGGCGCGGAACCGATTTTGGAGAAAACATGGCCGACGATATCACCGAGACCAGCCAGACTGTTGCCGCCGGCCAGCTGCGTGCCTTGATCGAACGCATCGAGCGGCTCGAGGAAGAAAAGAAGACGATTTCCGACGACATCAAGGAAGTTTTCGCCGAGGCCAAGGGCACCGGTTTCGACACCAAGGCAATCCGCACCATCATCCGGTTGCGCAAGAAGGACCAGGCCGAGCGCCAGGAGGAGGATGCCATTCTCGATCTGTACATGGCCGCGCTTGGCATGGTCTAAGAGCCTGTTTGGAAATTCTACTCTGGCGGCCATCCGATGGCGTTTTCTGCGCTTCCGTTGCTCACGGACCAATGTCCGCTGCGCTACGGCTCTCGAAACCACCATCACATGACTCACCAGAGCGAATTTCGAAACAGGCTCTAGCCAAGGCTCAGCAACGGTCTTAACCCGGGTGATGCTGGAGCGGCATCTAACCATGAGCGAATTCGACTTCGGCGGCCGTCGCGCCTCGGAATTCCGCCATCGCGGCTTCTGGTCGCTGTTTGCCGAACGGCATCCGGAAGAAAGGGCCCGGCTGGCGCGGCGCGGACCCTGGTTCTGGCAGCGCGGGCTGCCCGACTTCGCACTGGTCCTTTCCATGTATGTCGCGCCGGCGCAGAACCATGTCGGCGTCTTCTTCGGCCGCAACGAGAAGTTCGGCGCCACGCAAAGCTGGTCGCGGCTGGAGCCGTTCCGGCCGGCGATCGAAGACAGGCTGAAACTCAGGCCGGAACAAAGCTGCGAAGGCCTCGGCATCAATTCGATGTGGCGGGTCAATTGCTTTCCCGAGGACAACTGGCCTGCCATGACCGACTGGCTGGTCACGGAATGCTCACGGGTCGAGCGCGCCGTAACCGAAGTGCTTGGGCAGGGTAAGTGATCGCGGATTTCTTCCGCTCGCGTTGGCTTGGCGAGGTGCCGGTCGACCGGCTGTTCTGGCGTGACATGATGCTTGTCGGGACCGTGATCAATATTGCGTCGTCTGCTGCGGCGCTGATCCTGCTTGGGTTGAAGATGCCGCTCGGTCTTGTCCTGGCGGTGCATTTTGCACCGGTGCCCTACAACGTCTTCCTGACTTTGGCGGTCTGGCGCACGGCTGAGAAGGCCGGCGGTGCCAGGGCTTCGCTCTTCATGCTGGGATCAGCGCTCTGGCTGATCGCCACGATCGTCGTCTGACGAGGCGACCCGTACGAAAAGGGCGGCCAGAGCCGCCCTTCGCGAGAAATGATGACGCCTGTTCAGGCCGCGGGCTCGAATTTCAGCGCCACGCCATTGATGCAGTAGCGCAGGCCGGTCGGCGGCGGGCCGTCCTCGAAGACATGGCCGAGATGGCTGCCGCAACGAGAGCAGTGGCATTCGGTACGGACCATGCCGTAGCTGCGGTCGACCGTGTTCTCGACCGAGCCCGGAACAGGATCGTTGAAGCTCGGCCAGCCGGTGCCGCTCTCGAACTTCAGCGTGGATTGGAACAGCGGCTGGTCGCAGCCAACGCAGGAAAAAGTGCCGGCACGCTTCTCATAGAGCAGGGCGCAGCTCCCCGGCCGCTCGGTGCCATGGTTGCGCATGACCGCGTATTGCTCCGGCGTCAGCCGGGCGCGCCATTCGGCGTCGGTGCGGGTTACGGGGTAGATGTGGGTGTCCATTTGATCTCCTCAGCCTTGGCGGCTCGTTCTTGGTTGCAACCGGATATTCGCAACAAGATAGGCGTTTGTTACGGCATTTGCCCGCATTTTCGAGCGGACCACCTGGAATTCCTCAGGCGATCGCCGCGAGATAGCGCGTGACGGAGGCGGCCAGCGCCGTCTTCGCATCGCTGATGATGTTCTGGTTCCACCATGCGCCGTAGATGTCGTCGAAGGCGAACGGCGCAAGGGCTGCCGCGATGCGGTGTATGGCGGCAGCATTGAGCGGGATCTGGTTCGGATAGCTGTACATGAAGCTGACATGGCGGCGTGTCGGCGTCACCTGCAGGATGTCGCCGGTCAGCAGGGCATCGGCACCGTCGCGTTTCCAGTGCAGCACCTGGCCGCCGGCAAAGTGGCCGCCGCAGCGGATGAGTGTCAGCGACGGGTTGATGGCCAGCGTCTCGCCTTGCCAACTGACGATCGAGCGATGCGGCCGCATGATCCATTGCCGGTCGTCGGCATGGAGATAGATCGGCACGCCGCCAAACGCCTCGCTCCATTCGACCATCACCGAATAGTAATGGCAGTGCGAGATGGCGATCGCGGCAAGGCCGCCGCGGCGGTTGATCTCCGCCACCGCCTCGTCGCTTACCATCGAGATGCAGTCCCATAGCACATTGCCGTGCGGCGTTTGCGCCAGCAGCGCCCGCTGGCCGATGGCGAACCGCGGCTCGATGCCAAACGCGAGCACGCCGGCGTCGTCCTTCATCACCAGCCGATGCGCGGCGGCGAGTTGTTGCGGCGTGGTCCAGGCCTGGCCCTCCCAGCGCACATACTGCCGTTCGTCCTCGCAAATCGGGCAGTGTCGCGGTGGCGTTTCCGTCGCCGCGAACTGGACGCCGCACTGCAAGCAGAGGAAGCAGGTCATCTGATCTCCCGTGGTCCTTCAGTGCTTTCTTGAAAGCTGCTTCGTAGCACCTTCGAGGCCGGCCAGTGTCAGCGGAAACATGCGGCCGCCGAAGATGTCACGGATCATCGCGATCGAATGGGTAAAGCCCCAGTTCTTTTCGCTCTCGGGGTTAAGCCACACCGCGTTCGGCCATTGCCGCAGCAGCCGGCCGAGCCAAACGGTTCCGGCCTCGTGGTTCCAGTGTTCCACCGAGCCGCCGGGGTGGGCGATCTCGTATGGGCTCATCGAGGCATCGCCGACGACGATGACCTTATAGTCCGGACCATATTTGTGGAGGAGGTCGAAGGTCGGAATCACCTCGGCATGGCGGCGGCGATTGTCCTTCCACACGCCTTCGTAGATGCAGTTGTGGAAATAGAAATATTCGAGCTGGCGGAATTCGGCGCGGGCGGCCGAAAACAGTTCCTCGACGCTTTTGATATGGTCGTCCATCGAGCCGCCGACATCGAAGAACATCAGGAGCTTCACGGCATTGCGGCGCTCGGGACGCGTCTTGACGTCGAGATAGCCATGCTCGGCGGTGGCGTGGATGGTGCCGGGCAGGTCGAACTCCTCCTCAGCGCCTTCGCGCACCCAGCGGCGCAGCCGCTTCAGCGCGACCTTGATGTTGCGGGTGCCGAGTTCGATGGCATCGTCGAAATTCCTGAACTCGCGCTTGTCCCAGACCTTCACCGCCCGGCGGTTGCGGCTTTCATGCTGGCCGATGCGGACGCCTTCGGGGTTGTAGCCATAGGCGCCGAAGGGCGAGGTGCCGCCGGTGCCGATCCATTTCGAACCGCCCTGGTGGCGGCCTTTTTGTTCCTCGAGCCGCTGCTTCAGCGTCTCCATCAGCTTGTCGAAGCCGCCAAGCGCCTCGACCAGTTTTTTCTCCTCTTCGGTCAGGTGTTTCTCGGCGAGCCGGCGCAGCCATTCCTCGGGAATGTCGGCGACATTGACGGCATCCGGGCCACCCAGCGCCTCGATGCCCTTGAAGACATGCGCGAACACCTGGTCGAAGCGGTCGATATGGCGCTCGTCCTTCACCAGGGCGGCGCGGGCAAGATAGTAAAATCCCTCGACATCATAGTCGACCAGTCCGGCTTTCAGCCCTTCCAGCAGAGAGAGGTATTCCCTGAGCGAAACGGGAACACGCGCTGCCTTCAGTTCGAGGAAGAAGGGGATGAACATGGCCGGTTACAGCAAATCATACTCGATAAAGCCGGTGCGGCGCGCGACGCGGTCGTAGAGCTTGCGCGCGGTGGTGTTGGTCTCGTGCGTCATCCAATAGACGTTCTTCACGCCAATCTTGGCTGCCTCATCCTTGACGGCCTTGATCAGGGCGGCACCGATGCCCTTGCCGCGCACTTGCGGGTCGGCGAACAGGTCCTGCAGGTAGCAGTTGTTTTTTTCCGACCAGCCGGAGCGGTGGTAGAGATAATGGGTGAGGCCGACCGCCTTGCCGTCGAGGGTAGCGATAAAACCCTTCGGCTCGAACTCGCCTTCGGTGAACAGCCGTTTCCAGGTGACGGCGTAGACCTCTTCCGGCAGCGTGGTTTCGTAGAAGGTCAGATAGTCGGTCCACAAGCGGCGCCAGTCGGCGTGGTCGGATTGCGCGAGCGGGCGGACAACAATCTCAGACATTTTATCTCCTCCGAAGGGTTCCGGCCGAAGCTGACGTGCTCTTCGGCCGGCGGCAACGGTCCACAGCCGAGGAAAGCGCTATCGCTGCGGTCCTATTGCTGCCGTCTGGCCATGAAGGCCAGCCGCTCGAACAGGTGCACGTCCTGTTCGTTCTTCAGCAGGGCGCCGTGCAGCTTGGGCAGCGCGTTCTTGGCGTCGGCGCGCAAGTCCTCTGGCGCGATGTCGTCAGCGACCAGCAGGCGGATCCAGTCCAACGCCTCCGATGTCGACGGCTTTTTCTTCAGCCCCGGCACGTCACGGATTTCGTAGAATTGGGTGAGCGCCGCGCGCACCAGGTTCTGCTTGATGCCTGGGTAGTGGACATCAACGATCCTGTGCAGCGTGTCGACATCGGGAAAGCGGATATAGTGGAAGAAGCAGCGGCGCAGGAAGGCGTCCGGCAGTTCCTTCTCGTTGTTGGAAGTGATGATGACGATCGGCCGCACCGCAGCGCGGATGGTCTCACCGGTCTCGTAGACGAAGAACTCCATCCGGTCGAGTTCCTGCAGCAGGTCGTTGGGGAACTCGATGTCGGCCTTGTCGATCTCGTCGATCAGAAGCACGACCTTCTTGCCGGCCGCGAATGCCTCCCAAAGCTTGCCGCGCTTGATGTAGTTCTTGATGTGGTTGAACCTGAGATCGCCGAGCTGGCTGTCGCGCAGCCGCGACACGGCATCGTACTCGTAAAGACCTTGCTGCGCCCGTGTCGTCGATTTGACATGCCATTCGATGAGGTCGAGGCCGATTGCCGCCGCCACCTGGCGGGCAAGTTCCGTCTTGCCGGTGCCGGGCTCGCCCTTGACCAGCAACGGCCGCTCCAGCGCGATCGCCGCGTTGACCGCCACCATCAGATCCTTGTCGGCGACGTAGGCCGCCGTGCCTTCGAAACGCATTTTTGCTCCTTGGTTCGTTCCGGGGACCGTAAGGAGGCCCTCTGGTCCGCGCAAGGGCGGGTTTGCAACGGCGATGATGCCAAATCGGCGCGGAAAGAGCACCGTCTCTCTGGCGCATGGGCCACCATCGGCCTATATTGGCGGAGGCGGTCTGCGCTTCCCGGCAGGAGACACTTTTCCCCGGGGCCTTAATGATCCTTAGGGAGCTGTCCCTGGGAAGACCCGTGGGTTTTCTCATACGGCGCCCACCTACTTTGTAGGCACCCGGGATCGACCTCTCCACCGGTTGTGTGGATCGCCACTTGTCGCAAGGCGTCCACGCATCGCGGTGGATGATGCGGTGGAAAACGTCGCTCTTGAGACCTCACACAGTTCTGACCTTTTCTACCTTGGCCGCATGACCTCTCCCAAAGACCTTAAAAAACGGCTGCGCCTCGAGGCACTCGCCCGCCGCGACGCGCTTGATGAATTCTGGCGGGTCGAGGCCGCGCTCGAAATGGCGGAGACGGCGCGCGACCGTCTGGAGGTCGGGTCCGGTCAGATCGTCTCCGGTTTCTGGCCAATGCGCTCGGAGGTGGATGTCAGGCCATTGATGTTCGCCTTGCGCGAGAAGGGCGCACGGCTCTGCCTGCCCGCCATTCTCGACAAGACCACCATCGTCTTTCGCGAGCTGGTGCGTGGCGCGCCGATGGTCGACATGGGCTTTGGCACGGTCGGACCGCACGCGGAGGCCGAAGTTCTCGACCCCTCGGTCATGCTGGTGCCGCTCGCCGCCTTCGACTCGCGCGGCCACCGCATCGGTTATGGCGCGGGCTATTACGATCGCGCGATCGGGAAGCTCGTCGACAAGGGGCATGCGCCCCGGCTGGTCGGCATCGCCTTCGACTGCCAAGAAGTTTCGCAAGTTCCGGACGAACCCCATGACGTGGTCATCGCGGAAATACTCACCGAGAGCGGGTTGCGCCGCTTTGCACCAAAATTGTAGATAGTTCTTTGAAACGCATGATCTTTGCCGAAAAGTCATGCAACTTTTCGGGATCAGGCATAGATGAGACTTCTCTTCCTGGGGGACATGGTCGGTAAGACGGGCCGCACCGCGGTGTGGGAACAACTGCCTGGCCTGATCTCCGACTTCAAACTCGATTTCGTCATCGTCAACGGCGAGAACGCCGCCGGCGGCTTCGGCATCACCGAAGAGATTTTTCGCGAGACGATCGCGGCGGGCTGCGATGTCGTGACCACCGGCAACCATGTCTGGGACCAGCGCGACGCGCTGGCCTTCGCGCCGCGCGAGCAGCGTTTCCTGCGGCCCTCCAATTTTCCCAAAGGCACGCCAGGGCGCGGCTCCGGCGTCTATATCGCCAGGAGCGGCGCGCGTGTGCTGGTCGCCAACATCATGGGCCGGGTATTCATGCATCCCGAGCTCGATGATCCGTTCCAGGCCGGCGAACGCGAGCTTGCGGCCTGTCCGCTCGGCGAGCAGGCGGATGCGGTGGTGATCGACTTCCACGCCGAGGCAACCTCGGAAAAGATGTGCTTCGCGCATTTTGTCGACGGCCGTGCCAGCCTGGTCGTCGGCACCCACACGCACCAGCCCACCGCCGATCACCAGATACTCAATGGCGGCACCGGCTACCTGTCGGATGCCGGCATGTGCGGTGACTACGATTCCTCGCTTGGCATGGACAAGGAAGAACCGCTCAACCGGTTCCTGTCGAAGGTGCCGAAAGGCCGTTTCGAAGCGGCGATCGGCCCGGCGACATTGTGCGGGGTCGGCGTGAATATTTCCGACCGCACCGGGCTGACCGAGAAGATCGCGCCGTTTCGTCGCGGCCCCCGGCTGGAGGAAACGGCCCCCTCCTTCTGGTCGTGACATTGATATAAGCGTTCGCAATACCCAATTGCCGGCGACACTGCTCTAGATCGTAGGGGACGACCTCCATGCAGCTTATCGAATTCCTGGCGCCGCATTTTCAATTCGTTTCCGACCCGACCGCCTGGGTCGCGTTGCTGACGCTGGTGGTGCTCGAGATCGTGCTCGGCATCGACAATCTGATCTTCATCTCCATCCTGACCAACAAGCTGCCGGTGGAGCAGAGGGCTCGTGCGCGCCGCCTTGGCATCTCGGCCGCGCTGATCATGCGCCTGGTGCTGCTTGCCACCATTTCCATCATCGTCCAGCTGACGACGCCGGTGTTCACGGCCTTAGGCCACGGCTTCTCCTGGCGCGACCTGATCCTGATCGCAGGCGGCCTGTTCCTGGTGTGGAAGGCGACCAAGGAAATCCACCACACGGTCGATCCCGACGACCATCAGGACACGATGCTGGGCGAAACGCTCAAGATCTCGCTTGCCGGCGCGATCTTCCAGATCCTGCTGCTCGACCTCGTCTTCTCTATCGATTCCATCATCACCGCCGTCGGCATGACCGACGAGATCGCCATCATGTACATCGCGGTCATCGTGGCCGTCACGGCGATGATGCTTGCCGCCGGACCGCTGGCGGACTTCATCGCCAAGAACCCGAGCATCGTCATGCTGGCGCTGGGCTTCCTGCTGATGATCGGCATGACACTGATCGCCGACGGCATGGGCTACCATGTGCCCAAGGGCTACATCTACGCCGCGATGGGTTTTTCGGCGCTGGTCGAGGGACTCAACATGCTGGCGCGACGGCGCAAGAAAGCGAAATCCGGCGACGGGCACTGAGACCGACCGGATCGGGCGAGCCTCGGCATTTCCGGCGAGAACAGGATCGCCTCCAATGCGCTATCTCTTTGCTTTACGCAATTCCGAACGCAAAAGCGCTTCGCACTTTTGCGTTCGGAATTGATTTAATGCCCCGGAGCGCCCTTCGGGTGGCGGTCGGCGATCAGGCCCAGCGTCAGGCCCTGTTCCAGCCAGGCCTTGGCGCCGGCGAGGACAAGTGCAAAGCCGCCGGTTGAGCCGACCGCTTGTTTCACCTGCTCGTCGCCCTTGCCGGCAAAGCCGAAATTGTGGACTTCGAGGAAGGTCGCCTCCCCAGGCATTTCGGTGAAGGTCCAGACCACCGTGGTCGGCGGATCGCTCCACGTCATGACGATCTTCTTGTCCCTGACGATCTCGCTGACATCGACGGTCGTCGAGACGCCATACATGCGCCACTCCCACTGAACCGGCTTGCCGCCATCAAGCCGGCCGCTGCCGTGGGTGAACCAGAATTGGGTCGATCGCCGGGTCGACGATGGCTTCGAAAACATCAGCGACCGGCCGCCGGATCAGCATGGCGGCTTCGGCGGTCGGTGTTTCACGGATTTCCATGGCGATCTCCTTTTCGAATACGCGCTCACCAGGCGTCGGGTTCGCGTACCATGTGAATGATGTTGGCCGGATTGGTGATCCAGCCACCTCGGAAACCCAAGCCCAATGGCTCAATGGCATCGCAACGCACAACGCCCGCCTTGGCCAGATGATCCGCGGCGCCCGGAAAATCCTGCGTGAAAAGCTCCAGCCAGATCTCGGCTTGGCTCATCATCGGCGCTTCGTCGATCCACAGCCTGACAGGCCCAAGTTCGAAGCCGATGGCCGGCGCCTTGGTGGTGAACGGCTTGAGGCCGACGACGTTAGAAGGCGACCGTCGCTTCGTACTGGTGCGATGGCACCTTCATGGCGATGTTGATGCCGCCGGTGATCTTCGCGGTCATGGCTGGGTTCCGTTTTTTAAATGTTGTTTTCGCTGGCGGGCTCGCCCTTCATCTCGCTGCGGTAATAACCGTCGCGCAGATTGATGCCGTATTCGACATAGGCCTTCATACAGGCCAGCATCTGCGACCAGCCCTCGCAATTCAGGTAGGACTTCTTCAGGCCGACCGCGCCTTCCTGCCAGCCGCTCTCGGCGATGGTGACGAAGGTGCCGCCATCGTCGAGCGGCTCGAAATTCATCTCGATGCGGGTCTTGTAGGCGGGCTTGCCGTCGGCGTCGGTAGCATCCCAGCGCAACACGATGTGGCTGTCCTTGGCCACTTCGTCGACCTCGACCGGCACCTTGCCCCACCAGACGACACGCGAACCGGCAACCAATGGCGCGCTGGCGCCGCCGATGGTGGTGAAATAACCGCTGAGCTTCTTCGGATTGACGACCGCGTCGAAGACTTCGGCGACCGGTTTACCGATGCGCCCTGAAACCCTGAATCCAAGAGACATATCCACAGCTCCTTGCTTGATCGCAACAACGATATGTTATATAAACATAACATGTCAAGCCGATCGCAGGACGACGATGTTTTCAAGGCGCTGGCGCATCCGCGCCGGCGCGAAATGCTGGATCGGCTGAAAGACGAGCCCAGGACCACCGGGATGCTGTGCAATGCCTTTCCCGACATCGACCGCTGCACCGTCATGCTCCATCTCAAGGTGCTGGAGGAGGCAGATCTGATCGTTGCGCGTCGTGATGGGCGCGAGCGCTGGAACCATCTCAACGCGCTGCCGATCAAGCAAATCCACGACCGCTGGATCAGCCAGTATGCCGGTCATGCGCTCAGCATCATCGACCGGCTGAAGTCCGATCTAGAAGCATAGGCACGGCCGGGATCGCCGCAGCACGGCGCGGCTGGACGAATTGAGCCGATTTATCTATAAGCCGGCCATTCCGACAAAGAGCGCCGCGCGTCCATTGACGCATGAGGACGTTCTGAAATTTTGAATTCGAGCCTTTTGCAAAGGCGAGGTGACGCACCTCGCGGCAAGACGCTCTAGCCGAACACGACAGGGGTGCCATGGCTGGCCATTCACAGTTCAAGAACATCATGCACCGCAAGGGCCGTCAGGACGCGGTGCGGTCGAAAATGTTTTCCAAGCTGGCGCGCGAAATCACCGTTGCGGCCAAGAGCGGGACGCCCGATCCATCGATGAACCCGCGCCTGCGCCTGGCGATCCAGAACGCCAAGGCGGTGTCGATGCCGAAGGACAACATCCAGCGCGCCATCAACAAGGCGTCGATGGGCGATGCCGAGAATTACGAAGCCGTGCGTTACGAAGGTTATGGGCCGGGTGGCGTCGCCGTGATCGTCGAGGCGCTGACCGACAACCGCAACCGGTCGGCGTCCAATGTCCGTGCCGCCTTCACCAAGGCAGGCGGCGCGCTCGGCGAAACCGGATCGGTATCGTTCATGTGGGACCGCGCCGGCGAAATCTACTATCCGGCCTCGGCAGGCAGTGCCGACAAGATCATGGACGCGGCCATCGAAGCCGGTGCCGACGATGTCGAATCGGACGAGGAAGGCCACACGATCTATTGCGCCTTCGAGACTCTCGGCGAAGTGTCCAAGGCGCTTGAAGCCTCGCTCGGCGAGGCCGAATCGGTCAAGGCGATCTGGAAGCCGCAGACCAATGTCCCGGTCGACGAAGAGCGGGCGCAGTCGCTGATGAAGCTGGTTGCGACGCTCGAGGACGATGACGACGTGCAAAGCGTGTACGCCAACTTCGAAGTCGACGACGAAACCTTGGCCAAGCTCAGCGCGGCGTGAGTGAAGCCCGATCCGACATGAGCAAAGCTCGGTTGCCCGCCATCCGCATCACCTACTGCACGCAATGCCAATGGCTGCTACGTGCCGGCTGGATGGCGCAGGAGCTGCTCTCCACCTTCGGCACCGATCTCGGTGAGGTGACGCTGGTGCCGGGCACCGGCGGCATCTTCACCATCTCGTGCAACGATGTACTGGTCTGGGACCGCAAGCGCGACGGCGGCTTTCCGGACGCGGCGAAACTCAAGCAGTTGGTCCGCGACGTGATCGATCCGGATCGTGATCTCGGTCACGCCGACCGCAAGGCGAAGAGCTGATATCTTCCCGCGCAAGCGGGACGATCACTTGCGCCTCTTTCCGAAAACAGCACCGATACCGGCGCCGATCGCTATGCCCATGCCGATGCCGACGGCGAGGTCATCCATCGCCACGCCGAGGGCAGCGCCGAGGCCGACGCCGATCGAAATGCCGACGGCTATGGTCGAATACGGATCGTTCACGGCTCTTTTCTCGACAATGCTTATGGCCGCCACAACGCCCGGCTGCGGCGGTCCGTCAACATGTCAACGCGCGGCGAACCAGAAGGATGCCATGGCAACGATGGCGGTGACGGTGCGAACGTGGTTCCACATCACCCAGTTCCGGAGAAAGCTGGTCCATACGGCGGCGCCATTGCTGCTGGCCGGATCGACGGCGGCCAGCGCATCGTTGAGTGGCACGTTGAAGACCATGGTCACGATCGGGTTGCCGACGAGATAGATCAGCGCGCCGGCCAGAAGCCAGAACGAACCCGGCTGGTTCCAGCCGATGAGGGCGCCGGCGATGAGCACGATGCAGACCAGCCCGGTGCCGAAGAGTGCCGTCATGAACATCGGCGTGATGACAGTGACGTTGATCGAATTCATGGCGGCGATGCCGCCCGCCGCCGGCAGGCGAACGAACGCCGGCATGACGAAGTTGGAGAAGGCGAAGAACACGCCGCCGACCACGCCTGCGCCCAGGGCCGCGATGAAAGTGAGCATGGGAAGAAGTTTGACAATCATGTCGGTTGCTCCAAGTGCCGGTTGCGGCGGGTTCCTCTGTTTACAAATGTGATTAATCCTCACATTTGCAAAATGTGATAAACCCTCGTATTCTGCGAGTCAAGTCATTCGAGGCGATTGCCGGGCGCGTTTGTTGGAGACAGTCATGGAAGGCACGCCGGCCAACGAGCAGATCGCTTCGCCGCGCCGGGCACCAAGCCAGCAGCGCAGCCGCGAGCGGGTCGAGCGCATGCTGGCCGCCGCCTCGGCGCTGATCGCCGAGCAAGGCAGCGATGCCATGCGCATGGGTGAAGTCGCTGAACGGGCAGGGGTGTCGATCGGATCGCTCTACCAGTTCTTTCCGGACAAGCGGGCGATCGTCTGGGCGCTGGCAGAGCGCCACACGGTGGAGAGCCAAGCCTGCATCTCGGCGGCGCTCAAGGATGTTACGGATGCAGAGGGGCTGGGCGAAGCGTTTTCGGAGCTGGTCGATATCTACTACCGACTGTTCCTCGCCGAACCGGTGATGCGCGACATCTGGTCGGGCACGCAGGCCGACAAGGCGCTGCGCCGCCTCGAGCTCGCCGACAGCCGGGCCAATGCCGAATTCCTCGGTGCGGTGCTGAAGCGGCTACGTCCCGGCGCCGATCCCGTTTCCCTGGAGACCACGGCCTTTCTCGTCTGGCAGATGGGCGAGGCGGCCATGCGGCTGGCGATCTCGGTCGAGCGGCAGGAGGGCGACAGGCTGGTCGCAGCCTATAAGCGTATGGCGCTCAGGGAACTGCTGGCGGAATAGAGAGCCGAAAACTCAGCCTTCGGCCAAGCAACAAAAAACCCGCCACGAGGGCGGGCTTTTGACCTGCGAAAAAGCTCTTGCCTTAGAGGCCGAAACCTTCGAAGCGCTTCTTGAACTTCGACAGGCGCCCGCCGCGGTCGAGCAGAGTCTGCTGGCCGCCGGTCCAGGCCGGGTGGGTGGTCGGGTCGATGTCGAGGTTCATCGTATCGCCTTCCTTGCCCCAGGTCGAACGGGTCGTGTATTCGGTGCCGTCGGTCATGACGACCTTGATGGTGTGGTAGTCGGGATGAATAGCGCTCTTCATGGCTCGGTTCCTGGCTTGCTGGCGCGGCTGACTGGCATAAGCCTGCGTCGATGCGCCCCTTTTTTAAACTCGAAGCCGCAGCTATTGAGGAGCCACGGCTTCTAAAACGGTCGGCGTGGCTATACATCAGCCGAAATTGAATCACAAGGCCGTGGCTCGCATATTGAGGCGCATACAACAAGGCGGCTAGAGGAAACACCGGGATGGCGCAATCCAGCAGCGCAGACGAGCGCCGCCGCTCGCTCAAGCCGCTCAGGCGCCTGTTCCCTTACATCGGCCGCTACCGGAAAATGGTGGCGGGCGCCGTCGTCTCGCTGACAGTCGCGGCGATGACGACGCTGGCGCTGCCGCTGGCGGTGCGGCGCATGATCGATCATGGCTTCACGCCGGCGGGATCCACCATCATCGCTGAATATTTCGCCGCGCTGGTGGCCATGGCGGCGCTTTTGGCGGCCGCCTCGGCCGGCCGCTACTATTTCGTCATCACGCTCGGCGAGCGCGTCGTCGCCGACATCAGGCGCGACGTTTTCGCTCATGTGACGACGCTGTCGCCGGCCTTCTTCGACACTGCCCAGTCGGGCGAGATCGTGTCGCGGCTCGCCGCCGACACCACGCAGGTCAAGTCGGCGGTAGGCGCCACGGCTTCGGTCGCGCTGCGCAACGTCATCCTTGGGCTCGGCGCCGTGGCGATGATGGTTGTCACCAGCCCAAAACTGTCCAGCCTGGTCATAGCGGCCATTCCAATTATCGTGCTGCCGCTGGTCGCCTTCGGCCGCTCCGTGAGGCGCAAATCCCGGCAGGCACAGGACACCCTCGCCGAGGCGACAGCCTATGCCAGCGAGCAGATCGGCGCAGTGCGCACGCTGCAGGCCTTTACCAATGAGAAACTGGTCACCGGTCGTTTTTCGGGCGCGGTGGAAGCCGCCTTCGAGGCGGCACGTGCCTCGATCTTCGCGCGGTCCTTCCTCACCTTCTTCGCCATCTTCACCATTTTCTCGTCGGTCGTTGCGGTGTTGTGGTTCGGCTCGCGCGACGTGCTCGACGGCAATCTGTCACCCGGCACGCTTGGCCAGTTCCTGCTCTATTCGGTGTTCGCCGCCGGCGCGCTCGGCGCGCTGTCGGAAGTCTGGGGCGAACTCGCGCAAGCAGCGGGTGCGGCCGAACGGTTGACCGAGATCCTGGCCGAGACGCCGGCGATCCAGGCGCCGGCCGAGCCGAAGCCGATGCCGGCAATCGTGAAGGGCGCGATCATCTTCGACGACGTCTCGTTCTCTTATCCGGCGAGGCCCGACCGCGCCGCCGTCCATGGCTTGAGTTTTTCGGTCAAACCCGGCGAGACGGTGGCGATCGTCGGTCCCTCGGGTGCCGGCAAGAGCACTGTCTTTTCGCTGATCCTGCGCTTCTATGATCCCGAAACCGGCAAGATCCTGATCGACGGCATCGACGTGCGTGAGGCTGACCCCGTCGCGGTCAGGCAGCACATCGCCATCGTGCCGCAAGATGTCACCATCTTCGCGACGAGCGCGCGCGACAATATCGGCTTTGGCCGGCCAGGCGCCAGCGAGGCCGAGATCGAGGCGGCGGCGAAGGATGCGTTGGCCGACGAATTCATCCTCAAGCTTGAGAAAGGTTACGACAGCCAGGTCGGCGAACGCGGCGTGACGCTGTCAGGCGGCCAGCGCCAGCGGGTAGCGATCGCCCGCGCCATCCTGCGCGACGCGCCGGTCCTGTTGCTCGACGAGGCGACCTCGGCCCTCGACGCCGAAAGCGAGACGCTGGTGCAGACGGCGCTCGAGCGGCTGATGCAGGGCCGCACCACCATCGTCATCGCCCACCGGCTGGCGACCGTGCTCAAGGCCGACAGGATCCTGGTCATGGATGGCGGCCGCATCGTCGAGGAAGGCACGCATCAGAGCCTAGTCGTCAAGGGCGGCATCTATGCGCGCCTGGCCAAGCTGCAATTCGAGACCGGCGCCAGCGCCTTCAGGGGCGCGGCGGAATAGCGGGGCTCGATATGGCCGGTCTCATCCACCGTAGCGCTGCTTCAGGTGATTGACGAAATAAACGGCGTTGAGTTTTTCGCCGGTGGCGCGTTCGAGCAGGTCCGGCGTCGTCCAGCGCGATCCCTGTGACCATATCTTCTTGCGGCGCCAGTCGTTGATGGCCGCGAAATTCCCTTTCACCAGGTCGTCGTCGGCGGAAGGATGTTCGCGCATCAGCGCGGCCCATTGCTGCGCCGCCATCATCGCGCCCAGCGTGTAGGAGGGGAAATAGCCGAAGGCGGCACCCGGCCAGTGCACGTCCTGCATCGGCCCATCGGCCGGATTGTCGATGGTGGAGAGGCCGAGATAGTCGCGCATCTTGGCGTCCCAGGCTTCGGGTAGATCAGCCACCTCCAGCCTGCCCGAGACGAGTTCCTGCTCCAGTTCGTAGCGCAGGATGACATGCAGCGGATAGGTTACTTCGTCGGCATCCACGCGGATCAGGCCGCGCTCGACACGATGCACATGCGGCAAGAGATCATCGAGCGACCAGGTTTCGCCGAGATGCTTTTCCACCACCGGCAGCGCCCAGTGCCAGAAAGCAGGATTGCGGCCGATCTGCTTTTCGACGAACAGGCTCTGGCTTTCATGCACGGCCATGCCGCGGGCCTTGCCGAGCGGCCAGTGCGACCATGCCCTCGGCAGGTTCTGCTCATAGAGCGCATGGCCGGTCTCGTGCAGCACGCCCATCAGCGCCGACAGGAAGTCCGATGTCTTGTAGCGGGTGGTGATGCGCACGTCGCTGGGCACGCCGCCGCAGAACGGATGGTGCGACACCGACAGCGAGCCGTGTGTCAGGTCGAAGCCGACCGCCGCCATCATGGCGAGACCGAGTTCGCGTTGCCGGTCGATGGCATAGGTGCCCGAAAGCGGCTTCAGCGGATGCCTGCGCAGCCGCGCTTCCTGGATCGCCAGCGCCTCCGGCACGAAGCCTCTAAGGAAGGCCTTCAGGTCGGCGAAGACGGGAGTGATATCCGCCGTGCGGTTGCCGGGATCGTATTGTTCCATCAGCGCGTCATAGGGCGCGAGGCCGAGCACGTCGGAGCGCAGGGCCGCCTCTTCGCGCACCAGCGCCACCACGCCCTCGAGCGCCGGCTGGAAGCCAGCCCAGTTGTTCTTGGCGCGCAGGTCGCGCCATAGCTGCTCGCAACGCATGCGCGCCGTTGTCTGGCGTTCGACGAATTCGACCGGCAGGCAGGTCAGGCTGGTGTACTGCCGCCGCAGCTCGGTTAGGGCCGCGCGCTGCTCATCGTCCAATGCCTCGGCTTCGGCGGCGGCGATCCAGTCCGATATTTCCGGCGCGGTCGCCCTGGTGTGATACATGCCGGCCAGTGCCGCCATCGCCTCGGCGCGCTTCTCGCCACCGCCAACGGCCATATGGGTCGCTTCATCGGCGCCGAGGATGGCCAGCGCATGCTCAAGCGCTTCGAGCTTGTGGCCGAGGTCGTCGAGTTTGTGAAAGGACATGGCGGCTTCCGTGATTGAGGACGGCGCGAAAAGACACCAACGCAAAAGCCTTGGCAACCCTCAGATCCCATTCAGCAGATGCAGCTTGCGCAGGCGAGGTCGAGCATGAAATGCTGCCGGCGACGCATGCAGGGGGAGCAGAATGATCGGCAACATCCTGGTCGGGCTGGTGGCCTTGATCCATGTCTACATCGTCTATCTCGAGATGGTTCTTTGGGACACGCCGCGCGGGCACAAGACATTCCGCCTGACGCCGGAATTCGCCGGTGCCTCGAAGGTGCTCGCCGCCAATCAGGGCCTCTACAACGGATTTCTCGCCGCCGGCCTGATCTGGGGGCTTTACCTCGGCGCCGGCGGGTTCCAGGTCAAGGTCTTCTTCCTGTTGTGCGTGGCCATTGCCGGTCTCTATGGCGCGGCAACGGTCGGCCGCAAGATCCTTTACATCCAGACCGTGCCGGCGGCGGCCGCCCTGATCGCGGTCTGGCTTGGTCGGTAGGCAGGATGGGCTGGTAAGGAAAAGGACGCCTGCGGGATTGGGTCCCGAAGGCGCCAGTTGATCCCTTCCTCCTGGAACTTTCAGGCAGGATCGCCTCAGCCGTTCGGATAGTTTCCGCCGTCGGCGCCATCGCCCATCAGGAAACCGCTGCCGGTGTTGACCATCAGACGCTGGTCGACAGTGTCGAGCTGGCGCAGCAGGTCATGGTATTGCGCGGCCGGTATCCTGCCGTGATCCGACGCGGCTATCTTCTCGGCGGCCCGACCGATACGGGCGGTGCGCATTTCCAGGCGCTCCGCGACGGCCGGGGTGATGTTGTTAGCTCGCCTGGCGTCGACGATGCCCTGATGGACACCCCGAGCCTGTTCAACGAGCGCTGCGACACGCGGGCCTGTCATGGCGGTCGGATCGGTCGCATCGAGTGCACCCTTGTGGTGGCCCGCGGCATAGGCGCCGGCAAGCGGGGCCGCGATCAGAATCGCGGCAAGGGTTGCAGTCTTGAGAGATGCTGAAGTGCTCATAGGGAGGTTCCTCCTGCCGGGAAGGGAGAGCGGCCGCGCCGCTTCGCCTTCCGACCAGTTTGGGTCGTCCAGTTCCGTCGCGTCGCGATGGGAGGCATCGCCGGCGGTTCTCGACCCTGCGCGGCAAGCTAGGAGCGCTTCCGCGCGAAGTGTAATTAAAAAAAGATAATCTTTTCAGGCCTTGCTGGCCGCCGCTTGCGCCCTAGAGTTGAGTCGGCGAACAAATTCGCGTGAGCTCGCGTGATGATGGATCACCGTTCGGTGAGCTTCAGTTCAATGCGGCGGTTCTTGTTACGCGCTTCGTCGGTGTCGGCGGGGTCGAGCGGCTGGAACTCGCCGAAGCCGGCGGCGACGAGCCGGTTGGCCGGCACGCCGTTCTCGATCAGGAACTTGACCACCGAGGTCGAGCGCGCCGTCGACAACTCCCAATTGTCGCGGTAACGGCCATTGCCGGACAGCGGCTTGTTGTCGGTGTGACCATCGACGCGCAGCACCCAGTTGATCTCCGGCGGGATCTCTTTCTGCAATTCAATGATGGCATCGGCGAGCTTCTTCATCTCGACCTTGCCGGCGTCGTTGATCACTTCGGAGCCGGTCGGGAACAGCACTTCCGACTGGAACACGAAGCGGTCGCCGACGATGCGGATGTTCTCGCGATCGGCGAGGATTTCGCGCAGGCGCCCGAAGAAATCGGAGCGGTAGCGGTTCAATTCCTGCACACGCTGCGCCAGTGCCACGTTCAGGCGACGGCCGAGATCGGCGATCTTGGTGTTGGAATCGCGGTCGCGCGTTTCGGAGACGTTGAGGGCATCCTCGAGCGCGCCGATCTGCTTGCGCAAGGCCGCGATCTGCTGGTTGAGGATCTCTACCTGGCTCAGCGCCTGCTGGCTGATCTGGCGCTGGTTGTCGAGTTCACCACCCAACTGCGCGGCACGCTGGTTGGCGGCGTCGCCGGCGCCGGCACCTTGCGCCAGCAACTGTTCGAGCCGGCTCTTTTCCGCCTGCGCCGCCGACAGGGACGCCTGCAGATTGGCGAGCGAATCCTCCTTGTCCTGCGCCGTCGAGCGCTCCAGCGCCAGAAGCTGGGTCAGTTCGTTGATCTGCGAGTTGAGGCGCGACAGTGCCGTGTCCTTGCCGGAGATTTCGCGGCCGAGCAGGAACTGCGCCAACACGAAAACGGTGAGCAGGAACATGATGGCGAGCAGCAGCGTCGACAACGCGTCGACGAAGCCAGGCCAATAGTCGATACGGCGATCGGTACGCCGGCCCCTGGCAAGCGCCATGCTAGTGCACCCCGGGCTTCTTCAGCGCGTCGGCGATCTTCTCCAGCGTGTTGCGCATCGCCTTCTGCTCGTCGGACTGGGCCTCGACCCAATCGCGCATGATCTGCTGCTCGGAACGCATGTTCTTGACCAGGCCGGAAATGCCGTCGGCGAGATTGGCCATGGCGGTGGCGACGCGCGGATTGGAGCCGCCGCCGTTCTCCTGCATGCTGCGCAGCCGTTCCGACAGGACGCGGATCTCGTCGGAAGATTCGGCCTTGGCCGGGTCGGAAACGACGATGTCGGACGACAGATCGGTGACCGAGGACAGCCAGTTCTCGAGCTCGGTGTAGAAGCGCGTCTGGGCGCGGCCGGCCTGCAGGTCGAGGAAGCCGAGCACGAGTGAGCCGGAGAGGCCGAACAGCGAGGACGAGAAGGCGGTGCCCATGCCGGCCAGCGGCGCCGACAGGCCCTGCTTCAGCGAATCGAGCACCGCCGCCGCATCGCCCGTGCCGGGATCGAGCGATTCGATTGTCTCGCGGATCGAGCCGATCGTATTCAACAGGCCCCAGAAAGTGCCAAGCAGGCCGAGGAACACCAGAAGGCCAACCAGGTAGCGCGAGGTGTCGCGGCTTTCGTCGAGGCGCGTGGCGATGGAATCGAGCATTGTGCGCATCGAGGAGGTCGAAAAGGCCATGGACGACGAGCGTCCGATCATCGCCTTCATCGGCGCCAGCAGCACCGGTTCGGTGGTCTCGGAGCCGGCGCGGAAGGAGTTGACCCAGCGCACCTCGCGAAACAGCCGTCCGACCTGCGTGAAGGCCAGCAGGATACCGACGACGAGCACGCCGACGATCAGGCCGTTGAGGCCGGGATTGGTGACGAATGCCGTCGTGACCTGGCGGGTCAGGATGGCGGCGATGAAGGCGACGATGGCCAGGAAGATGACCATGGTCAGCAGAAAGACCTGAGGGCTCGACAATTTGTGCGGATCGTAGATGAGCACGTCAGAGCGCCTGCCCATGCCGAAGGATCTGAGAAAAGCCATCCGTGCCCCGTTTCCGATGCCGCTGCCGCCGATCACGTAGTTGGCGACTCTAAACGGAATTGTGACCAAATTGAATGGTGCTTGGCAATATTGCCACAGGTGGCTTTTGGAGCCGGCGCTTCAAAGGCGGTTGATGACCAGGCAATCGACCATGGCCGCCAGATGAAGGCCGGCGCCGGTGACGACGAAGCCGTGCCACAGGGCGTTGTGGAAGCGCAGCGCCTTCCAGGCGAAGAAAATCACGCCGCAGGAATAGACGACGCCACCGGCGACGATGAGCACGATCGACGTGGTCGGCAGCGTCTCGACAAGCGGTTTGACAAGGACGACGCCGCTCCAGCCGATGGCAAGGTAGAAGACGATCGCCAGCCTGTCGAAGCGGCCGGGGAAAAACACCTTGACGGCAATGCCCGTTGCGGCCGCGGCCCAGACCAGAACGATCATCCAGCGCGCCAGCGGCGAGTTTCCCAACTGAGCGAGAAAGGGTGTGTAGGTGGCGGCGATCAACAGATAGATCGCGGCATGATCGAAACGCCGCAAAATCCATTTCGCGGGCGAGGTCACCGGCCACAGATTATAAGTCAGCGACACAGAAAGCACCGTGAGCAGCGAGACGACATAAAAGGCGGCTGCGATGTATTCGCCGGGCCCGACCCGGGAGGCGGCGAGCGCCAGCAGCGCCGAACCGGCCGCTATCGCCAGCACGATCCCAACAGCATGGACGATCCCGTCGGCGATCGTCTCGGCGCGCGAATAGTGCCAGCGTCCGATGAACGGGATGTCGATCTGTGGCTGGGTGTCGGTCATCTATCGTCCTGCATCACCCTTAATCTGGGCGACCGACGGACAGTATTTCAAGCTTTGTTTGCGGTTTTACGACTGCGGCGGTTCAGCGCGGCGGGAGCGGCTTTTTCACCGTCTTCAGCAATGCGCGCTGGATGATCTCGTTGCCGGCGACGACCGTGCCGGTGTCCAGCATGTCCTGTCCGCCATTCATGTCGGAGGCGAAGCCGCCTGCCTCGCGGATCAAGAGCAGGCCGGCGGCGATGTCCCAGGCCGACAGGCCGACTTCCCAGAACCCGTCCATGCGTCCGGCGGCGACATAGGCAAGATCGAGCGAGGCGGAGCCCATGCGGCGTACGCCGGAGACCTCGGCCATGACATTGCGCAGTTCGACCAGGAAATTGCCGTGATGGCCGCGGCCGAGATGCGGCACGCCGCAGCCGATCACCGTGTCGACAAGCTTGGTGCGGCCGGCGACGCGCAGGCGGCGATCATTCATGAAGGCACCGCCGCCGCGCTCGGTCGTATAGAGCTCGTCCATGGCCGGATTGTAGATGACGCCGGCAACGATCTGACCCTGGCGCTCAAGCGCGATGGAGACGGCGAAAAGCGGAATGCCGTGCAGGAAATTGGTGGTGCCGTCGAGCGGATCGACGATCCAGCGGTGCTGGCTGTCATCGCCAATGACCGTGCCGCGCTCTTCCATCAGGAAACCGTAGCCCGGGCGCGCTTTCGACAATTCGGCAAACACGATGTCCTCGGCCTTGCGGTCGGCCTGGCTGACATAGTCGCCGGGGCCCTTCATCGAGACCTGCAGGTTCTGGACCTCGCCGAAGTCGCGCGACAGCGAGCGGCCGGCCTTCATTGCGGCCTGAACCATGACGTTGAGGAGGGCGGAGCGTGCCATAGTGCTTCTTCCTGGTGCGGCGCTTTAAACTCTGTCTCGATGCATGCCGGTGACCCAAAACCAGGGCCACCTTTGGGCGACATGCATCAGTCGGCGCGGCGCACGTAAGTGATTTCGTTGGTGTCGACGATGATGCGTTCGCCGGCGCCGATGAAGGGCGGGACCAGCACCCGAATGCCGTTTTCCAGCACAGCCGGCTTGTAGGAGGACGCTGCCGTCTGGCCCTTCACCACGGGATCCGCCTCGGTGATGGTCAACGTCACATAGTCGGGCAGCGAAATGCCGATCGGCCGCTCCTCGTAGAGCTGAACCGTCACCATCATGCCGTCCTGCAGGAACGCGGCGCGGTCGCCGACGAAATCCTTGTTCAGTTCGAGCTGCTCGTAGCTTTGAGTATCCATGAATACCAGCGCGTCTTCCTGCTCGTACAGGAAGGAAAAATCCTTCAGGTCGAGCCGGATCTGCTCGACCGTCTCGGCCGAACGGAAGCGTTCGTTGAGCTTGGTGCCGTTGATGAGGTTCTTCAGTTCGACCTGGTTATACGCGCCGCCCTTGCCGGGCTTTACGGTGTTGGTCCTGACCGCCACCCAGAGGCCGCCATCGTGTTCGATGACATAGCCGGGACGGATTTCGTTGCCATTGATCTTGGCCATGATGATGGGATCCGGGATGCTGCCAACGGCCAGACCGTTGGTTGGGATGTTCGCCGTGACAAGCGATTTAGGGCTCCAAGACCACAAATCGCCCGGAGAGGCAAGGGAGGACGGGTCGGCTCCAGCCGGCAAGGCGGCATCAGGTCTCGATATCGAGGACGTCGCCGACGGTCGTTGCAATGGCCTGCGCGGCCTTCGCCAGGCGGTTGAGGTGAGGAGAGCGCAGTGCCACGACCTGCAATGAAAGGTCCAAATCTCCAGTATCGACAAGCGCGAGGTCGTCGGGAAGTCCGCGCGCGGCGAGCCGCGACGGCATGAGGCCGAGGCCGTGTCCCCGACGTACCCATTCCATCTGCATCGCCGGGTCCTGAATTTCCGCTGCCACAACGAGCCGATGCCGTTCGCCGCCCAAAATGGCGAGGAGTCTCTGACGTGCGTCGCAAGGCTCGGGACTGAGCACCCAAGGCATGGAAGCCCAGGCGGCGTCCGTAAGACGGGATTTGGTAGCGCCGGCCTGCGCTATGACGGCGAGACGTTCGGTGCCGAGCACGTCCGGGCCTTGATGACTGGCGGGTCGTAGAACAATCGCCATGTCGAGCAGGCCGCGCTCGAACTGCTCGATCAGATCCGCGCTCCAACCGGTCTTGAGCCGCAAGGATATTTTTGGAAACGTCGCAGCCGCGCGAGCTATACCGCCCGCAACGCTCCCGTCGGACAAGCCATGTGCCAAGCCGACACGCAGCACGCCTTGCGGTTCGGTGTCGGCGGCGAAGGCTTTCAGAGCCTCGATTGACGCCAGTATGTCTTTCGCGCGCTCCAACACCTCCAGTCCCGCCGTGGTCAGGCGCGGCGGCTTCTGCCGGCGATCAAGAAGCGTTGTCCCGAGCATATCCTCCAGTCGCTGCACCTGACGGGTGACGGCAGGCTGCGTCAAAGGCAGGCGCCGGGCCACATTCTGAATAGAGCCTTCCTCGGCGAACAGAACGAGCGTGCGCAGTTCCTCCAGCATTCTAGCGGTGCTCCAAATGCATAATCATACTGATTATTATGAATTTGAAATCATAAGCAAGGCAAGCGATTTTCCTTTCCAGGACCTCCAAACGGAAAGAAGACAATGAAGGCCATCGAATTGCAGCACCCGGGCGGCATCGACAATCTCAGGCTGGTCGAGCGGCTGATGCCGGAACCGGGCCGCCAGGAGATGATTATCAAGGTCAAGGCCACGGCACTGAATTACCGCGATGTGGAAATCGCCCGTGGCAGTTACCACACTGCCTTTGCGCTGCCATTGGTTCCGCTTTCGGACGGCGTCGGCGAAGTGGTTGCCGTTGGCGCCGAAGTGACCCGCTTCAAGGTCGGCGACCGCGTCTGCGCTACATTCTGGCAGCGTTGGATCGGCGGCAGTTTCGCCATGGCCGAACCCTCCTATCAACGGGGCGGTCCCATCGACGGGTTGCTCAGCGAGTTCGCGAGGCTGGATGAACAGGCGGCCGTCCTTGCGCCAGAGCACCTGAGCGACGTCGAGGCCGCGACCCTGCCTTGCGCCGCCGTGACGGCCTGGCATGCGCTGTTCACCGAAGGCCGGTTGAAACCCGGCGAGACGGTGCTGAGCCTGGGCACAGGCGGTGTCTCGCTGTTTGCGGTGCAGTTTGCCGCCGCCGCCGGCGCACGCGTCATCGTCACGTCAAGCAGCGACGACAAGCTCACGCGCGCAAAAGCGCTTGGCGCCCATGATGGCATCAACTACCGCAGCGACCCGGATTGGGCGTCAGCCGTGCTGGCGCTCACCGGTGGGCTGGGCGCCGATCACATCATCGAAGTCGGCGGGCCGCAAAGCTTCGCCCAGTCGCTGAGGGCTTCGGCGCGGGGTGCCCTCAACGTAATTGGCTATCTCGGCGGCAGTGAAGGGGCAGTCAACCCGCTCGACATCTTCCGCCGCCAGGTCCGGGCACGCGGGATACCGGTTGGTTCACGCGAATCCTTCGAGGCGATGAACCGGGCTCTTGCCGTCAACCGGTTGACGCCGGTGATCGACAAGGTCTTGCCGTGGCGTGAGGCAGCCAGCGCCTTCCGCCATCTCGAACACGGCTCGCCCTTCGGCAAAGTCGTCCTGGATCACATGCAATAAGCGTGCGCGCTGTCCTCAGGGCAGGCGGTTCGCCTTCTGCAGGGCCTGCTTGGTCTGGTCGTCGCTCAACCCTTGCAGGAAATCGTCCATCTCCTGATCGATGAGGCCGGCGCGGCGGGCGACGATGTACCAGGCGCCGGCGAGCACGAGGTCCGGATCGGTGCCGATGCCTTGCATATAGAGTTTTGCCAGGCGGTTCTGGGCCGCGACGTTGCCGCCTTCGGCGGCCTGCTTCGTCCAGCCGAACGCCGATTTCAGGTCGCGCGCGCCGCCGCGGCCCTCGATCATCCAGGCGGCGAGATCGATCTGCGCGGTGTCATAGTTCTGACGGGCGGCCTGCGCCAGCAGCCGCCGTGCCTGTGCGTCGTCGCGCGGCTTGCCGCCGACGCCATTGGCATAGATCTGAGACATGGCGTATTGCGCATCGGCGAGACCGGTCGCCGCAGCGCGCTCATAGTAGGAAACCGCCTTGGCCAGGCCGGCGTCGCCGGGATCCTGCTGGACCAGCATCTGCGCGAAATTGAATTGCGCCAACTGGTTGCCGGCTTCGGCGGCGGCCTGCATCAGGGCATAGGCCCCCTTCACGTCCTTCTTGACGTAGCGGCCGTCGAGCAGCATCAGCGCATATTGAAACTGCGATTCCGGCACGCCCTGCTCGGCGGCAAGCGCGTACCATTTCGCGGCCTCGGCCGAGTTCAACGGGACACCCAACCCGCGCGACAGGATCTCGGCCACCAGCGTCTGCGCGGCCGGGTCGCCATTCTGCGCACGGACCAGCGCCAGATTGTAGGCGGTCTTGTAGAGCCCGCGCTGGAAGGCACCATAGGCGGCGTCGGCCGGCTTGGCGCCGAAACGATCGGGATTGACGGTGTCGACCGAGGGCAGCGGTGCAGGCTCCGCCGTGGTGGCAGGCTGGGGCAGCTGGTTTTCGATCGGCTTGTCGGTGTGCACGCCGGTTTGAGGCTTGGGCTGCGGCAAGGGTATGGTTTCGGCGGCTGCGGCCTGGATCATCACCGCCGCAAGCAGGGCCTGAAGGGAAAGCCTTGCCAGGGACACGTCAATCCTCGAAGCGCGGCGCTGTTTCGTCGAGCAGCGCATTGGCGCGAGTGATCGCCGCCTTCGGATCGACGCCGTCGGCGAACACGGCGCTGGACAGCGCTACGAACTCGGCGCCGGTGGCGGCCACCGTCTCGACGGAGGCAAGATCGCAACCGGCCTCGATGATGCAGGGGATCTGGATCATCTGCGCCCACCATTGCCCCAATGACAGGTTGCGCGGATGCGGCTCGGGCTTGTTGTCGTAGCCGAAGCGGCCGAAGAAAATGTAATCGGGCCTGGCTTCGCCAAGCTCCAGCGCGTCGTCGCGGGTCTTGACACCGCCGGCGCCGACCATCATTTTCGCCTGGAAATGCTCGATCGTCTCCGCGAGTTCGGCCTTGGAGACCTCGACATGGATGCCGTCGGCCTGGACCCGGCCCGCGATGCGGGTGTCGCCAGCGATGATGACGGCCACGCCCGCGGCCTGCGCGGCCGGCACGACCTGTTCGGCAAAGGCCTGGAAGGAGGCCTCGTCCATGCCGTTCTCGGGCAGGATCAGCGAGGCGATGTCGCCGCCGTCGAACGCGGCCGCGATGCGGGTGGCCAGCACGCCGGGCGGCGCGATCAGTACGATGCGGCAGCGGTTGGGGGGCGTTGCGTCATTCATGGTTCTTCGATCCCGGGTTTCGCCTATGCCGGGCGAAGATGGTTGGATTGCGGCATAGAGCAAACTGCCCGCTTTGAACAGGCGGGCAGCCAGGATCGCAATTTTTGACCGGCCGGGTAGCCGGCATGCCGCGTTACTTGATCGGCTGCGGGCTCGCGGCGGACGGTCTGGATTTCCACAATGTCCAGCCGAGGTTCATGCCCGCGGCAGCGGTCAGGATGGCGGCGGCGCCGACGACCTGACTGAGATGCAGCCGATGGCCGAAGGCCGTGACATCGACCAGGATGGCAACGACCGGATAGATGAAGGACAGCGACCCCTGCAGATGCGTCGGCAGCCTCTGGATGGCGCCGTACATCAGGATATACATCAGGCCGGTGTGGACCACGCCGAGCGTCGCCAGCATAGCCCAGCTCCATGGATCGGCGGGAAGATGCGAGAGATTGGCGAAGGGCGCCAGCATGACCACGCCGACGCAAACCTGGATGAGTGCGATCAGATGCGGCGGCGTGCCCTTGAGCTTCTTGGTGACGATGGCCGCGACCGCCCAGAAGAAGGCGGCGGCCAGGGCCATGAGAATGCCGGCGAAATAGTTCGTGCCGACATCGCCGGCGTCAGGGGCGGCCCCGACGATCAGCACCATGCCGGCGAAGGCGATTGCCAGCCAGCTCAGCTTGGTCAATGTCAGCCGCTCGGCGAACAACAGCGCGCCGAAGCCGACCAGCATGAAGGGCTGCGTGTTGTAGACCGCGGTGGCGATCGAGATGGAGGCGCGTGAGAAGGCGCTGAACAGGAGCAGCCAGTTGATGACGATCGCCGCACCCCCAAGTGCCGCGAGGCCGACGATGCGCAACGACAGTCTCTTGCGCAACAATCCAAGCGAAGCACAGATGACGAGCAGCGTCAGCGCGCCGAACGCGCAGCGCCAGAACACCACATCCATGATCGGCTGGCCGGACATGATGACGAACCATCCGATCGTTCCCAAGATCGCCATTGCGGCCGACATTTCGACCGTGCCACGTACAGTATCGTTCATGATAAGCCTCTGAACCCGTTGAGGCGGCATAATCTCATGCGATGCCGAGGCTTTCCATCTCCATGAAAAGGAGATATGACAGCTTTGCCTAATTATCTTAGGCTGGAACCTTGGAACCCACGAGAAAAATAAATGCTGGATGATCTCGACCGAAATCTGCTGGAAATCCTGGTCAGGGATGCGCGGACCTCGCTGAAGGATCTCGCGGCCCAGGTCGGGCTGTCGTCGCCGAGCGTCTCGGAGCGGCTGCGGCGGCTCGAGGAACGGGGCGTCATCCGGGCGTTCACCGTCGAGATCGACCCGCTGGCGCTCGGCTATACGCTCCAGGCGATCGTGCGGATCAAACCTTTGCCGGGCAAGCTGCACATCGTCCAGAAACTGATCGAGGAGATTGCCGAGTTTGGCGAATGCGACAAGGTGACGGGCGATGACTGTTTCGTCGCCCGGCTTTACGTACGCTCGATCGGCGACCTCGATGGTGTTCTCGACCGTATCGCCGACAAGGCCGAGACCAGCACCGCCATCATCAAGGCACAGCCGATCCGGCGGCGGCCGCCGCCCCTGGGGTTGCCGTCGGGCTCACAGGCTTGACACCACATGGCCATGGTGGAAAGGCGCGGCCAGTTCACCAAATGTCAGTCTTCCGCCAGATGGCTGTCCTAGGAGCGAGAAAAACATGGCGCAGAACATTTACGATCAGCCGGATTTCTTCGCTGGCTACAGCCAGCTTGGCCGCTCTGTCGAAGGCCTGGACGGCGCTGCCGAGTGGCCGGCGCTGCGTGCGATGCTGCCTGACGTCGCAGGCCTCAGGATCGTCGACCTCGGCTGCGGCTTCGGCTGGTTTTGCCGCTGGGCGCACGAGCAAGGGGCGAGGCAAGTCCTTGGGCTTGACCTGTCGGAGAAGATGCTTGCCCGTGCGAGAGCGGCCGGCCCGGACGCCGGCGTCACCTACGAGAGAGCCGACCTCGACCAGCTAAGCCTGCCGCAAGGAGGCTTCGATCTCGCCTACAGTTCGCTCGCCTTGCACTATATCGAGGATATTGAGCGCCTGTTCAGGACCGTGCACCAGGCCCTGTCGCCCGGCGGCCATTTTGTCTTCTCGACGGAACATCCGATCTACATGGCCCCAACCAAACCGGGCTGGTCGATCGATGGGGAAGGGAAAAGGACGTGGCCCGTCGACCGGTATCTGGTGGAAGGGCCGCGCAAGACCGACTGGCTGGCCAAGGGGGTGGTCAAACATCACCGCACCGTCGGCACAACGCTCAACACGCTGATCCGCACGGGTTTCACAATCGAGTATGTCGACGAATTCCGTCCGACGGGTGCGCAGATCGCGGCCAGGCCGGATCTTGCGGAAGAGCTCGATCGGCCGATGTTCCTGCTGGTTTCGGCGCGCCGATAAGGGTTCGAAGCCCGTTGGCCCGATATGTCGCGGCCAGCCCATATTTGCGGTCGCCGAGCAGGCGATTCCAGGCTATTCAGACGTTGATCCGCTTTCCCTCCAGACCAGCCCCTCCCCATGTCAGGCCTGCTTCTCGATCCGTGGTTCTACGCGGCCGCCGTCCCGGCGGTCATTCTGGTCGGCCTGTCCAAGGGCGGTTTTGGCGGCGCCGTCGGCTTTGTCGGCGTGCCGCTGATGGCGCTGACCATGCCGCCGGTGCAGGCGGCCGCCATCCTGCTGCCGATCCTGTGCCTGATGGACATCGTCTCGGTGTGGACATGGTGGGGCGTCTATAACAGAAAGATGCTGGCCGACATGATGCCGGGCGCCATCATCGGCATCGGGCTTGGCTGGCTGACGGCAGCACTCGTCACCGAGGAAGCGGTGCGGCTCATCGTCGGCGCCGTCGCCATCATCTTCGTCCTGCGCTGGCTTTACTTGCAATTTCGTCATGGTTCCGACCATGCGGCCGCACCCAATCGCGTGGCCGCGGCCATATGGGGCACGGTCGCAGGCTTCACCAGCTTCGTTGCCCATGTCGGCGGCCCGCCCTTCCAAGTCTATGCCTTGCCGATCCGACTCGATCCCAAGGTGCTGTCGGGCACGGCAGCGATCTTCTTTGCCGCCACCAACGCACTGAAGCTCATTCCCTATTTCGCGCTCGGCCAATTCGACACCGCCAATCTGACGGCATCGGCGGTGCTGATGCCGCTGGCGCCGTTGTCGACCATCGCCGGTGCATGGCTGGTGCGGCGAATGCGGCCGGAGGTTTTTTATCCCTTCACCTATGCGACCGTGGCGGTCGTGGCTGTGAAGCTTCTGTGGGACGGGATTGCCGGCTTGATGTAGACCAGCGCCCGTTCAGGCGATCCGCTCTGGTCAGGCGGCGTTGGGCACCATGCGCCGTGTCCGGCCGAGCGCCATTGTGGCGCCGGCGGCAAGAACCACAATCATGCCGGCGAGAATGGCGACGTCGTGCAGGGTCGGCTTCAGCACCATGTCGGTGACGATGACCAGCATCACCGCATAATCGAAGCGCGCCGCCCGCAGGATGCGCTGGCCGTAGGCAAGTGCCGCGGGCGTCACGCCGTCCCTGGCGATCATCGCGGTCATGTGGTCGGCTGTCGGCTTGAAAACGAACATGCCGATGCAGAAGGTCGTGGCGTAGCCGGCAAGGCCGATCAGGATCCAGAGATCGGAAAAGCCGACCCAGAATGAGCACATGATCAAGCCGAAGGCCAATGTCAGCATCGACATCGGCGCGAAGAAGCGGTTGCCCAGCTCGCCGGTGGCGCGCATCGCCTGCAGCGTTCCCTGAATGTTGCCGGCACGATCCGCCAGCGTCGCCAGCACCATCAGCGTGAAGCCGCCACCGACCCAAAGCATCGCCGAAACGATGTGCAGCAATTTGACGATGGAATACCAATCCATGACTTTCTCCCGATGTCCAATGGTTGATGGCGAGGCGGCCATTGCCCGCTCGCCGATCAGATGCCGCAGCGTTTAGCGCCGCGGCTGTTTCGAAACGATGTCGTGGAAAAGCCGGCTGTGTTTCAGACTGCCGGCTAACGAAAGGAGCGACTAATATGATGAACGCACCGCCCGATTTTCTGCTATGTCGGGAGCGTCGGGGGGCGACATCGTCCGGAAACAGTGCCGATGCTAGTGCCGACGCTGGAAGTCCGGCGGCGACAGCGCTCGCCTGGCGATCAACTCATTCCCAGCTTGGGAAAAGGCAATTCGGGGGACTAATATGCAAGGGACAGCACGGAATTTCTTCACGCTGGCGATCATCTATGCGCTGTGCGGCATGGCACTCGGCATCCACATGGCCATCAGCGAAGATCACGGCCAGATGCCGACCCACGCCCACACTATGGTGGCGGGCTGGCTGATGTCGGCGGTCTTCGCGTTCTTTTACCACCTGTTTCCGGCAGCCGGGCAAAAGACGCTGGCCCTGGTCCATTTCTGGCTGACGGCAATCAGCGGCATCGGGCTCATGATCGGCCTTTATATACTGCTTGCCGGAAATCCGCGGATCGAGCCGTTGCTGGGGATATCCTCGATCGGCTTCTACGCAGGCATTCTGCTGTTTGCTTTCGTTGCCTTGCCAGTGGTGTGGAAAAAGACCTGAGGGAAGGTTGAAACCGGGCCTGTGCGGCTGTGCTGTTACGGCACAGGAGCACGGTGTCGGGTTAAAAAATATCAGGGATGTTAAGGGTTCATTAAGCTTTACAGGCGTTTACTATGTCCATCCAGTGATCTGGATTCTTACCGAGTGGTTGGAGCCACTTTGTTTGACGCCTCCCTGTTAAACTCCTGAGAGCCGCCTTATCCGCGGCTCTTTTTTTGTCCGCATTCCGGCGGCATTCCGCGCAGCGGTTCCCCGTTAACCTTCTGTTAAACATGTGCTTGCCTTCACCCCGGACGAAGCGCATTTTCAAGCTTCAGTTATATAGCGTCCCGGGTGTATCGGCAGAGAGCCGAATCGGCCGGTTGCGAGTGCAGGGGCATTATCAATGAACGAGCCTTCGAAGGGCATTGCGAAAACCGTGAAGCTGGCGGAGCGCCGGGTTTTTTCGCACTCCTTCAAGCCGCTTTACCAGGAAGGCATGGGGCTGGTCGAACAGGCGGCGGAGTATCTCGACGGCAAGGGCCGGGCCGAGGCCAAGAAACTGTCGCGGCTGGCGGCCACGCTCTACGCGGCCGAATCGATGCGACTGACCACGAGGCTGATGCAGGTTGCCTCGTGGCTGCTTTTGCAGCGCGCGGCGAATTCCGGCGAGATGACCCGCGACCAGGTCGCCTCGGAAAAGTCCAAGGTGCGTCTCGATACCGCTTCCGCCCATGACGAAGCGGCCGGCTGGGCCGAACTGCCAAACGATTTCCTCGACCTCGTTAACCGATCGCTGCGCCTGCAGGCATTGGTGCGCCGCATGGATGAAGAGATCTACGGCGCCGGCGCGGTGGTCGACATGCAGCCCGTGGCCCGCCGGCCCAATCCGGTTTCGGACCAGATCAGCCTGCTCAACACGGCGTTCGCCCGCAATTAAGCGATCCCGCAATCGCTCCCCTTGAATTGGCAAGGGTTGTTTCTGGTTTGTTCACATTTCGCTGGCATCGCTGTCCGCCGGGGGTAAAGTCACCGGATGGGGGACGCGATTCGCATCATCGGTATCGATCCGGGGCTCAGGCGCACCGGCTGGGGCATTGTCGAGAGCCTCGGCAATTCCTTGCGTTTTGTCGCTTCGGGTACCGTGCGCTCCGAGGACAAGGCAGCGCTGGCGACGCGGCTCTGTCAACTGCATGATGGGCTTGCCGAAGTCCTGCATCAGGCCATGCCGCATGAGGCCGCCGTCGAACAGACCTTCGTCAACAAGGACGCCGTTGCGACGCTGAAGCTCGGCCAGGCGCGCGGCATCGCCATGCTGGTCCCGGCGCGGGCGGGCCTCGTCGTCGCCGAATATGCGCCCAACGCGGTGAAGAAGGCGGTGATCGGCGTCGGCCACGGTGACAAGAAGCAGATCCACATGATGGTGAAGGTGCTGCTGCCGAAGGCGATCTTCGACACCGAACACGCCGCCGACGCGCTGGCCATCGCGATTTGCCACGCGCATCACCGGCAGAGTGCGGCCTATCGGCTGGCAGTATTGGCATCATGAGAGGCTATTGGGGATGATCGGCAAGCTCAAGGGCACGCTCGACGAGGTCGACGAAGACCATTGTCTCGTCGATATCCACGGCGTCGGCTATGTCGCCTACTGCTCGACCCGCACGCTGGCGGCACTGCCTTCGCCCGGCGAAGCGGTGGTGCTGTTCATCGAGACCTATGTCCGCGAGGACATGCTGCGGCTCTACGGTTTCCAGTCGCAGCTCGAGCGCGAATGGTTTCGGTTGCTGATGAACAACGTGCCGGGTGTCGGCGCCAAGGTGGCGCTGGCCATCCTGTCGACGTTAGCGCCGGCCGATCTCGCCAATGCCATTGCACTGCGCGACATCGCCATGGTTTCCCGCGCCCCTGGCGTCGGCAAGAAGGTGGCCGAGCGCATCGTCACCGAATTGAAGGCCAAGGCACCGGCCTATGCAGGCACCGCCACCGGCACCATCGGGCTCAAGCAGGAACTCGGCGAAGGTGTAGCGCCGGCGCCGATCACCGACGCGGTCTCGGCCCTGGTCAACCTCGGCTATTCGCGTGACACCGCCGCCAATGCGGTGTCGGCGGCGCTGAAGACGGCGGGCGAGGGCGCCGATGCGTCGAAACTCATCCGCTTCGGGCTGAGGGAACTGGCGCGGTGAGCCATCGCTTGTCCGAGGCGCTACCCTGTGCAAGTAAGGACCCATGAGCCTTTCCCCCCGTCTCATTGCACCGGAAAAGCGTGGCGAGGACGCCGAGCAGACGTTGCGGCCGCAGACGCTCGACGATTTCGTCGGTCAGGCGGCGGTGCGGGCAAACCTCAAAGTCTTCATCGAGGCCGCCAAGGGCCGCAAGGAGGCGCTCGATCATGTGCTGTTCGTGGGACCGCCGGGGCTGGGCAAGACGACGCTGGCGCAGATCATGGCGCGTGAGCTCGGCGTCAATTTCCGCTCGACCTCCGGGCCGGTCATCGCCAAGGCAGGCGATCTCGCGGCACTGCTGACAAATCTCGAAGAAGGCGATGTGCTGTTCATCGACGAGATCCACAGGCTCAACCCGGCGGTGGAGGAAATCCTCTATCCGGCGATGGAGGATTTCCAGCTCGACCTGATCATCGGCGAGGGACCGGCGGCGCGCTCGGTCAAGATCGACCTCGCGCGCTTCACCCTGGTGGCAGCCACCACGCGGCTCGGTCTGCTCACCAATCCGTTGCGCGACCGCTTCGGCATTCCGGTGCGGCTCAATTTCTACACCGTCGAGGAGTTGGAGCAGATCGTGCGGCGCGGCGCTCGCATCCTGCAGATGCCGCTCGGCAATGACGGTGCGCTCGAGATCGCACGGCGCGCGCGCGGCACGCCGCGCATTGCCGGCCGGCTGTTGCGGCGGGTGCGCGATTTCGCCTCGGTTGCCGGCGACGGCCATGTCGACCGCCTGATCGCCGACGAAGCCTTGACCCGGCTCGAAGTCGACGCGCTCGGCCTGGACGCGCTCGACCGCCGCTATCTCAGCATGATCGCGCGCAATTTCGGCGGCGGGCCGGTGGGTATCGAGACGATCGCGGCGGGCCTGTCCGAGCCGCGCGACGCCATCGAGGACATCATCGAACCCTATCTGATCCAGCAGGGCTTCATCCAGCGCACGCCGCGCGGACGCATGCTGACCGCCAATGCCTGGCGCCATCTCGGCCTCGATGCGCCGAAGGATCTGGCGCAGCAGCAGATCAATTTGTTCCAGGAAGAGTAGCCCGCCGCGGCTTTCACGCCGATCAAGCATCAGTGAACGGACCTGCGCAAATTCTCCTCATCTTCGCCGGCTTGCAGGCGTATTCTTGGATTGTATCGGGCTCGCTGCCTCTTGCACGTCGTCGTCCCAAATCGAGATCGCTTTTGGGGAGACAGGCATCAGCGCATGCCGAAATGAGGTGCCGGAGTCACTCAATGATAACCAGACGCGGGTTCCTGCGCTTCATCGGCGGGTCATTCCTGTCGGTGGCCTCGTTCAGTGCCTACGCCGTCGGCATCGAACCGATGCTGCTGACGCATGTGAAGCGCTATGCGCTCACGCCACCGCATTGGGCCGCCGGATTGAAGCTTCGCGTCGTCGCGCTTGCCGACATCCACGCCTGCCGGCCGTGGATGACGCCGGAGCGGATCGCTTCGCTTGCCGAAGAGGCGAATGCTCTGCAGCCGGACCTGATCGTGCTGCTCGGCGACTACATCGCCGGCATTCGCCTGTTGTCGCAAAGGGTGACGCCGCCGGAATGGGCTGGCGCCCTATCGGGCCTCAAGGCACCGCTCGGCGTGCTGTCGATCCTCGGCAATCACGACTGGTGGGCCGATGGCTTCGCGCAGCGTGCCGGAGTTGGTCCGACGATCGCGCGCAAGGCATTGGAGAAGGTCGGCATCCCGGTTCTGGAGAACGACGTCGTGCGTCTGGAAAAGGATGGACATGGCGTATGGATCGCCGGCCTCGCCGATCAGTTGGCGCTGTTGCGGAAAAAGAAGCACGAGCGTCCCAGGCGATTGGACGATCTCGACGGCACGCTGGCTAAAATCAGCGACCCCGCGCCTGTCATCCTGCTGGCGCACGAACCAGACATTTTTCCAAAAGTGCCGTCGCGCGTGTCGCTGACGCTAGCGGGACACACCCATGGCGGGCAGGTGCGGCTGTTCGGCTATTCGCCTATCGTGCCGTCGCAGTTCGGCAATCGCTACGCCTATGGCCATGTCATCGAGAACGACCGCAACCTGATCGTCTCGGGCGGGCTCGGCTTCAGCAATTTGCCCATCCGCTTCGGCATGCGTCCGGAAATCCTGCAGATCGACCTCGGCTGACCGGCACTTCAGGGTAGGCTTCGGATTGCGTCCTTCACGTCCGGCTCGGCCTTCTCGCCATTGAACGCTTCGACGACGCCAGCACGGGTCTTGATCCGCGCCGTCAACAGTGTCATCGGGTTCATGCGCCAAAAATACCTGCCGCATCGGCATCCAAAAGGGAAGCGCAATGGGCGATCATGGTGAATCCGCGGCTTTGCTGGCTGGGCTTTCCGGCGCGCTGACCGAGTTCGGCCACCGGCTGATGGCGCGGGTCTATTATGCCGATACCGATTTCTCAGGTCTCGTCTATCACGCGCGCTATCTCGAATTCCTCGAGCGCGGCCGCTCCGATTATCTCAGGCTCACCGGCGTGCATCATACCGAACTCGCCGACGGCAAGCATGGCGAGAAGATCGTGTGGGTGGTACGCCGCATGGAGATCGACTTCCGCATCCCCGCCCGCATCGACGACATACTGACCGTCGACACCCGCACGCGGGACATCTCAGGCGCGCGCATCTTCATGGCGCAGCAGCTCAAGCGCGGCGACGAGGTGCTGGTCGAGGCCAAGGTCGAGGCGGCGATCATCGGCGAGAACGGCCGGCCGAGGCGCTTCCCCAGGGAATGGGTCGCGGCCTTCATGCCTCGGGTACGCTGATATTCAGGTGATGCCGGCCTGCGATGCCCGGGCGCGGCAATGCGCCGCGCCTGATGGACTAACCCATCCTTAACCATAACGGTTCATGAAGAGATTGGCGAAGATTGGCGTTATCCAGCGCCTTCCTTTCACCAATATTTGCCCCGAAAAGGCCGCTAACGGCACGGTTTGGGGTGTCCGGTAGCTTCGTGCGAACCGACCACAAGGGATGCCATGGGCCAGCCGCCAGCTTCGCCCGGAAAATCTTAAGGACGTAACGATGGAAAATATCGCACTCGCCGAACCGGGCGCGCAATTGTCGATTTGGGCCTTGTTCATGCAGGCCAGCTGGGTGGTCAAGCTGGTCATGATCGGGCTGCTTTGTGCCTCGGTATGGACCTGGGCGATCATCGTCGACAAACTGGTTGCCTATGGCCGCATGCGGCTGGCGCTGAACCGCTTCGAGCAGGTTTTCTGGTCCGGGCAGTCGCTGGAGGAACTCTACCGCACGCTCGCCGACCGCAAGACGACAGGCATGGGCGCCATTTTCGTCGCCGCCATGCGTGAATGGAAGAAGAGTTTCGAGAAAGGCGCCAAGTCGCCGCTCGGCCTGCAGACCCGCATCGACAAGGCCATGGACCTGGCGCTGACTCGCGAGATGGAGAAGCTGGAGGGACGCCTCGGCTTCCTTGCCACGACCGGATCGGCAGCACCTTTCATCGGCCTGTTCGGCACCGTCATCGGCATCATGACGTCGTTCCAGGCCATCGCCGGCTCCAAGAACACCAGCCTCGCGGTGGTCGCGCCCGGTATCGCCGAAGCGCTGCTGGCGACGGCCATCGGCCTGCTCGCCGCTATTCCGGCGGTCATCGCCTATAACAAGCTGTCATCGGATGCGAGCAAGATCGCTGTGCGCATGGAGGGGTTCTCCGATGAGTTCTCCGCCATACTCTCGCGCCAAATCGATGAAAAAGTCGCGCCTAAGGCCTGAGGAGTAACGAGATGGGTATGTCCGTAGGCATGGGAGGGCGCGGCGGGCGCGGCCACCGGCGGCGCGGCCGCCACCATGCGCTGATGTCGGAGATCAACGTCACGCCGATGGTCGACGTCATGCTCGTGCTTTTGATCATCTTCATGGTCGCCGCGCCGATGCTGACGGTCGGCGTGCCGATCGACCTGCCGGACACGCAGGCCAAGGCGATGAATGCCGACACCCAGCCGATCACCGTCTCGATCGATGCGACCGGCAAGATATTCCTGCAGGAAACCGAGATTCCGATCGAGGAACTGGTGGCCAAACTGCAGGCGATCTCGAAGACCGGTTATGAAGAGCGTATCTTCATTCGTGGCGACAAATCGACCGACTATGGCACGGCCATGAAGGTCATGGCTCGCATCTCGGCCGCTGGTTACAAGAACATCGGCCTGGTTTCACTGCAGGAACAGGATCAATAGACGCACGATGAGGACCGGCCTCACCACATCGGTGATCCTGCACACGGCGGTGCTGGCCTTCGGCTTGTTCACCCTGTCGGCGCCGGCCGCGCTTCCGTCGGCCGACGTGGAGTCGGTTGCGGTCGACATCGTGCCGATGGAAGCCATTGCGCAGACGCTACAGGGCGACAAGAAGGCCGTGATGCATGAAAAGCCGGCGCCGTTGCCGACGCAGCGTCCCGACGTCGTGCCGGATGCGCAGAAGGTGGGCGAAAACAGCGTCGACACCGACAAGCCGATAACGCCGGAAGCCAAGCCGAAACCCGTCGAAACGACGTCGGCCCCGGCGCCAGCGCCAACCCCGAAGGAAATCCCGAAGACCGAGGACGTGCCGAAGCCGCAGGAAAAGCCCAAGCCCATTCCGGCGACGGAAGTGGCGCCAGCGCCGACGCCCAAGGAAGAGGTCAAGCCCGAGCCGGTCAAGAAGACGGAGCCCAAGCCGACGCCGGCCAAGCCGACACCGCCGCCGCAGGACAAGACCGCTGCTATCGATCCGACCCCTGAGGTCAAGCCGGATGCCGTCGCCGAGGCCATAGCCAAGGACCCGCCCACAGAAGAGACCCAATTGCCGAATTCGGCGCCCGCGCCGGAAGCGCGGCCAAAGCCGCAGCCGGCACAGGCCGAAAGCGCCAAGGCGCCTGACCGCAAGGATGCCGACAAGCCGGTCAAGGAAGCCTCGTCGAAGCCGAAGTCCGACGACAAGCAGTTCAACGCCAATGAGATTTCGGCCCTGCTCGACAAGCAGAAGCCGTCCGGCGGCGGCGCCAAGCGCTCGACCCAGCAGGCGTCGCTCGGTGGCGACAAGAATCAAGGCCAGAAGCTGTCGAAGTCCGAGCAGGGCGCCCTGGAAAGCCAGTTGGGCGGTTGCTGGACCTTGCCGGCCGGACTTGAAGGTTCGGAGAATTTCGTCGTCGTCGTCCGTTTCAACCTGAACAACTCAGGCAAGCTCGACGGCCGTCCCTCCGTTGAAACATCGAGCGGCAACAGGCAGTTCGATGAGAGTGCGGTGCGCGCGGTTCAGAAATGCGACATGGCCGGCCTGCAGGTTCCCGCCGGCAAGCAAGATATCTGGAACGACATCCGGGTCACCTTCGATCCAAGGGAGATGCTCGGCCTGTAGGCCCTGATATCCGAAAATCAGTATGAGAAGCGAGAAGACATGAAATCAATCCTCAAGCCGCTCCTGATGATTGCCGCGATGGCGATGGGCATGACCGCTGCCGGCACGCTGCCGGCGCTGGCGCTCGTCGAACTCAACGTCAACAAGGGCAATGTCGAGCCGCTGCCGATCGCCATCACGGATTTCCAGGGCGGTGATGCGCTTGGCGCCCAGATTTCCCAGATCGTCACCGCTGATCTCAAGCGCTCCGGCCTGTTCGCGCCGATCGACAAGAGCGCCTTCATCGAGAAGATCGCCAATCCGGACGCAACCCCCCGCTTCGACGACTGGAAGGTAATAAACGCGCAGGCGCTGGTCACCGGCAGCGTCAGCAAGGAAGCAGACGGCCGTATCCGCGCCCAGTACCGTCTGTGGGACACCTTTGCCGGACAGCAGATGGCCGGCGAGCAGTTCTTCGCCAACGATGCCAATCAGCGCCGCGTCGCCCACATCATCGCCGATGCCATCTATGAGCGGCTGACCGGGGAGAAGGGCTATTTCGACACGCGCGTCGTGTTCATCGACGAGTCCGGCGCCAAGAACGCGCGCAAGAAGCGCCTCGCCATCATGGACCAGGACGGCGCCAACGTCCGCTACCTTTCGGATGGCCGGTCAATCGTGCTGACGCCACGCTTCTCGCCGAACCGGCAGGAAATCACCTACATGTCGTATGAAAGCGGCCAGCCGCGGGTCTATCTCCTGCAGATCGAGACCGGGCAGCGCGAACTGGTCGGCAATTTTCCCGGCATGACGTTCGCGCCGCGCTTCTCGCCCGACGGCCAGAAGGTGATCATGAGCCTGCTGCGCGACGACGGCAATTCCAACATCTTCGCCATGGACCTGCGCAGCCGTTCGACGACGCGGCTGACCAACTCGACCGCCATCGACACCTCCCCCTCCTATTCGCCCGACGGCAGCAAGGTGGTGTTCACCTCCGACCGTGGCGGCCGCGCGCAGATCTACGTCATGGGCGCCGACGGCTCGGGCCAGACCCGCATCTCCTTCGGCGACGGCGTCTATTCGACGCCGGTATGGTCGCCGCGCGGCGACCTCATCGCCTTCACCAAGCAGAGCGGCGGCGAATTCCAGATCGGCGTCATGAAGACCGACGGCTCTGGCGAGCGCATCCTGTCGTCCGGCTTCCAGCAGGAAGGCCCGACCTGGGCCCCGAACGGCCGCGTGCTGATGTTCTTCCGTGACTCCAATGGCGGCCCGAAACTGGTTTCCGTCGATCTCACCGGCCGCAACGAACAGCCGATCCCGACATCGAATTTTGCTTCGGATCCGGCCTGGTCGCCGTTGCTGGAATAGGTTCGACTGAATTGCCACACAAGCTGAAAAGGGGCCGTTTTCGGCCCCTTTTTCCCGCCTTCGTCGCGTTTTGGCCGCATTTCCGCCTAGGGTCCGCGCCAACTGTGGCTCATGACAAAACGGCTGCGGACGGGCAGTTTAAACCGAATTTTAACCGTGTTTCTTGAATGCCGGTTAACCCAAACGTGGTTACTGGGTGATCAACGAAATCACTCGAATACGAAGGAGAGGCGGCATGGGCCGTATCGCAGCACTTACCAGAAACCCGGTCATGATCGCGCTGGTGGCGATGCTCGCCGTCGCCGGTTGCGCCTCGAAGAAGACGCCGAACAGCGCCGCTGACCTTGGCCTCAATGGCGCGGGTGCTGCAACACCCGGCTCTGCGCAGGACTTCACCGTCAACATCGGCGACCGCATCTTCTTCGATACGGACTCGACCTCGATCCGGGCCGACGCGCAGACGACGCTTTCGCGTCAGGCGCAGTGGCTGAACCAGTACAAGCAGTATGCCATCGTCGTCGAAGGCCATGCCGACGAACGCGGCACGCGCGAATACAATCTGGCGCTCGGTGCCCGCCGTGCGGCCGCTACTCGCGACTTCCTGGTTTCCAAGGGTGTTTCGGCCAGCCGCCTCAAGACGATTTCCTACGGCAAGGAACGTCCGGTCGCGGTATGCGACGACATCTCCTGCTGGTCGCAGAACCGCCGCGCCGTCACCACGCTCAGCGGCGCTGGATCCTGATCGGCAAAAATACAACACACTTCTGCGAAAGGCGGCCTCCCGGCCGCCTTTTTCATATCCGGAGGCCCGAAACAAAATTTGGCCGAAGTCTCGCGCCCTGCTATGAGCCGAGGGCGCTTGGCTGGTCTCACATCGATTGGAAGGCGCGAACAAGCTAACGATTGGACGGCGAGAGGCACATGCATTTGAGATCGGTTCTGAGCGGCACGCTTGCGCTGCTGCTCCTATCAGGCGTAACCGCTTTGGCGAGCGGTTCGGGGCAATCAACCGAGAGCGGGTTTTCCTTCCATCTGCCGACACTTGAGTTGCCCAGCCTTTTCGGTGAGAAGAAAAAGCAGGATCAGGTCCAGCTCGCGCAGTCGAGCGGCGCCGGCGTGACCGGGCTCGAGGACCAGCTGCGGCAGCTGACCGGCAAGGTCGAGGAACTCAATTTCCAGATCCTGCAAATGCAGGAGCAGATCCGCAAACAACAGGAAGACAACGAGTTCCGCTTCCAGCAGCTGGAAGGCGGCTCGCAAGGTGGACAACCGCCGGCGCAGAAGAAATCAGACGCCACCACCGGAACCAACACCGACGTGGCCTCGGCCCCGGCAACCCGGGCGCCGGCTGATGCCGGGGCCGCGCCCGGCGGCGATCAATCCACAAGCGGCAAGACGGTCGAGGACGTCATTGTCGAATCACCCGACGGCGACCCCGGCAAGGTGATCCCCGGCAAGGGAGCGCCCGAAAAGACCTTTGGGTCCATCACCGTCGACAAGAATGGCAATGTGATCGATGCCGGCGGCAATACGCAGGCAACCGCACCGGCACAGGACACGGCACCCGCCAACGGCGCACCCGCCAAGGCCGGCAAGTCCGGCGGCACGGTGGTCGCGGCGCTGCCCGCCACCAACAATCCCGAAGAGCTCTACCGCAACTCCTACCAGTTCATCCTGTCGGGCGACTACGGCACCGCCGAACAGGGTTTCCGCGACCACATCTCCCGCTTCCCCAAGGACGCCAAGACGGCGGACGCACATTACTGGCTGGGCGAATCGCTGCTTGGCCAGCAGAAATACCGCGATGCGGCGGAAGTCTTCCTCGCCGCCAGCAAGGACTATCCCAAAGCCAAGAAAGCGCCCGACATGCTGTTGAAGCTCGGCGTGTCGCTGGTCGGCCTCAAGCAGCATGATGTCGCCTGCGCCACCTTCAGCGAGGTCGGAAAGCGCTATCCCGATATTTCCAGCACACTCAAGGAACGCGTCAAGCAGGAGAAGGCACTGGCTGCGTGCTGATCTTTCCCAGGGATGTCGCAGTCCCAAACCCGGGACCGCTTTTTGGCGACATGCATTGATGCTCGACACCGGGCCTGATTTTTCGACGAGACTTTTTTCGCATATCGATTTTGCCAACGGCGCTGTTGCGGCCGTATCGGGCGGCAGCGACTCGACTGCGCTCCTTCTTCTTGTCAAACAGCATCTCGACCGAACCGCACCGTCCGCCAGGCTGCTGGCTGTAACCGTCGACCACGGCTTGCGGCAGGGTTCGGCTGATGAGGCACTGGCCGTGGCGAAGCTTTGCGCGGAGCGCGGCATCGCCCACCGTATGCTGGCCTGGTCCGGAGAAAAACCGTCGACCGGCCTCCCGGCGGCAGCGCGCGAGGCGCGCTACCGGCTGCTGGCCAGCGCCGCGCGGGCGGAAGGCATCGGCCTGATCGTGACCGGACATACATCCGACGACCAGGCCGAGACGGTACTGATGCGGCTCGATCGCAACGATGCGGCCCGCCACGAGGGACGGGGCCTTGCCGGCATGGCACCCGCCACCTTGCATGACTGGCGCGACTGGATCGTGCGACCGCTTCTTGGGGTGCGGCGCCATGCGTTGCGCGATTTCCTGCGGCGCCAACAGGTCGGCTGGACCGAGGACCCGACCAATGCCGATGAGGCCTTCGAGCGGCCGCGCATGCGCGCAACCCTTGCCGGGGAGGCCGGCGCACAGCGCATGAACGACGCGCTGGCGTTGGCCGCGAAGGAGGCCGACGCCCGCACGCGTGTTGGCGCGGAGGCCGCCTGCCTGGTCGAGCGCTTTGCCAGCCGGCCGGCAGTGGGCCTCATCCGGCTCGATCCGGCCCTGCTCGGCGCCGGCGACGATCGGGCGGCCGTCTACGCGCTGCGCATTCTGCTGGCAACGTCGGGCGGGATTGCCTTCCTGCCGGACCTGGCTCGCAGCGAGGCGTTGTTCGCCCGGCTGAAGGCCGGGTTTCTTTGCGCCACATTGTCGCGGACGGTGGTCGACTTCCGGCGCGCCGGCATCTTCCTGCACCGAGAGATGCGGGGCTTGCCGGCGGCAGCGGCGGCGGTCGACGCGGCCATCTGGGATGACCGCCGCCAAATCACGTTGAACGACGCCAGCGGTGCATTGTTGATCGCGCCATTCGGGGCAGCGGCGGCGAAGCGGCTGGCTGTAGGCCGGGGCGAGACCCCGCCCAGCCTGTTGCGCGCGGCATTGGCGGCTGAACCAGCCCTGCCGGAAGCCGTCGGGAAGGCTGGTCCGGCGCCTGATTGGCCCGCACCGCAAGGGTTCGCGGCCTCGCCGATCGTTAGCCCCTTTGCCCGCTTCCTGCCGTCCTTCGATCTGGCCCCGGCACGCGCCGTCGCCGGGTTGATCGGCGCCGCGCCGCTTCCCGCCTTGCCATTGCGTGGCCACAGTGCCGGTTGACGCTGGGCGAAAGCTTAACCCAGACATGCTGTTCTGCTTGGCAAGGGGGGACGCTCTCCCTATGTTAGGCCCAAGTTTCCTCTCATGATGCTGTCCGCTCGCGGACGCCAACGGGACAATTGATGAATCCGAACTATCGCAACCTCGCGCTCTGGGCGATCATAGCGGTCCTGCTCATCGCCCTCTTCAATCTGTTCCAGACGCCGCAGACGCGCGGGGCTTCGAGCGATGTGCCTTATTCGCAGTTCCTGCAGGATGTCGCGGCCGGCCGGGTCAAGACGGTGACCATCGCGGGCGCCCGCATCACCGGCACCTACACCGACAACTCCAGTGGCTTCCAGACCTATTCGCCCGGCGATCCGCAGCTGGTCTCGCGGCTGCAGGACAAGAACGTCACCATCAATGCGCGGCCTGAGACCGACGGCTCCAATTCGCTGTTCGGCTACCTGATCTCGTGGCTGCCGATGATCCTCATCCTCGGCGTGTGGATATTCTTCATGCGCCAGATGCAGTCCGGCTCCGGGCGCGCCATGGGCTTCGGCAAGTCCAAGGCCAAGCTCCTGACCGAGGCGCATGGCCGCGTCACCTTCCAGGACGTCGCCGGCGTCGACGAGGCCAAGGAAGATCTCGAAGAGATCGTCGAGTTCCTACGCGATCCGCAGAAATTCCAGCGCCTCGGCGGCAAGATTCCGCGCGGCGTGCTGCTGGTCGGCCCTCCCGGCACCGGCAAGACGCTGCTTGCCCGCTCGGTCGCCGGCGAAGCCAACGTGCCGTTCTTCACCATTTCGGGCTCGGACTTCGTCGAGATGTTCGTCGGCGTCGGCGCCAGCCGCGTCCGCGACATGTTCGACCAGGCCAAGAAGAATGCGCCCTGCATCATCTTCATCGACGAAATCGACGCCGTTGGCCGCCATCGCGGCGCCGGCCTCGGCGGCGGCAATGACGAGCGCGAGCAGACGCTGAACCAGCTGCTGGTCGAGATGGACGGCTTCGAGTCCAACGAAAGCATCATCCTGATCGCCGCCACCAACCGGCCCGACGTGCTCGATCCGGCATTGCTCAGACCAGGCCGTTTCGACCGCCAGGTGGTGGTGCCGAACCCCGACATCGTCGGCCGCGAGAAGATCCTCAAGGTGCATGTGCGCAACGTGCCGCTGGCGCCCAATGTCGACCTTAAGGTCGTCGCTCGTGGTACGCCCGGCTTCTCTGGCGCCGACCTGATGAACCTGGTCAACGAATCCGCGCTGATGGCGGCGCGGCGCAACAAGCGCCTCGTCACCATGGCCGAGTTCGAGGACGCCAAGGACAAGATCATGATGGGCGCCGAGCGCCGCTCGTCGGCCATGACCCAGGCCGAGAAGGAGCTGACCGCCTATCACGAGGCCGGCCACGCCATCCTGGCGCTCAACGTGCCGTCGGCAGATCCGCTGCACAAGGCGACCATCATCCCGCGCGGCCGCGCGCTCGGCATGGTCATGCAGTTGCCGGAAGGCGACCGCTACTCCATGAGCTACAAATACATGATCTCGCGCCTCGCCATCATGATGGGCGGCCGAGTCGCCGAGGAGTTCAAGTTCGGCAAGGAGAACATCACGTCCGGCGCTTCCTCCGACATCGAGCAGGCGACCAAGCTGGCACGCGCCATGGTCACGCGCTGGGGCTTCTCCGACAAGCTCGGCCATGTCGCCTATGGCGACAACCAGGAGGAAGTGTTCCTCGGCCATTCGGTGGCGCGTACGCAGAACATCTCGGAAGAGACCGCGCAGATCATCGACGGCGAGGTGCGCCGGCTGATCGACGAAGCCTATTCGACGGCTAAATCCATCCTGACCAAGAAGAAGAAGGAATGGATCGCGCTGGCACAAGGCCTGCTCGAATACGAGACGTTGTCCGGCGAGGAGATCAAGCAGTTGATCGCCGGACAGAAGCCCTCGCGCGACCTTGGCGACGACACGCCGCCGAGCCGTGGCTCGGCCGTGCCGAAGTCCGGCCGCCGCAAGAAGGGCCCCGAGCCCGAAGGCGGCATGGAGCCGCAGCCGTCCAGCTGAGCTTAGATTACAGGTTTCAAGAAAAACGCCGCGGTTTGAAGCCGCGGCGTTTTTTATTCGTGCTGGTCATGAAGCGTGTGGCGCGGGCGCATCTGCCTTGCCGGGACGCCTTTCAGTCCGCACCGCATGTTGCTTGCCCCATCTGGCGAGCGGGATCAGGGCATTGTCCAGCTCGATGCCGAAGTCGGTGATCGAATATTCGACCCTGGGCGGCACTTCGGGGAAGACCTGGCGATGGACGATGCCGTCCGCCGCCATTTCGCGCAGCTGCTGGATCAGCATTTTTTCGCTGATGTCGGGCACCAGGCGCTTCAGCTCGCCGAATCGCGCCGGCGCTTTGTGTATCTGCCAGAGCAGCAACGCTTTCCATTTGCCGCCGATCACCTCGAGTGCGGGTCCAAGTCCGCAACTATCTGGCTGTTTCTTTCCCATGTTTCATCCAATTCTGAGCAATCGGTGGGTGGCTTACATTTTTGTCGGTACTTGAGAAAAACCAAGTCGGCCCATAGCTTCGGACCAGATCGCAAACACCGGCGAGCACCACAACACCATATCGGTATCCCGCTTCGGCCTGCAAAGGCCGTCGAGGGCAGGATTTTGTCAAAAGGATGCATCATGACACGATACGCAAACAGCAAAGCGGTGGTGATCGGCGGAACCCACGGCATGGGGCTCGCTGTCGCCGAGGCATTGGTTGAGGGCGGCGCCGAGGTGCTGGTCACCGGCCGTGACGAACGCAACATCGATGCCGCACGCGCCAGGCTGTTTTCGCGCGCCCATGTGCTGCGGTCCGACATCGGCGACATGGCCGCTATCGTTACACTCGGCGCAGAGGTCGGGCAGAAGCTCGGCCAGATCGATTTCCTGCACGTCAATGCCGGGATCGCCTATCTGGAGCCGGTGCCGCAGGTGACCGAAGACAGCTACGACCGCATCTTCAACATCAATACCAAGGGGGCCTTCTTCACCGTTCAGCGGCTCTTGCCCCTCATTAGGGATGGCGGCGCCATCGTCTTCACCTCGTCCGTCGCCGACGAATCCGGCACCGGCGGCATGAGTGTCTATTCCGGGTCGAAGGCAGCACTTCGCGCCTTCGCCAAGGTGCTGGCCGCCGAACTGCTGCCGCGCCGGATCCGCGTGAATGTGGTCAGCCCCGGCTTCATCGACACACCGACAATGGGTGTGGCCAGCGCTTCCGCCGAGGAGCGTGCGGCCTTCATCAGGATAGGCGACAAGGTCACGCCGATGAAGCGTCACGGCACGATCGAGGAGGTGGCGCGTGCGGTGCTGTTCCTGGCTTTCGACGCGACCTTCACCACGGGTGCCCGGCTGACCGTGGATGGCGGCCTTGGCCAGGATCTGAGCCCTCTGCCGGCGTGACCGGCAAAGCGAACAAAGGAAAAGCAGGATGAGTGATATTGCTGTAATCGGCCTCGGTGCCATGGGCACGGCGCTCGCCGAAGCCTTTCTTGAGAAGGGGCACGCGGTGACGGTGTGGAACCGCTCAGCGGCAAAGTCGGAGCTCGTCGCGGCAAAGGGCGCCATAGTGGCCAGGAATGTCGAGGAGGCGGTCAGGTCGAGCCCGCTGATCGTGGCATGCCTTCTGGTCTACGACACTGTCCATGAGGTGCTCGGTCCCGCAGGGGACGCGCTTTCGGGACGCACATTGGTCAATCTCACCAACGGCACACCCGAACAGGCGCGAGCGATGTCCGTCTGGGCCGCCCAATGCGGTGCCGACTATATCGACGGCGGCATCATGGCGGTACCGCCGATGATCGGCGGGCAGAATGCCTTGATACTCTACAGTGGCTCCAGGCAAGCGTTCGACGATCATGCAGGCCGGCTCGATGCGCTCGGCACCAGCAAGTATCTTGGCGAGGATGCCGGTCTCGCGCCACTCTACGACATCTCGCTCCTGGCCGGCATGTACGGGTTGTTCGCCGGTGTGCTGCAGGCATTGGCATTGACGGGCAAGGCTGGAATCCCCGCCGGCGAATTCATGCCGCTGCTGACATCGTGGCTTCAGGCGATGCAAGGCGGATTGCCGAAATGGGCGCAACAGATCGACAGCGGCGACCACACCGCCAATGTCGTTTCCAATCTGGGCATGCAGGCAGATGCCTATATCAATCTGGTTGATGCCAGCAAAGCGGCTGGTGTCAGCACCGAACTCGTCTTGCCGATGCAAAATCTTATGCGACGCGGTGTGGCGGCTGGCATGGCCAACGCCGATCTTTCAAGTCTGGTCGGGCTCCTCTCCAAGCAAGGGAGTTGAGCCTGGCCAATGCCGAACAAAAAAGCCCGCGAACCTAGCGGCTCGCGGGCTTTGTTTTTTCAGATGCGGTCGATCAGCTCTTCAGCTTGGCATTGCAGAGGCTGTAGAAGCCGCCGCCCTTCTGGATCCACTTCAGGCCGCCAAGCGTGTTGGCGTCCTTGTTGGCGTAGTACTGTTCGAGGCAGGTGTGCATGCGGCCCTTGGCCGGGGTCTCGCTGGCGAATTTCGGCGAGATGGCGGTCGGGAAAGTCACGCCCTTTGGCGCCACAGCAGTCGGCTTTGCTGGTTCCTTGGTGTAGGTCGCCTCGCTCGGAGCCGGCACGGTATCATCGTCAGAGGCGCTGGCGCCGCATTCGCTCTTGCGGAAGTCGTTCCACTTCATGCCGTTCAGCGTGTTCGCCGTCTTGGCAGCCTGATATTTGGTGCTGCATTCGGCCATGCTCAGGCCCTTGCCAGCAGCGGCGGCCGGGGCGGTCGTGGTCGCAGCCTTGGTGGTCGCCGGCTTGGTGGTGTCAGCGGCGGCGGATGCGCCAGCGGCGCATTCGGTTTTGCGGAAGTCGTTCCACTTCATGCCGTTCAGCGTGCCGGCGGCCTTGGCCGCCTGGTACTTGGTGCTGCATTCCTTGGCGGTCAGGCCCTTGGCCGTGCTGTCGGCGGCAGCCTTGGTGGTCTTGGCCGGCTTGGTTTCGGCCGGCTTGGTTTCAGCAGCCTTGGTCGTGGCCGCCTTGGTGTCGGTGGTGGCCGCGGCGTCGGTGCCGCACTGTGCCTTGCGGAACTGGTTCCAGGTCGCCCCGGCAAGTGTCCCCGCGTCCTTGGCGGCGTTATACTTCGTGCTGCACTCGGCCATCGTCAGCGCGTTGGCTGGCGCGGCCAGGAACAACGTCGCGACCGCAAGGCCGGTCAGAGTAGCAATTCGGTGGATGAGCATAGCGTTTCTCCGTGGCTCCAGCCCATTATACGTCCCAGCGAATCAATAACGCTCAACGGTCGGTTGCGCCAGATGCCAAGTGGCGTATATATCGCCGAAAATCGCATTCTGACGACAAGGTGATGAAATCATTTGGCCTGACGGCCGCCGAAGCAAGAATTCTCGGGGTGCATCCGCACCGAATGGCTCGCAAAACTGGTATATTGTGAGGCAACCGCGTCTCCATGCTAAGCTGCCGCCATGTTGTGTGCAGTGCACAACAATGATTTTCTAAGGATTGGTAACATATAATCACACAATGTGATCGAGGCGCGGCGGCCAATTGTGGCATGACGTGCCGGCTAAGGACAATCGAGGGTACTGGCTAGCATGGCAGGGAATTACTTCGGCACGGATGGCATTCGCGGGCGCGCCAACAAGTTTCCGATGACCGCCGAAATCGCCATGCGGGTTGGCATGGCCGCCGGTCTTTCGTTCCAGCGCGGCAGCCATCGCCATCGTGTCGTGCTCGGCAAGGACACCAGGCTTTCCGGCTACATGATCGAGAACGCGATGGTGGCCGGCCTTTGCGCCGCCGGCATGGACGTGTTCCTGCTCGGCCCGATCCCGACGCCGGCGGTCGCGATGCTGGTGCGTTCGCTGCGTGCCGACATCGGCGTCATGATCTCGGCCTCGCACAATCCCTATTACGACAACGGCATCAAGCTGTTCGGGCCTGATGGCTACAAGCTCTCCGACGAGATCGAAGAACGCATCGAGAGCATGCTCGACAAGGATATCGAACTGGCGCTCGCCGATTCCGACGGGCTTGGCCGCGCCAAGCGTGTCGACGGCGTGCATGACCGCTACATCGAGTTCGCCAAGCGCACCTTGCCACGCTCGATGTCGCTTTCGGGCCTCAGGATCGTCGTCGACTGCGCCAATGGCGCGGCCTACAAGGTGGCGCCCGAGGCGCTGTGGGAACTTGGCGCCGAGGTCGTGGCGATCAATGTCGAACCCAACGGCTTCAACATCAACAGGGAATGCGGCTCGACCCATCCGGCCGGGCTGCAGAAGAAGGTGCATGAAGTGCGCGCCGACATCGGCATCGCGCTCGATGGCGATGCCGACCGCGTCGTCATCGTCGATGAGAACGGCGCCATCGTCGACGGCGACCAGATCATGGCGCTGATCGCCGAGTCATGGCACCAGAGCGGGCGGCTGGCCGGCGGCGGCGTCGTTTCGACGATCATGTCCAATCTCGGCCTCGAACGCTTTCTCGGCGACATGAAGCTGCAATTGCACCGCACCAAGGTCGGCGACCGCTATGTCGTGGAGCATATGCGCGCGCATGGGCTCAATGTCGGCGGCGAGCAGTCGGGCCACATCGTGCTGTCAGACTTTTCGACCACGGGCGACGGTCTGGTCTCGGCGCTGCAGGTGCTGGCCTGCATCAAGCGGCAGGGCCGCCCGGTCAGCGAACTGTCGAAGAAGTTCGAGCCGGTGCCGCAACTGTTGAAGAACGTTCGCATCGCCGGCGGCAAGCCGCTGGAGGAAGCCCCGGTCAAGGCCGCGATCGAAGACGCCCGCCACCGTCTCGGCAAGGCCGGGCGGCTGGTCATCCGTCCATCCGGCACCGAGCCGCTGATCCGTGTCATGGCCGAGGGCGACGATCCGCAGCTGGTCGAGGCCGTGGTCAACGACATCGTCGGGGTGATCTCGGAAACCCGTAGCGCCGCCTGATCGCCGCCCAGGGGAAGGCGTCGCGCGCCGCCTTGGTTGCATCGAAGCTCGCCCCTCCGGCGGGCTTTTTTGTTGGCCACAACTGGTCTCCTTCTGTCGAAATCATGGCCGAATCCCTGGAACTTTAGAGATTCGTGGTTAATCGACAGGGTTAAACGCCTTTTAACCTTTGCAATTCATTATCCACGCCTGAAAGCCAATCTCATTCGGACGCGATCGCCGTTCCGAGGTTTCTAGGGGTGACAAGCATGTTCAATACAGCAAGAAGGGCCCTGTTCGCGCTGCTGTTCGCGGGCTTGGCCTGGCCGGCGTTCGCAGCCGACCTGCCGGAGCCACAGGTCGAAGAGGCACCGCCACCGGTCTACGAGCAGCCGGTGGACGTCGGCGGCTGGTATATCCGCGGCGACATCGACTATCATAAGTCGAAGGTGGGCGACATCGACTACATCACCTATGGGGCCGCCCCTTGCCCCTGCGGACCTCCTGTCGGTGTCGCCGGCAGCAAGACTTTCGATTATGGCAAGCTCAAAGGCGGCTTCTCGCTCGGCGGCGGCGTCGGCTACAAGATCAACGAACACTTCCGTACCGACCTGACCGCCGACTACTGGTTCAAGTCGAATTTTAATGGCGGAACCTCGGATCTCACCTCGACCTCGACCGAAGTGTCGAAGATGAGCGCCTTGCTGCTGCTGGCCAATGCTTATGTGGATATCGGCACCTGGCACGGCATCACGCCCTATGTCGGCGCCGGCATCGGCGGTGCGCGGATCAAGTGGGATACCGTCCACGATCCGAACACCACCGAGACCAATCCTGGCGCGTCCAACTGGCGTTTCGCCTACGCGGTCATGGCCGGTGCTTCCTACTGCCTGACCGACAAGATCATCCTCGATGCTGGCTACCGCTTCTCCCATATCCAGGGCGGCCGCATGTTCGAATACGACACGAGCAGCGCCGGGCCTGGCTTCGACCATGGCTTCAACACCCACGAGGTGCGGGGTGGCCTGCGCTACCAGTTCGGCGGCAACAACGGTTGCGCCGCACCGGTGGTGGCTTACCAGCCCGAACCCGAGCCGATCTACACCAAGTAAGACTTGCACGACCCGATATATGCGAACCGCCCGGCCCAGCCGGGCGGTTTTCGTTTGGGTTGTCGCCACGGAAGTACTTCAGACGTCGCATCGAAATAGAACCAAGCGGCACACTTCAGATCTTTGCTTTCCTGCATGCCGGCTTCTCCAAAGTCAGGTCATTTTGGGCGACATGCATTAGCGAAATCAATTCGCTAACGCTCTGTTAGCCTTAACCGCGACTTAACCACTATGGTTAACAATGCTCCTTGAAACGATGGTGCGTCACCTATGCGACGCGCCGAATTCGGGAGCCGGGGACCATGATATCAATATCGCGTATGGGGCTGGCGCTTGCCGCATTCCTGTTGCCGCTGACGCCTGCAATAGCCGCCGACTACGATCCACCGATCTATGTCGACCAGGCACCCGACTATGTGCCGGTCGAGGTCGGCTCTGGCTGGTACCTGCGCGGCGACGTCGGCTATGCGTTCAGCCACCCATTCGATAACGAGGAGGTCTCGAGCGGGCCCCTGAACAGCTTTACGTCCGAGAGCAGCCTTTTTACAGGCAGCGTCGGCATGGGCTATCACGTCAACGACTATCTTCGGGTGGAACTGAATGGCGGGATTCTGCCGACCAATAAATTCGCCGATCATCAGAAACTTGCCACCACTTGCAAAGGCACGACGCTCGTAGATGACGGTTTCGGAACCATCAATTCCGCGCCCGCATCGCAGTTGTGCGACCAGATCGACAACGGCAGCAACAAAGCCTACAGCCTCATGGCCAATGGCTATGTCGATCTCGGCACTTATGTCGGGATCACTCCTTATGTCGGCGGCGGCATCGGCCTTGCGTATAACAAATATTACAAGAGCATCGGCGCCAAGGATTGTGTGGAAACACCGGTAAATTCCGCCGGAACGGGCGGGTTTTTCTGCAATGACCCCGCAGGGTATGATGGCCAAACCGATACGGCCGCCAAATTCAACTTCGCTTACTCGATCGGCGCCGGGCTGTCTTATCAGGTTACGAAGAACGTTTCCGTCGATCTTGGCTATGAGTATTTCTCGGTGCCGGACGGCAAATATGTCGCCTACGACAATGGCGCCTTCAACGTTCACAAGGGCATAGACTACCAGACGGTCAAGCTCGGTCTGCGCTACGACCTCTGGTAAGGCCTGGGAAAGGCCGGGACTTTGACGGCGGATCCCCGTGGTCCGCCGTTTGCGTTTGGATCCCGAAATCCTGATCGCAGACATTTCTTGTTTGATTACATGTCGCTGTCCGCCGCGCACTTTTGGGCGACATGCGTCTGGTATCCCGGCAGCGACAAAAACTTTCCTCTTGACGCCCGAGGCCTGAACGCATATCGCCGTCCGTGGGCCACCCCTCCCCAACGAGGGGCCACTATCTGGAAGGATAGACCACGATGACGACGCTTACGAAGCCCGGACTCCGTCCGGCAAATCCCAATTTTTCCTCAGGTCCCTGCGCAAAACGTCCCGGCTGGTCGGTCGAGGCGCTGAAATCCGCCGCGCTCGGCCGTTCCCACCGCGCCAAGATCGGCAAGACCAAGCTCGAGCAGTCAATCGCGTCGACGCGCGAGATTCTCAAGGTCCCGGCCGACTACCGCATCGGCATCGTGCCGGCCTCCGACACAGGTGCCGTCGAGATGGCGCTGTGGTCGCTGCTCGGCGAGCGCGGCGTCGACATGGTCGCCTGGGAAAGCTTCGGCTCCGGCTGGGTCACCGACGTGGTCAAACAGCTGAAACTCGCCGATGTCCGCAAGATCGAAGCCGGCTATGGCGCACTGCCGGATCTGACCAGGATCGATTTCGATCGCGATGTGGTCTTCACCTGGAACGGCACGACCTCGGGCGTCCGCGTGCCGGACGGCGGCTTCATTCCCGCCGATCGCAAGGGCCTGACCATCTGCGACGCTACTTCCGCGGCCTTCGCGCAAAGGCTCGATTTCGAGAAACTCGATGTCGTGACCTTCTCCTGGCAGAAGGTGCTGGGCGGCGAGGGGGCGCATGGCATGCTGATCCTGTCGCCACGTGCCGTCGCGCGGCTGGAGAGCTACAAGCCTTCATGGCCGTTGCCGAAAATATTCCGCCTGACCTCGGGCGGCAAACTGATCGAGGGCATCTTCAAGGGCGAAACCATCAACACGCCGTCGATGCTTTGCGTCGAGGACTATCTCGACGCGTTGAACTGGGCGAAGTCGATCGGCGGCCTCGATGCGCTGATTGCCAGGGCGGATGCCAATGCCGCCGTGCTCGACCGGTTCGTGGAAAGCTCATCCTGGCTCAGCCATCTCGCCGTCGCGCCGGCGACACGATCGAACACGTCGGTTTGTCTGTCTTTCAGCGACCCGGATGTCGCGGCGCTCGACGCTGATGGGCAAGCGGCGTTCGCCAAGGGGCTTGTCTCGATGCTCGACAAGGAAGGCGTCGCCTACGACATCGGTTCCTATCGCGATGCCCCGCCGGGATTGCGCATCTGGTGCGGCGCAACCGTCGAGGCCTCCGATCTCGAAGCGCTGATGCCCTGGCTCGATTGGGCTTTTGCCAGCCAGAAGGCGTCGCTGAAAGCGGCTGCCTGAAACTCTCCGTGGCGGCCCGAGGGCCGCCCATTCCCGGATCAATCCCATTTTCAAGGAGGCCGCCATGGCGCCCCGCGTTCTCGTCTCTGACAAACTCTCTCCCACGGCCGTGCAGATCTTCAAGGATCGCGGCGTCGAGGTCGACTATCTGCCCGATCTCGGCAAGGACAAGGAAAAGCTGCTCGAAGTGATCGGCCGCTATGACGGCCTCGCCATCCGCTCGGCGACCAAGGTCACCGAGAAGCTGATCAACGCCGCCACCAATCTCAAGGTCATCGGCCGTGCCGGCATCGGCGTCGACAATGTCGATATCCCTGCGGCAAGCCGCAAGGGTATCATCGTGATGAACACGCCCTTCGGCAATTCGATCACGACGGCCGAACACGCTGTGGCGATGATCTTCGCGCTCGCCCGCCAGATCCCGGAAGCCAACGCTTCGACCCATGCCGGCAAATGGGAGAAGAACCGCTTCATGGGCGTCGAGATCACCGGCAAGACGTTGGGCATCATCGGCTGCGGCAACATCGGTTCGATCGTCGCCACACGCGGCGTCGGGCTAAAGATGCATGTCATCGCCTTCGACCCCTTCCTGTCGGACAAGCGCGCCGAGGAGCTCGGCGTCGACAAGGTGGAACTGGACGAACTCTTCGCCCGCGCCGACTTCATCACCCTGCACACGCCGCTGACCGACAAGACCCGCAACATCATCGATGCGGCAGCCATCGCCAAGATGAAGAATGGCGTGCGCATCATCAACTGCGCCCGTGGCGGGCTGGTGGTCGAGGCCGACCTGGTCGCGGCGCTGAAGAGCGGCAAGGTGGCGGGCGCCGGCATCGACGTGTTCGAGGTCGAGCCAGCGGAGCAGAATGCGCTGTTCGGCATGGAGAACGTGGTGGCGACACCACACCTTGGCGCCTCGACGGCGGAAGCACAGGAGAATGTCGCGCTGCAGGTCGCCGAACAGATGGCCGATTATCTGATCAAGGGCGCGGTCTCCAACGCCATCAACATGCCCTCGATCACGGCGGAAGAGGCGCCGCGGCTGAAGCCGTTCGTCAAGCTCGCCGAAGTGCTCGGCGCCTTTGTCGGACAGGTCACCGAGGATCCGATCAGCGAGGTTGAGATATTGTTCGACGGCTCGACCGCGACGATGAACACCCGTGCGCTGATCAGTGCCGCCCTTGCCGGACTGATCCGGCCGCAGGTCGCCGACGTCAACATGGTCTCGGCGCCGATCATGGTGAAGGAGCGTGGCATCATCGTCGCCGAGGTCAAGCGCGACAAGTCGGGCGTCTTCGACGGCTATATCAAGCTCACCGTCAAGACCGAGCACAGGACCCGCTCGATCGCCGGCACCTGCTTCTCCGACGGCAAGCCGCGCTTCATTCAGATCAAGGGCATCAATCTCGACGCCGAGGTCGGCCAGCACATGCTCTATACGACCAATGCCGACGCACCAGGCATCATCGGGCTGCTCGGCACGGTGTGCGGCGAGAATGGCGTCAACATCGCCAACTTCCAGCTTGGGCGCAATCGACCCGGCGGCGACGCCATCGCGCTGCTCTATCTCGACGCGCCGTTCCCGGAAAAAGTGCTGGAGCAGGTGCGAGGCCACATGTCGATCGACTCGGCAAAGCGCCTCCAGTTCGACGTGGGCGGGATCTAGCTCTCCGCACCTCCCCAGGTGACAAGCACACGACGCCCCGTTTGCCGGCATGCATGCGGGGCGTTTCCATGACCGCCGGAACCGCCCGGCGAATGCGCCGTTGCCGACGGTGGCATGATTTGGAAGCCTCTAGTCAGCGGTTCAATGTTTGATGGAATCGCCGAACCGCTTCAACTCTTTACATGGCAATCCCTAGGGAAAGTGCTACGCGCGCTTCCTGGAATTGCTCTGGCCAGAAGCCATCTTGCGCCCGCTGTGTTCGGCGAGCCCGATGCCGCCCAGAACGAGAACCAATGCCAGCGCCTGATAGAGCTGAAAGGTCTCGCCAACGATCAGCACCGAAAGCAGCGTGCCGAAGATCGGCACCAGATTGATGAACAGGCCAGCGCGGTTGGCGCCGATGAGCTCGTTGCCCCTGATATATGTTATCTGCGAGATCACCGAAGCGCCGATCGCCGTGTAGACGATGACAGCCCAGCCGCGCGTATCGGGCACGATCACCTTGCCGGCGGCGGCTTCCCACAGGAAGAAGGGCAGCGAGGTGATGAGTGCGGCGAACGACATGGCCAGCATCAGGCTCTGCCAGCGCATCGCCGGCTTCAGCCGCAACCCGACCGAATAGCCGCTGTAGAGAACGACCGCGACCAGCATGATGGCGTCGCCGAAATTGAGTTCCAGCGTCAGCAGCCGGCGGGGATCGCCATGACAGGCCGTCAGGATGACGCCGAAGATGGTCAGCGCCACGCCGGCGATCTGCGCCCAGTTCACGCGCAGGCGGAAGAAAACGAAATTGGCTGTCATGATCAGGATCGGCATCGCCGCCTGTTCGATCGAGACATTGATCGCGGTGGTGTAATTCAGCGCGGTGTAGAAGATGGTGTTGAACAGGGTGAAGCCGCTGGCGCCCAGCGCCGCCAGCACGAACCAGTGCCTGCGCACGACATGCCAATCCTCCTGGATCGTGCGCCAGCCGATCGGCAGCAGGATCGCCACGGCCAGCATCCAGCGCAGGAAGACCAGCGTCATCGGCGAGACGTGGTCGACCGCCAGCTTGCCGGCCACCGAATTGCCGCCCCACAGCAAGGTGGTGAGCAGCAGGAATATGTAGGCGCTTCGATGCATCGCGGGCTTCCGGCCGCGGGATGGGCTGCGGTGTTTGCCGGCCTATTGCCCCCACCAGCCCAAGTAAATGATGTCAAAGCCGGAAATTGTTGTGCCTCAGGGCATTTTTGGCGGCAAAGAAAGGTCGCACTCGCGAGGTCTTGACGCTATAGAGGCCTGTCGTTTCGAACCATATCCAAGCCGCGCGGCGGCGCCTCAAGGGAAAAGAAACATGGCCAATGTGGTGGTCGTCGGCTCGCAGTGGGGCGACGAAGGCAAGGGCAAGATCGTTGACTGGCTGTCGGAGCGTGCCGATGTGGTGGTGCGTTTCCAGGGCGGCCACAATGCCGGTCATACGCTGGTCGTCGACGGTAAGGTCTACAAGCTGTCGCTGCTGCCTTCGGGCGTCGTGCGGGAAGGCAAGCTGTCCATCATCGGCAATGGCGTGGTCTTTGATCCGCATGCTTTCGTCGCCGAAGTGGAGAAGCTCAAGGCGCAGGGTGTGGAAGTGACGCCGGATCGCCTGAAAATAGCCGAAAACACGGCGCTTATCCTGTCCGTACACCGGGAACTGGACGGATTCCGCGAGGATGCCGCTTCGAATTCCGGAACGAAGATTGGCACGACCCGACGCGGTATCGGCCCCGCCTACGAGGACAAGGTGGGCCGGCGCGCGGTTCGGGTGATGGATCTGGCGGATTTGGAAACTTTGCCCCTGAAGGTCGACAGGCTGCTGACGCACCACAATGCGCTGCGTCGCGGGCTCGGCCACGCCGAAGTCACGCATGACGCGATCATGCAGGAATTGACCTCGGTCGCGAACAACATCCTGCCCTATATGGATCGCGTCTGGAAGGTGCTCGACGACAAGCGCCGCGCCGGCGAGCGCATCCTGTTCGAGGGCGCGCAAGGCACGCTGCTCGATATCGACCACGGCACCTATCCGTTCGTCACCTCGTCCAACACGGTCGCCGGCCAGGCCGCAGCCGGCGCCGGCGTCGGCCCGGGCGCCATCGGCTACGTGCTCGGCATCACCAAGGCCTACACGACGCGCGTCGGCGAAGGTCCGTTCCCGACCGAGCAGAAGAACGAGGTCGGCGAGTTCCTCGGCACGCGCGGCCATGAATTCGGTGTCGTTACCGGGCGCAAGCGCCGCTGCGGCTGGTTCGACGCGGTGCTGGTGCGCCAGGCGGTCGCCGTCAACGGCATCAAAGGTATCGCGCTGACCAAGCTCGACGTGCTCGACGGGCTGGACGAGATCAAGGTCTGTACCGGCTACAGGCTCGACGGCGAGACGATCGACTATCTGCCGGCAAGCCAGGGCGCGCAGGCCCGCGTCGAACCCATCTACGAGACGCTGGAAGGCTGGAAAGGCACCACCGCCGGCGCACGCAGCTGGAACGATCTTCCGGCCCAGGCCGTCAAATATGTCCGATATATAGAGGAGTTGATCGGCGCGCCGGTCGCGCTCCTCTCCACCAGCCCGGAACGGGACGACACGATACTTGTGACCGATCCGTTTCAAGACTAGTTTCTGAAGCCTTTCCGGGCATCGCGGCTGATTTGCGGGGGCCGGCGCGGAGGCAAAATACAGGTCGACTGACGCATGGCAGATTTCGTTGCTGTTCTGAAAAACGCGTTCGAGAAGCACGGCGACGAGACGCCCGAGAAGCGTAAGCGCATCTATAACAGCGTTCGCGCCATGCTGGCGAAAAAGCTTGCGGAATATTCGCCGCCGCTGGCTCCCGAGGCCATAGACAAACAGAAACGCTCGCTGGACGACGCCATTGCCGGCGTCGAGCGTGAGTACGTCAAAAGCGTTCCGGAGACGGATCCGCTCGCGGAACTGGAACACATCTTTTCTTCCATCGACCGTAACAAGAACCAGTCGAGCCACGTCAAGCAGCCAGTCAAGGCCGAACCGGTTCCCGCTTCCTCTCCGTATCGGCCCGCCCCTGCCGCGGCCAGCCCGGCGCCGTACAAACCGGCGCAGCCCGTGGCGAATCCCGAGCCCTACCGGCCTGCTCCAGCCGCCAAATCCGAGCCAGGCTGGCAAAGGCCGACGCCGGTGCAGCCCGTTCCGGACTTTTCGGAAAAGACCTTGCCGGGGATGGACGCGAATCGGGATGACGACCAGGACGATGTCTTTGCCGATGACGAAGCGTCGGCGGGCGCCGACACTTTCGAGCGTTCGCGCCCGGCTGAACGCAAGCGCAGCTATGGCGGGTTGATCGCCGCCGTCGTCGCATTGCTGGTCGTTGCCGGCGGCGGTTACGGCATCTGGCTGAACAAGGATGCCTTCGGCAAGATGCTGGGCATGGACGGCAGCAAGGTTGTTGCCAAGACCGAACCGGTGAAAACGACGCCGGCCAAGCCGGCAACCGATGCCGCGGCCGCGCCTCCGGCGCCCGCGACAGGCGCCGAAGGCACGAAATTCACGCAGCGGCTGACGCCTGAAGGCGGCGAAACCGATCCCGGCCCGGCGGGTGGGCAGAGCGGCATAGGCGAGGGCGAATCCGTCGCCGCGTTGACGACGCCGCCAACGGCAACGAATGCGCCGGCCACGGCAGCGCCGGCGGTTCCCGCGCCGGCTGCCAATACGCCGGCTGCCGGTACGCCCGCGGCGGGCGCGCCAGCCGCGACCACGCCCGCGGCGGGCACCCCGCCCGCGACACCACCCGCCAATGGAACCGCGCCCGCGGCCCCGGCCGATGCCGCCGCCACGCCGCCGCCCGCGCGGGCAGGCGCCACGCCGCCGGCACCGGCAGGCGCGACGCCGGCGGCACCGGCCGCGGCTGCTGCGCAGACCGCGGTTCCGGTCGGCCAGAAGGCGATCTTCTATGAGGAGCGCACCAGCACCGCGCAGGGTTCGGCCGAGCCCGGCAGCATCGTCTGGTCGCTGGTGCAGGAATCGCCCGGCGGCGACCTGCCGCCCGAGCCGGCGATCCGTGCCGAGGCGACCATTCCCGGCAAGGACATCCAGCTGCGCATGACAATCCGTCGCAACACCGACCAGACCCTGCCGGCCAGCCATATCATCGAGATGATCTTCCTGACGCCCGACGGCTTCGAGGGCGGCGGCGTCGACAACATATTGCGCGTCGCCATGAAGAGCTCCGAACAGGATGCCGGCAGCCCGCTGATCGGCATCCCGGCCAAGATCGCCGACGGCTTCTTCCTCGTCGCGCTCAACGATACCAAGGCCGACGAAGACGCCAACATGACCCTCTTGCGCGGCCAGGACTGGATCGACGTGCCGGTGGTCTACAAGACCGGACGGCGGGCATTGCTGACCATGGAAAAGGGCCTTCCCGGCGAGAAGGTGTTCGACGAGGCGATCAAGGCCTGGCAGGCCAAGACCGCGGGTTGAGAAGGCGGCGCAACGGTCGCCTTCGTTCAGAAACCCTGGAACAGCATGTCGAGTGCGGCGGCGATTTCGTCGTGATGCCGGGAAAGATTTCCTTCGACGTCCGGCAATTCGGAGGCCGACAAGGCTGAGATGAATTGTGTGACCATCACATGGTCTTTGCCGTCGATGGCGAAGGTCGGGTTTAGTCGGCGGCCCGGCACCGGAGCCATATTGGGCGGCATCAACGGAATGACGACTCTCGTGGTCAACCTATCAAGAAGGTCGGACTGAACATCGAGGAGATAACCGTTGCCGTCGATATTCCGATAAAGATCGTAACGTGCCATCAAAACAGCCGGTATTTGGCCAATGGCAGTCCGTTGCGCTCCACGTAGGCGTTGGAACTTTCAATCGCTTCCTTGTTCTCTTCTTGCCAACGGCGCGTTTTTTCCGCTGCAATTGCCTTGGCAATACCTGCTTCGGCAGCGCGGGAGATGTTGATGCCTAGCGCTTTGGCATCTTCGATCAGCTGGGCGTCAATGGACGTGTTGACCGACTTTCGCTGAGATTTCTGTGTCGATTGCAGCATGGAAATTGCCTTCCTTTATGCGCATAATATATGCGCGCCCAAGGCCGCATGCAATCTTCACCCTTCCATCTCTTCCCGCAGCATTTCAAGCTCCAGCCATTCTTCCTCGAGCGCCGCCAACGTGGCGCGCTCCTTATCGAGGGCGGCGATCGTCTTCTGGAACGAGGCCGGGTCGCGCTCGTAATAGGCCGGATCGGCGATGTTGTTTTCTAGCCGCGAGATCGATGCGGTCACCGCCTCGATCTTCTTGGGTAGGGACTCCAACGCGAACTTCTGCTTGAACGACAGTTTCTTCGCCGGCCCTTTCGGCGCCGCCGGCTCGCTCCTGCCCGACGTGGGCACATCGCCGGCTTCCGCCTTGGGACGCGCTTTTCGGTCGTCCAGCCTGGTGCCGCCGCGTTGCGCCAGCATGTCGGAATAGCCGCCGGCATATTCGACCCAGCGGCCGCCGCCGTCCGGCGCGATGATGCTGGTGACGGTACGGTCGAGGAAATCGCGGTCGTGGCTGACCAGGATGACGGTGCCGGCAAAACCGGCAACCAGTTCCTGCAGCAGTTCCAGTGTCTCCATGTCGAGATCGTTGGTCGGCTCATCGAGCACCAGAAGGTTCGCCGGCCGTGCCAGCACGCGCGCCAGGATCAGCCGCGCCCGCTCGCCACCGGAAAGCTCACGCACAGGGGTGCGGGCCTGTTCCGGCTTGAACAGGAAATCCTTCATGTAGGAGACGACATGGCGCTGCTCGCCATTGATGACGAGATTTTCGCCGCGCCCGTCGGTCAGATATTGCGCCAGCGTCTCCTGCGGATCGACCGCCTCGCGCTTCTGGTCAAGCGTGGCGATTTCCAGATTGGTGCCGAGCCGTACCGAACCGGCATCCGGCGCCAATTCGCCGGTCAGCATCTTCAGAAGTGTCGTCTTGCCGGCGCCGTTCGGCCCGACAAGACCGACGCGGTCGCCGCGCTGGATGCGGGTCGAGAACCCCTTGACCACGGTGAGATCACCAAAGCTCTTCTCGATGTTCTTGGCTTCGATCACCAGCTTGCCGGATTCGGCGGCGTCGCTTGCCACCATGGTCGCGGACCCTTCGGCGCCGCGATGGCCGCGAAAGCGCTGGCGCATGGTCTGCAGTTCGCCCAATCGGCGCATGTTGCGCTTGCGCCGCGCCGTCACGCCATAGCGCAGCCAGTGCTCCTCGCGCACGATCTGGCGGCCGAGCTTGTGCTGCTCGCGCTCTTCCTCTTCCAGCACCAGGTCGCGCCATTCCTCGAAATGGCCAAAGCCCTTGTCCAGCCTGCGGGTCTGGCCACGGTCGAGCCAGACGGTGGCGCGCGACACGCGTTCGAGGAAGCGGCGGTCATGCGAAATGACGATGAGCGCCGAGGAAGTCCGGACGAGCTCTTCTTCCAGCCATTCGATGACCGACAGATCAAGATGGTTAGTCGGCTCATCAAGAAGCAGAATGTCGGGCTCCGGCGCCATGACGCGGGCAAGGGCGGCGCGCCTGGCCTCGCCGCCGGACAGGTCTCCTGGCCGTTCCTCGCCCGACAGGCCGAGATGCTCCATCAGATAGCTGGCGCGGTAGGGATCGTCGGCTGGCCCGAGCCCCCCTTCGACATAGGCCCGCACATTGGCGAAGCCGTCCATGTCTGGCATTTGCGGCAGATAGCGCACTGTCGCGGAAGGCTGGCGGAACACCTCGCCGTCCTGCGGCTCGACCAGGCCGGCGGCGATTTTGAGCAGCGTCGACTTGCCGGACCCGTTGCGGCCGACCAGCGCGATCTTGTCGCCGGCCGAAGCGGTCAAGGCGGCGCCGTCGAGCAGCGGTGTGCCGCCAAAAGTCAGTTTTATCCCGTCGAGATTGAGAAGAGGCGGGGCCATGTCAGCTTTCAGGCAAAGGATAGGGATGGGCGAGCAGCAGGGCTCGGCCATGGCGAAGCGCGATATCGAGGCGGCCCTTGACCTCGTTGGAAACGGTCAACGATGAACCGAAAGCCACCTCGACCTTGTCGAGCGGCCATTTGGCGCCGGTGACGGTCAGGCCGGAGAGTTCGGAGAAGCCAAGGATCGAAAACAGCGTGCCGTCGGCATAATCGAAGCCGGCCCTGCCGAGCAGCAAGGGGACAGCCTCCTGGGCACCGCTGGTCAGAAGCACATCCGTTCCGGCTTCGGCCAACCGCAGACCAAGCGCCAGGTGCAGGAAGGCGTGGTCGGCGCGCTTGCCGCCGAAGGCGCCCGCCAGCACAAGGCGCGTCGCCCCGCGTTCAAGGGCTGCCGCGATCGCCAGTTCGCCGTCGGTCTTGTCCTTTTCCGCCGGGAAGGTTTGCCGCGGCACCGCGGCCAGGTGGGCGGGCAGATGGGGCGGCACGGAATCGAAATCGCCGACCCACAGTTCCGGAACAAGGGCCAGCATCCGCGCGTGGCCGATGCCGGCGTCGGCGGCGATGACGCGCGAGCCTTCGACCTGGCGGTCAAGCCGGGGCGTGCGGATGAGATCGCCGCCAAGCAGGATGGTGAATGTGCTCATATCCCGTCGCCCTTACCAGCCCGGCACGGGAAACGGAAGGCGGCAAACTCCCACTTGCGTGTCCCGTCGGCCGGGCTTATGTGTCGAGACGCTCTAACGGGGTGCCGGACGCGACTTTCGCGGGCCGGCTGAGAGGCAGTCTCGCCAACCCGCTGAACCTGATCCGGTTTGTACCGGCGGAGGGATTAGACGTTTCGGACAATCCGACGCCTCAATTCCTTTCAACGCAAACGAAGGAGGCGCCGATGCGCACGCTTTTATATTCCCTCATCGCGGCCACTGTAGTGACCCTGTCCGGACCAGCTTTGGCCAAGGACAAGCTCACCGTCTACACCTACGAGAGCTTCACCGCCGACTGGGGTCCAGGCCCGGTGGTGAAGAAGGAATTCGAGGCCGAATGTGGCTGCGATGTCGAATTCGTCTCGGTCGCCGATGGCGTGGCGCTGCTCAACCGCGTCAAGCTGGAAGGCGCTTCGACCAAGGCCGATATCGTGCTCGGCCTCGACACCAATCTCACCGCCGATGCCAAGGCGTCGGGCCTGTTCGCGCCGCACGGCGCGGTGAGCGATGTCAATGTGCCGGGCGGCTGGAGCGACGATACTTTCGTCCCCTTCGACTACGGATATTTCGCTGTCGTCTACGATACCGAAAAGCTGAAGACGCCGCCGAAAAGCCTGAGGGACCTGGTCGAGGGCAGTGCCAATGACAAGATCGTCATACAGGACCCGCGCACGTCGACGCCCGGTCTCGGCCTGCTGTTGTGGGTGAAGTCGGTCTATGGCGACAAGGCGCCGGAAGCCTGGGCCAAGCTCAAGGCCAAGGTGCTGACGGTGACGCCGGGCTGGAGCGAGGCCTATGGCCTGTTCACCAAGGGCGAGGCGCCGATGGTGCTGTCCTACACCACCTCGCCGGCCTACCACATGGTCGCCGAGAACACCGAGCGCTACCAGGCGGCATCCTTCGAAGAGGGCGAGTACCTGCAGATCGAAGTCGCCGGCATCACCACGACAGGCACCAAGAACCCGCTGGCGGCCAAGTTCATGGCTTTCATGACCGGGCCGAAATTCCAGGACGCCATACCGGAGACCAACTGGATGTTCCCAGCCGGCAAGACCGGCAAGCCGCTCAACCCTGCCTTCGACAAACTGGTCAAGCCGACCAAGACCTTGCTGTTCAGCCCGGAGGAAGTCGCGGCCAACCGCAAGGCCTGGGTGGACGAATGGCTGGCGGTGATGAGCAAGTAGATTTTGTGGGCGAGTCTCGTAAGATGACCGCCAAGGAACACAATGTTTCCCAAGTCGATCGTTGGTTCTCAGTGCAAACCCGCTCTGACCCCCGCATCACAGCCGGCATTGTCGCGCTTGCCGCAACCTCGCTGCTGATCGGCGGCGCTTTTGCCGGGCTGCTCGCCGAAGGCCCCTACGATTTTTCCGGCGCCTGGGCCGCCTTCGATCCTTACCTCTTCCGTGTCGTGCGCTTCACGCTCTGGCAGGCGGCCCTGTCGACGCTGCTCTCGGTCGGGCCTGCCCTGTTGGTGGCGCGGGCGCTGTCGCGGCATCCACGTTTCCCCGGCCGCGCCTTCATCCTGCAGCTCTTCGCCGTGCCGCTGGCTCTGCCGGCGATCGTCGCGGCGCTCGGCATACTGGCGCTCTACGGCCGAGCCGGTTATTTCGCCGGTCTGTCCAACTGGGTCGGCGGCCAGGGTTGGCCGGGCATCTACGGCCTCTCCGGCATTCTCGTTGCCCATGTCTTCTTCAACCTGCCATTGGCTACCCGCCTTCTCCTGGAGGCGCTGCAAACCATCCCCTCAGACCAGTGGCGGCTGGCGAGCCAGCTCGGCATGGGAGCGCGACCGGCGTTGCGGCTGATCGAATGGCCGACGCTGCGGGCCGCCTTGCCTGGTGCCGCCGGACTTGTCTTCATGCTCTGCATCACATCCTTCACCATCGTGCTGACGCTCGGCGGCGGACCGGCCGCGACGACGCTGGAGGTCGGCATCTATCAGGCATTGCGCTTCGATTTCGATCCCGCGCGGGCTGTCGCGCTGACATTGTTGCAGATCGCGCTGACCTTTGTCGTGGTGCTGGCGTTGGCCCGGCTTGGCGCCAACGTGGCCGGCGACGCCAACCTGTCGGTCGCGCCGCGCCGCTATCTCTTGGTCAACAGGACTGAGGCCGTGCTGAATGCCCTGCTCATCGGGCTGGCGCTGCTGTTCGTCGTGGGACCCATGGCGGCAACCGTGGCGGCCGGATTGGGCGCCGATCTCGGCCGGCTGGCCGGTGAGGCCACTGTCCGGCAAGCGACACTGACCAGTGCCGTGCTCGCGTTCCTGTCGGCGTTGCTTTCGGTGATGCTGTCGCTGGCTCTCACAATGGCGCGGAGGGCGCTGGCATTGAACCGCCGCTCCGGCTCAAGGACACTGCTCGAACATGCCACCGATACCGGCGCCGGGTTTGTGCTGGTGGTGCCGCCGATCGTCATCGGCGCCGGCTGGTTCCTTCTGTTGCGCCATCTCGGCGATGTCTTTGCTGTCGCCCCGCTCATGGTCGTCACCGTCAACGCCGTCATGGCGATGCCTTTCGCGCTGCGCGCCGTCCGTCCCGCCTATGATGCGGCAAGCGAGCGTCACGAGCGGCTCTGCGCGCAGCTCGGAATTTCCGGCTGGTCAAGGCTGTGGCTGGTCGACTGGCCGTCGCTTCGGCGGCCGCTCGCCACCGCCTTTGCCTTCGCCATGGCGCTGTCGCTTGGCGATCTCGGCGTGATCGCCCTGTTCGGCAGTGATTCCGTGCAGACCTTGCCCTACCTTCTCCTGGCGCGCATGGGCAGCTACCGCACGCAGGACGCCGCCGGCCTGGCGTTGTTGCTGGGCCTTGTCTGCCTGGCGCTGGTGCTGGCAGCGGACCGGCTGGGCAAGGGGATGGCCCGCGATGTCTGACGGGGCGGCTGACGGCAAAGGGGTTCCGGTGCGGCTGGACAAGGTCTCGTTCAGTTATGGCGAGGCGTTGTTCGCCTTCGATGTCGGATTCACCGCGACGCAGATCACCGCCATCATGGGGCCGAGCGGTTCGGGAAAGTCGACGCTGCTCAATCTGATGGCCGGGTTCGAGACGCCGAGATCCGGCCGCGTACTGATCGGCGGGGCCGACGTCGGTGCCGAGCCGCCGGCCATGCGGCCGGTGTCGATGGTATTCCAGGAAAACAATCTTTTCGCCCATCTTTCTGTCCAGCAAAATGTCGGGCTCGGCCGTTCGCCATCGTTACGGTTGACGGATACAGACCACGCCGATATCGCGGGCGCCCTTGCACGCACCGGCCTTGCCGGCAAGGAGAAGCGGCTGCCGCGCGAGCTTTCGGGCGGCGAGCGTCAGCGCGTCGCCCTGGCCCGCGTGCTGGTGCGTGACCGCCCGGTGCTGCTGCTCGACGAACCCTTCGCCTCGCTTGGGCCCGCCTTGCGCGATGACATGCTCGACCTGGTTGCCAGCCTCCATGCCGAGCGTGGCATGACTGTGCTGTTCGTCACGCACCAGCCGCAGGATGCCCGCCGCATCGCGCAGAAAGTGGTGTTTCTGGACAATGGCACCATCGCTGCCTCAGGCACCTCGGACGATTTCTTTGCAGGGGCTGGGCCGGAGGCGTTCCGGCGCTATATCGGTGCCGGTGCCGGGGATGCGTTATCACGAGATATTGCCCGGAAGCGGACATAATTTACGCTCAAACCGGCTTGAGGCGATGTGGCGCTTGCTTGCCATGACTGGAGTAGTGTGGCTAGGTCCGCTCGATACCGGTCCGGCACAGGCCGTGATTTGCCTACAGCATCTGCTGCCCGCCCCGAGGGGCGCGTGACGGACGCTGTAGCAGTTTGTTTTGCGCATGCCGTGGTCATGCGCAAGGACCTGAAAGGAAGCCATTCTGGCGATCAGCGCTGACAGGCTACGAATGAATCCGCTGGCGCGGTTCCTGGCGCTGGCTGGCTTTGCCGTGGCGCTGGCAAGCTGCCAGATGTTCACGCCTCCCGAGGTCCAGGAATCCGGCTTCCAGCCATCCGACAAGCCCATCACAGTGGACAATGTCGCCGCCAACAACAAGCTTGCCGAACTCGCCAAGGCGCAGCATCCGCGCATCCTTGCAACGTATGGCGGCGAATATTCCGATCCCAAGCTCGAGCGCATGGTCGCCAAGGTGGTCGGCAATTTGACCGTGGTATCGGCCAACCCGACCCAGACCTATCGCATCACCATCCTCAATTCGCCCAACGTCAACGCCTTCGCGCTGCCGGGCGGATATCTCTACATCACGCGCGGCCTCTTGGCGCTGGCCAATGATTCGTCCGAGCTCGCCGCCGTCATCGCGCATGAAATGGGCCACGTCACCGCCAATCACGGCCTGCAGCGCCAGCAGCTGGAGGCCGAGGAAGGCCTGGCGACCAAGGTCGTTTCCGATGTGCTCGGCGACAGCCCGACCGCCAAGGCAGCACTGATCCGCGGCAAGCTCAGGCTGGCGCAGTTCTCGCGCAATCAGGAACTGGAGGCGGACGCCATCGGCATCAAGTCGATCGGCGAAGCCGGCTACGATCCCTATGCCGCCGGCCGCTTCCTGCAGTCGATGTCGGCCTACACCGATTTCCGTTCGATCAGCGGTGCCACGGACGCCAGCCTCGACTTTCTGGCCACCCACCCCAACACGCCGCAACGCATCGATCTGGCACAGCGCCACGCCCGCCAGTTCGGCGCGCCCGGTTTCGGCACACGCGACCGCGATTCCTTCCTCGCCGGCATAGACGGCCTGCTTTATGGCGACACGCCGGAAGAAGGCTATGTGCGCGGCGAAACCTTCCTGCATCCGGGCCTTGGCGTGTCATTCACGGTACCGGACGGTTTCATCATCGACAATTCGGCGGCAGCGGTGACGGCGACCGGTCCGGGCGACATAGCGATCCGCTTCGACGGCGTTTCGATCGACAAGAACCGCGCCTTGACCGACTATATCAGAAGCGGCTGGGTGGCTGGCCTCGACGACAGCACCGTCAAGCAGGAAACCATCAACGGCAATGAGGCGGCGACCGCGCACGCAGGCGCCGAAGGCTGGCAGTTCGATATCGCGGTGATCCGGGCCGGAGGCCAGGTCTACCGGTTGCTGACCGCGGCTCCCTCGGCCAGCAGCTCGCTGGAGACGGTGGCTCGCTCGGTCAGCGGCTCCTTCCGCATTCTCAGTCCCGCCGAAAAGGCGGCACTGAAGCCACTGCATATTCGTGTGCTCACCGTACAGCCGGGACAGACCATGGGTTCGCTTGCTGCCCAGATGGTGGGGGTCGACCGCAAGCTCGACCTGTTCCGCGTGCTCAACGCGCTGTCGCCGGGGGCCGCGGTTTCGGCCGGCGACAAGGTCAAGATCGTCACCGACAAGTAAGCGCCCGTTGCGGGAATCAGGCGGCAGTCGCCATGAATTCGGGGTTCTGCTTCACCAGCGCGACCTTGAGCTTTTCCATGGCGCGGGCCTCGATCTGGCGCACGCGTTCCTTGGAGATGCCGAGCGTTTCGCCGAGAGCCTCAAGCGTGGCGCCCTCGTCGGTAAGCCGGCGTTCCTCGATGATGCGGAGTTCGCGAGCGTTGAGAGCTTGAAGCGCCTCCCTCAGCCAGAGCGAGCGGCGCGCGACGTCGATCTTGTCGCCGACAATCTCGTCGGGCAAGGGATCGTCCGAGACCAGGAAGTCCATCCGCTCGGTCGCACCCGCATCGTCGGCAAGCGGCACGTTGAGCGAGGAGTCGGGCGCCGACAGGCGTGAATCCATCAACTCCACATCAGCTTCGGAAACGCCGAGCGCAACCGACACCTCGCGGTAAAGAGTTGTGTTGGAGAGCGGTTCGGCGCCGTTCGCGAGACGGGCACGCAAGCGCCTGAGATTGAAGAACAGGGCCTTTTGCGCCGAACTGGTGCCGCCGCGCACGATCGACCAGTTGCGCAGGATGTAGTCCTGCATCGAAGCGCGAATCCACCACGTCGCGTAGGTCGAAAACCGCACCTCGCGCTCCGGCTCGAAGCGGGCGGCGGCCTCGAGAAGACCGACATGGCCTTCCTGGATCAGGTCGCCGAGCGGCAGGCCGTAATGACGGAATTTCGAGGCCATCGAAATGACCAGACGCATATGGGCAACGGTGATGCTGTGCAACGCATTCTGGTCGTTGTCCTCTTTCCAAAGCAGTGCCAGCCGATGCTCCTCGTCGCGTTCGAGGTAAGGCGCCCTCATTGCCGCGCGGACCATGACCCGACCTGCCGTGTCTTCCATCATAAGGCGCTCCTTGGCTCAGGCGTGCGAATGACAAACTGGCAGGAACCGGCTTGAAATGACGGCGTCGTGCCCTAGAACAGCCAAAACTGCCGTGCGCGGGAAAGGTTCCGCTGGCGCAGGCAGGCGAGCGATGACGTCCGGGCAATTTCGGCACGGCTGCCCGGAATCCCGATGCTGCAACGAAATTCTTTTTGGAGTATTTGATTTCTGGAATTAGCCTTCTTTGAAATTTCGTTCCTTATTTTTCCGACCTGCATCTGTCATTTTCCAGCCCTCACAACATGCCTGATATCAGGCCAAGGACGGGATCACAGAAAAATGAAATGGCTGAAGTCGCTCATCATCGCCGGAACGCTGCAGGCCCTGACGGTCGCATCGGGGCATGCCGGCGCCAATCTCGACCAGATCAAGCAGGCCGGCGTCATCAAGGTCGGTACGGAAGGCACTTACGCTCCGTTCACCTATCATGATGCATCCGGAGCGCTCGTCGGATTCGACGTCGAAATCGCCAAGGCGATCGCCGACAAGCTCGGCGTCAAGGCGCAGTTCCTCGAGGGCAAGTGGGACGGTCTGATCGCCGGCCTCGACGTCAACCGCTATGATGCCGTCATCAACGAAGTCGGCATCACCGATGCCCGCAAGGCCAAGTATGATTTCTCCGATCCCTACATCGCCTCCAAGGCGGTGCTGATCGTGCGCGGCGACAATACCGACATCAAGACTTTCGCCGATCTCAAGGGCAAGAAGTCGGCGCAGTCGCTAACCTCCAATTTCGGCAAACTGGCCGAGTCGAATGGCGCCGAACTGGTCGGCACGGATGGCTTCGACCAGTCGATCCAGCTGCTTTTGACCGGCCGTGCCGACGCCACCATCAACGACAGCCTGTCGTTCCTCGACTTCAAGAAGCACAAGCCCGACGCCAATGTGAAGATCGCCGCCCAGGAAGAGAATGCCGATTACTCCGGCGTCATCGTGCGCAAGGGCGATCCGGAACTGGTGGCGGCCATCAACAAGGCCCTGGCCGACATCAAGGCCGACGGCACCTACCAGAAGATCGCCGACACCTATTTCGGCCAGGACGTCTCGAAGTAATTCATAAGGCGGGGCGGATTGTCGCCCCGCAGCCCATCCAGCGGCGAGCCGTCTTTGACGGCTCGCCGCTTTTGTCGTGATATGGCTGACGCATTCGCGCTTCGATGACGCTGCCCGTCCCTTCCGGAGGATATTTCGTGCCGCACTGGCTGCAACTGATGCTGGATTCGCTGCCCTCGCTGCTGTGGGCAGCGTTGATCTTCACCGTGCCGCTGACGCTGCTGTCCTTCGTGCTCGGCCTGACGGTGGGATTGGGCGCAGCGCTCGGCCGGCTGTTCGGGCCGAAGCCGCTGGTGGCGCTCGTGCGCTTCTATGTCTGGATCTTCCGCGGCACGCCGCTCCTGGTGCAGCTGTTTCTGATCTTCTACGGCCTGCCGTCGGTCGGCATCCTGCTCGACGCCTTTACCGCGGCGCTGATCGGCTTCACGCTCAATATCGGCGCCTACACGTCGGAAATCATCCGCGCGGCAATCGGCTCGGTGCCGAAAGGCCAGTGGGAGGCCGCCTATTCGATCGGCATGACCTGGAGCCAGGCGATGCGGCGCACCATCCTGCCGCAAGCCGGCCGGGTGGCGGTGCCGCCGCTCTCCAACACCTTCATCTCGCTGGTCAAGGACACGTCGCTGGCCGCCGCCATCACCGTGCCGGAGATGTTCCAGGCGGCGCAGCGCATTGTCGCCACCACGTATGAGCCGCTCATCCTCTATGTCGAGGCGGCGATCCTCTATCTGGCGATGAGTTCGGTGCTTTCGGCCTTGCAGACACGGCTGGAGGAGCGGCTCAACCGCTACGGCGGCTTCCTGGAGGCACGCTCATGATCGGCCTCACCAACATCGAAAAGCGTTTCGGCGACAATCTCGTGCTGAAGGGGGTGACGGTTGCCATCGCCGAAGGCAGCGTCACCGCGCTGGTCGGGCCTTCGGGCGGGGGAAAAAGCACGCTGCTGCGCTGCATCAACCTCCTGGAGATCCCAACATCGGGCACGGTGCGGATCGGCGACGAGACGCTCGAGTTCCGTCCCGGCGGGAAGGTGTCGGCGGCGGACATAAGGCGTCTGCGCCTGCAGACCGGCATGGTGTTCCAGAATTTCCAGCTGTTTCCGCACCGTACCGCCATCGAAAATGTCATGGAGGGGCTGGTCACGGTGCTGAAATGGCCGGAGGCGCGCGCCCGCGAGCGGGCGCTCGCGCTGCTGGAAAAGGTCGGCATGGCGCACAAGGCGGATGCCTGGCCGGCGACGCTGTCGGGTGGCCAGCAGCAGCGCGTGGCGATCGCCCGGGCGCTGGCGCCGTCGCCGAAGGTGCTGCTGTGCGACGAACCGACTTCGGCACTCGACCCGGAACTGGCGCAGGAGGTGGTCGATGTGCTGAGTCAGCTCGCCAGCGAGGGAACGACCATGGTGATAGCGACGCATGATTTGCGCCTCGCCTCCAAGATCGCCCAGGAAGCGGTGTTCCTCGACGCCGGCGTCATCGTCGAGCAGGGGCCATCCGCCACGCTGTTCGGCAATCCGGAGCGCGAAAGGACCAAGCGGTTCATCGCCACGCTGAAGCAGGAGGCGGCGGAGAAGAAGGCCGGCGCATAGGCGCGGCAGTCTCCGGCAATCCCAAAGACAAAAAACCCGGCGCGAGGCCGGGTTTTCGTTAACTCGAAGGCGAAAAGCTCAGGCGGCTTCTTCCTGCTCGGCTTCCTCATTGTCGGCCTTGGCGCCACGCTTGGGGCCTTTGTTGAGGTTGACTTCGATCAGGCGCACGGCTTCGGTTTCCGACATGCGGTTGACGGCCGCGATCTCGCGAGCCATGCGGTCGAGCGCCGCCTCGTAGAGCTGGCGTTCGGAATAGGACTGCTCCGGCTGGTTGTCGGCACGGTAGAGGTCGCGCACGACTTCCGAGATCGAGATCAGGTCGCCTGAATTGATCTTGGCATCATATTCCTGGGCACGGCGCGACCACATGGTGCGCTTGACGCGGGCGCGACCCTGCACGACCTTCAGCGCGCGCTCGACATAATCCTCTTCCGACAGCTTGCGCATGCCGATCGAGGTCGCCTTGGCGACCGGCACCTTCAGGCGCATCTTATCCTTCTGGAAGTCGATGACGAACAGTTCCAGCTTGTGGCCGGCCACTTCCTGCTCATCGATCGAGACGATCTGCCCGACGCCATGCGCCGGATAGACGATGTACTCGCCGGTCTTGAAACCGTGACGCGCGGCAGTGGACTTCTTCTGCGGGGTGATCGTTGCCATTACGCCCTGAACTCCTTGTTGTGGGCCGGCGGCGGTGCCGGCTGAACTCGCGTGATCGGGGTCACCGACCATTAGCCGCACAACAGATGAACCCACCGGAAAGGCCGGGACCGGCAACCCGCACGAACTGCGGCCGCCTGGCCCAGATCGCTCTGGTCCGGAATGGGATTTTCACCTTTCAGTGATTTGGGGCGTCTGCGCCATAAATCGACGTTGTGTCACCGGCATGTTTTGTTGATGTAACACAAAAAGTCGGAAGAATCAAGGTTTTGCTGCGTAAGCGAAGGCCACAACCAATCGCCGCCTGTCAAGGCGGTTAATCCGACGTGCCTGTTACGCTGCGTCATACGAGCCTTTACAGCGGCGTTGTCAATCGCCTTCGCCCGGCTCGGCGGAGAAGTATTTCTCGAACTTGCCGGCCTCTCCGTCGAAGGTCTTGGCGTCGGCCGGCGGCTCCTTCTTGGCGGTGATGTTGGGCCATTTCTCGGCGTATTCGGTGTTGATCTGCAGCCATTTGTCGAGGCCGGACTCGGTGTCGGGCTTGATCGCGTCGGCCGGGCATTCCGGCTCGCAGACGCCGCAGTCGATGCACTCGTCGGGATGGATGACGAGCATGTTCTCGCCCTCGTAGAAACAGTCGACCGGACAGACCTCGATGCAGTCCATATATTTGCATTTGATGCAGTTGTCGGTCACGACATAGGTCATCGGTCGGCTCCGGGATGTCCCGTTTTTGTTGGCTTTTTTGTGAGGTAACGCCTTTATCTGCCGCTTGCAAGGGTGGCCATTCCCAGCGGCGCCAGGGTTTGGGAATGGAATTCCAGGCGGCCAGTGCCACGAGGGCCTGACATGCCCCACCGGCCGTCGCGTTTGCCGCTCCCGCTTCTGCCTTTTGTTTGTCTTTGCCCTCGGGAAACACACCCCCGCGTCTGGTCGACAAGGCTCAATCTTCACCGAGCAATCGGTCGGTCTGGCGGCGCTCTTTTTTGGTTGGGCGGCTGCTGCCTGCCTCGCGCAGCGCAGGGATAGCATCGGGAAGGGCGTCGGCCTTGGGTGCGAGCGGCGGCGACATGTCTTCATAAAGTGTGCGAGCTTCCTCGGCCGGGCCACGCCGCACACCGGCGCCGAGCACCTTCCAAACGAAGATACGCCGGTCGAGCGTGATGGTCAGCACATCGCCTGGCTTGACCAGATCGGAAGCCTGCGCTGCTTTGTCGCGATTGATGCGCACGCGGCCGGCTACAACCAATTTGGCCGCCAGCGAGCGCGATTTCACCGCGCGCGAGAAGAACAGCCATTTATCGATGCGCTGGCGGTCTTCAGCAACCATCGAAGTGAGCCTACTTCTTTAATTGGTCGCGTAAGGCTGCGAGCTTGGCGAAGGGGGAATCCGGGTCGAAGCGCATCGGGCGCTCCTCGCGCGGCTTGGGCTGGAAGGCGGGCTTTCCGCCCCCCTTGCCGCGATCGGGGCCCTTGCCTTCCGGCCTGCCACCCTTCCAGTCGGGCCGGCCTTCGCCGCGCTCGGGACGCTCGCCTTGCGGCTTGGGCTTGAACTTCGAGCGGTCGAAGCGTGGCTTGCCGGCGCCGTCGCGGCGTCCTTCATGGGCCGGACGGTCCGCGGGAGCGCCTGTTGCCGGTGCACCGGCGGCATCGGCCGTCGCATTGCCTCGGCCGCGCGCCTGTCCGTTCTGCGGGCGGTTGTTGCGGCCGTCGCGATGGCGCGGACGCTGGTCAAAGCGACCTTGGCGCCACAACAGGATCGGCTTTGGCGCTTCGGCTTCCTGCGCGTGTTCGCCGGCAGCGTCCGCAACTGCCACTGGTTCGGTGGCTTCCGTCGGCGCGGAGGCCTCGACGGTCGGCTCCGCCGCTGCGGCGTTCTCTTCTGTGGGCGCGGCGTCAATCTCGGCAGTTTCAGGTTCGGCCTGCGGTTCAACCGGCGCCGGCTCGACCGGTTCAACGGCGGCTTCGGCTACCGGCGCCTGTTCGCCCGCAACTTCGGCCGTGGCTTCCGCCTGTTCTTGCGCGACAGGCTCTGCTGCCGTTTCCGCGATGACCTCGGCCGGAGCTTCGATGGCGGCCTCGGCGGCTGCCGTTGCCGAACCCTCGACCGCTGCCTCCGCGGCCGCATCTACAGCGCCGGCTTCCGTTACTGCGGCTTCCACTGCCGCCTCTTCCGCCGCCTTGGCCTGTTCCGCGCGGGCTGCCTCTTCGGCTGCCTGCTTGGCTGCGGCGGCTTCCCGCGCGGCAGTGTCCTGCGCTTCCAGCCGTGCCTTGACTTCAGCAGCCGGTTTCGGCTCGGCGCGATAGCCTAGGCCCTTGAGGATCTCTTCCATGTCGTCGGCGGTGGCTCCGAGGATCGACATCATCGGCGGCGTCACCATGAAAGACTGGCCGTCATAGGCGCCGTCCGGTCGCTGGCCGAGGCCGGGCTTCCAGTTGGTCGCCGGGCGGATCAGATCGGCCAGCCGCTCGAGAATGTCGATGCGTACGGCGCGGCGGCCGAGATTGCGGTAGCCGGCAAGCTTATAGAACGCCTTGTCGAAGGCCGGATCGATGACCACCGAGGTGCGGCCCGACGCCAGCGCATGGACGACGTCGCCGAAGCCAGGCTTGTCCTTGCCGTCGTTCTTCAGCGCCCACAGTAAGGTCACCAGTCCGGCGGGGGCCGGCTTGATCAGCGCCGGCACGAAGACGTGGTAGGCACCGAAGCGCACGCCGAGCCGGCGAAGTGCCGCGCGACCTTCCTGGTCGAGCGACTTCATCTCCTCGGCGATGTCCCGGCGATTGATGAGGCCGAAATTCTCGACCAGCTGGAAGGCGATGCCGCGGCCGATGCCGGAAATCTGCTCGGCATTCTTCAGGTCGACCAGTGGCTTCAGCAGGGATTCGATCTGGAAATTGACGAAGCGTTCGGCGCGCGCGGCGACCCTGTCGCGCGCTGGGCCCGTCAGCTGTTCGTCTGCCAGCAGCACCAGACGCGGCTTCAGCGCGTCCTCGCCCGAAACCAGCGTGCCGATCGGCGCGCCGATCCAGCGCAGCGTGCCGTCCGAACCGAGCGCGAGATCGCCATTGGCGCAGGCGCCGAAGCGCTCCGCGCGTGCCTCGAATTCGGCGGCCAGCGCCTTTTGCGCGGCCGTGCGCACGGCCTTGGCGTCCTCGCCACCGGCGGTCTGGTCGGCGGTGAAGCGGAACCCTTGCAACTCGCCGACATGATGGCCTTCGACAAGGACGGTTCCGGTAGGGCTGATTTCGGCTTCAGGCATGGTATTTTCTCTAAGGCGCCGCATGAGGACGGAAGTCCTGCGGTCTACGAAGCGTTTCGTCAACCGCTCATGCAGCGCATCCGACAATCTGTCTTCGATTTCGCGCGTCTTTTCCCGCCAGTGTGCCTGATCGGCCAGCCAGCCGGGCCGGTTCGACACGAATGTCCAGGTGCGGATCTGGGCAATGCGGTGCGACAGCGTATCGATGTCGCCCTCGGTGGTGTCGGCGCGGCGCACCTGCTCGGCCATGTAATTTTCGTCGACATGGCCATGCCGGGCGAGGTCCATGTAGATCGAGGCGATGAGATCGGCATGCTGGGCCGGCGCAATCTTGCGATAGTCGGGCAGCGCGCAGGCTTCCCACAGCAGCGCCACACGTTTGGCGTTGGTTGCGAGCGCGCGGATGTCTTCGTCGCGGGAGAGATGTTCGAGCGCTTGTGCATCGACGGCCGGCAGCGCGCGTGTCAGGCCCTCGACTGGGGCGTTGGTTTCGATCGACCGCTTCAGCGCATCGAGGCTGGCGAAATCGAATTGCGCGGTGCGCCATTGCAGCACCTTCACCGGGTCGAAGTCATGGCCCTCGATCTTCTGGACCAGATCCTCGTCGAGCGGATCGACCTGGCCGGTGACGCCAAACGTGCCGTCGCGCAGATGCCGGCCGGCGCGGCCGGCGATCTGGCCGAGTTCGGCCGCCGTCAGATTGCGGTACTGGTAGCCGTCGAATTTGCGGTTCTGGGCAAAGGCGACATGGTCGAGATCGAGGTTAAGCCCCATGCCGATCGCGTCGGTGGCAATGAGGTAGTCGACATCACCCGACTGGAACAGCGCCACCTGGGCATTGCGGGTGCGGGGCGACAGCGCCCCGAGCACGACGGCGGCACCGCCCTGCTGGCGGCGGATCAGCTCGGCGATGGCGTAGACCTCGTCGGCGGAGAAGGCGACGATCGCGGTGCGCCGTGGCAGGCGGGTCAGTTTCTTGGAGCCGGCATAGGCCAGATGCGACAGCCGCGGCCGCGTCACCACCGAGACGCCCTTCAGCAGCCGCTGGAGGATGCCGTGCATGGTGGCCGCGCCGAGCAGCAGCGTTTCCTGGCGGCCGCGCAGATGCAGGATACGGTCGGTGAAGATATGGCCGCGCTCGAGGTCGCCGGCCAGTTGCACCTCGTCGATGGCGACGAAGGCGGCGTCGGTCTCGCGCGGCATGGCTTCGACGGTGCAGACCGAATATTTGGCGCCTTGCGGCTGGATCTTCTCCTCGCCGGTGATCAACGCCACCTTGTGGGCGCCGACCTTCTCGCAGACGCGGGTGTAGACCTCGCGCGCCAGCAGCCTCAGCGGCAGGCCGATGACGCCGGTTTCGTGCGCCACCATGCGCTCGATGGCGAGATGGGTCTTGCCGGTGTTGGTGGGGCCAAGCACTGCGGTCACGTCGCGGCCCGACAGGATCAGCGGCTCGGTGTGTTTCTGCTGGATGTTCATCGGCTCGGAAATAAGGCTTTCTGGCCTCTCGTGGTCGGGAGCGTGCCTGGACGGCGCGTATGACAGCCGACACATAGGGATTTCGGGCGCGAAGCGAAAGCGGAATGTTCCAACCGGTTTCCGAAGACGTCCGCGTCAGCCCGCAAATCAGCCCCTGCTTAACAGTTGGAACGAGTCTGGAACGAATCAGCGACGAATCGGTGACTCCGTCAGGTTCAGCTTTTGTTCACGGCTAGATATGGATTTTGGGACCTCGAGTCTCACCACATGCTGAATCACCGGATTGGCCCGTTTTATGCTAGGCGGACTTTGCCATTAATCTTTGCCTGTGAAGGATGCGGGAGGATCGGTATGCCCCGCTCAAAGTTGTGAAATCGTTAATCTTTCTGAACTCGACATTAAGGAATAGCAGGCGATCGCGGCCATTAATGTTAACATTGCGCCCAAAGCCGGAACGAATCGGCGACAAATCAGCGTCAGCGGTTTTTTCTCCTTTTGTTCCCCCAATATCTTGTGTTGTGAACAGCTTATCCACCGAGAATCCACAGGCTTGACCACAGGGTTTCGCACAGACGCGCTGCCGCCATTAACCTTTGCGTGCCGGAACAGGACATGTCGGGTTGGGAGGGTCCGATAATGTCGTGGTCATGCGCACAGCAATGCTCGCCGCCGGTTCAGGATGCATCCGCCCCGGTTGCATAGCGCTGCAGGACCGGACCGACATCCCTGATGATTTCTTCGTGCGATAAGGCTACGACGGGCGGCCGCCGCAGCAGATATCGGCACGTCGCCAGACCCAGCAACTGGCTGGCGACGAGGCCGGCGCGCCGGCCGGCGTCGGAGGGGTCGCCGAACGGTGCCACAACCAGCCGGACCTGAGTGGCGAATACGTCGCGCACCTTCTCCGCGGCGAATTCATTGGACGCAGCCGAGCGCAGCAGAATGACCATGCCGGTGGCGCTGGGAGAATTCTCCCAAATGCGAAGAAAACGCCGGATGATTGCGTCGCCGATGGAGGCCCGGTCGGTCACCTGCGTTGCGGGCAGTTGCAGGTCGAACAGCGCCGCCCTGGCGAACAGCTCATCCTTGCTGCGGAAGTAGCCCGGCGAAGGTGCTCGACCTGAGTTGGAGTACACGTTTTCGCGTTCATCATCGCATCGCCAAGTCCTGTCGCCATCGGTCGTTGTTCGTCATGGGCGATGCTGCCCATGTGCACAGCCCCGCCGGCGGTCAAGGCATGAACACCGGTCTGATCGATGCCGTGGTGCTGGGAGAAGTACTCGGCGACGTGATCAACGGCATCCGCGGCGAAAGCGAACTCGAGCTTTACGAGACGCTTCGCCGTCCAGCGGCGCAGGAAGTGATTGACCTCGCGGGCAGGCTGACCGGCATGGCACTCACGCGCACCCCGTTCCGGCGCTTCCTGCGCAACCTCGTCCTCGGCTTCGTCAATATCAACCCGATCGCCAAGCGCAAGATTTCACTGAAGCTGTCAGGTCTCAGCCGGGCCGATATGGCCAAGCTGCCGGCACCGTCACAATCGGGTGTACGCAAGCAGTCCATGAAAAGCGGGCTTAAGCTGGTCGCATGAATCGACAGCGTCCGCTTCCGTGTCCGTAATGGGCGAGCATCAAAAATGAAAGCGCCGGCGGAACTGCCGGCACTTTCAGATTTGGCTACACGGTTTGATCAGACGAAGTACTGGCCACCGTTGGCGGTGAGGGTCGAGCCGGTGATGAAGCCGGCGTCTTCGGAAGCGAGGAAGACGACGCAGCGCGCGATCTCTTCCGGTTCGCCAAGGCGGCCGACCGGGATTTGCGGGATGATGCGTTCGTTGAGCACCTTTTCGTCGATTGCCTTGACCATCTCGGTGGCGATGTAGCCAGGGCAGATGACGTTGACGGTGATGCCCGCGCGGGCGCCTTCCTGGGCGAGCGCCTTCGAGAAGCCGATGTCGCCGGCCTTGGCAGCGGAGTAATTGACCTGACCGGCCTGGCCCTTCTGGCCGTTGATCGAGGAGATGGTGATGACGCGGCCGAACTTGCGGTCGCGCATGCCGCTCCACAGCGGATGGGTCATGTTGAAGACACCGGACAGATTGGTGTCGATGACCTCTTTCCACTGCTCGCGGGTGATCTTGTGGAACATGGCGTCGCGGGTGATGCCGGCATTGTTGACCAGTACCGAGACAGGGCCGAGGTCGGCCTCGACTTGTTTGATCCCGGCCGCGCAAGCGTCATAGTCGGCGACCGACCATCTGTAGACCGGGATGCCGGTCCGCGCCTTGAACTTCGCCGCCGCCTCGTCATTGCCGGCGTAGTTCGCGGCAACCGAATAGCCGGCGTTCTTCAAAGCGATCGAGATCGCCGCGCCGATGCCGCGCGATCCACCTGTGACGATTGCAACCTTGGTCATGCATTTTCCCCTTTTTGAAATCGCCCTGTTGTCGGGCTTGGCAGGCACTGGATCTACTACAGGCACCACATGTGAAACGGGCGGCTTGCGCCGCCCGTTTCAAAGTCTATCAGAAAGCCTCCACACACATGGCGACGCCCATGCCACCGCCGATGCATAGGGTGGCCAGCCCCTTCTTGGCGCCGCGTCGGCGCATTTCGAAGACCAGCGTGTTGAAGATGCGGGCGCCCGAGGCGCCGATCGGGTGGCCGATGGCGATGGCACCGCCGTTGACGTTGACGATCGAGGGATCCCAGCCCATGTCCTTGTTGACGGCGCAGGCCTGTGCGGCGAACGCCTCGTTGGCCTCGACAAGGTCGAGATCCCCTGCCGACCAACCGGCCCGTTCCAAAGCCTTGCGTGAAGCGGGAATGGGTCCGGTGCCCATGATCGCCGGATCGACGCCGGCGGTCGCCCAGGAGGCGATGCGCGCCAGCGGGGTGATGCCGCGCCTGGCCGCTTCCGCTTCGCTCATCAGCAGCGCACCGGCGGCACCGTCATTGATGCCGGAAGCGTTGGCCGCGGTCACGGTGCCATCCTTGTTGAAGGCTGGCTTCAGCTTGGTCATGGCATCGATCGTGGCGCCGTGACGGATGTACTCGTCCTGATCGACAACCGTGTCACCCTTCTTGCCCCTGATGGTGAAGGCGACGATCTCGTCCTTGAACTTGCCGGCCTTCTGCGCGGCCTCGGCCTTGTTCTGCGAGGCCAGCGCGAACTGGTCCTGGTCATCGCGGGTGATCTGGAACTGGCGGGCAACGTTCTCGGCGGTGTTGCCCATGTGGTAGCCGTTGAAGGCGTCCCACAGCCCGTCCTTGATCATGGTGTCGATCATCTTGTAGTCGCCCATCTTGACGCCGGCGCGCAGGTGCTCGGCGTGCGGCGACAGCGACATCGATTCCTGGCCGCCGGCGATGATCACCTTGGCGTCACCGGTGGCGATCTGCTGCATGCCGAGCGCGATGGCGCGCAGGCCCGAACCGCAAACCTGGTTGAGGCCCCAGGCGGTGGTCTCCTTGGGCAGGCCGGCCAGGATCGAGGCCTGGCGGGCCGGGTTCTGGCCTTGCGCCGCGGTCAGCACCTGGCCGAGGATGACCTCGTCGACCTCGCCCGCCTCGACACCGGCACGCGCCAAAAGTTCCTTGACGACGACGGCGCCGAGTTCATGCGCGGGCGTGGCGGCGAAGGCACCGTTGAAGGAGCCTACGGCCGTGCGCGCGGCGCTGGCAATGACGATGGAAGCGGACATTTTCTTCTCCAGACTTCAAGGGTTGTTGTGCCGTTGAGGACTTTTCTTGCCCTTTCCCAATCCCAAGTCAAACCGGAAATCGGCATGGCGCCCATGCGCCGCAAGCAGGCCAAGTCTCGCCGCTCCGGTGGCCCAGCCGCTGCTGCGCAGCATATTTAGCCTGCCATGCAGCATTATATGATCCCGCAGTGCACAAACTGCTTGGAATTGTAAGGCTTTTGCGCATATCCTCAAAAAGGGCGCAATCGTTACCGGCTGCTTACTCAGGCGTGCCGGTGTCCGGGGAGGATGCAGATGGCCGCAAAAGACGACCCGATCATTATCAAGAAATACGCCAACCGCCGCCTCTATAATACGGGGACGAGTACCTATGTGACGCTCGAGGATTTGGCCGAAATGGTCAAGAAGGGCGAGGAATTCACCGTCCAGGACGCCAAGACCGGTGACGACATCACCCATCCGGTGCTGACCCAGATCATTTTCGAGCTGGAGAACAAGGACGGGCAGAACATGCTGCCGATCCCGTTCCTGCGCCAGCTGATCGCCTTCTACGGCGACCAGATGCAGATGATCGTGCCGAGTTTCCTCGAACAGTCGATGATCGCCTTCTCAAAGGAACAGGAGCGGTTCCGCGAGCAGATGAAGGGCGCCATCGGCAAGTCGCCGCTGGACGTGATGAAGATGGCGACGCCGATCAAGGCGCTGGAAGAACAGACGCGCCGCAACATGGAAATGTTCCAGAATGCGATGCGGCTGTTCACGCCATTTCCGCCTCCGGGCTCGGCGCCCGCCGCGGCGCCCGCCGAACCGGCCAGGAAAGAAACGCCGGAAAAGCCGGACGATCTGCAACAGCTGAAGGACCAGATCGCGGCCATGCAGCGCAAGCTCGACACGATGTCGTAAGCGCATAGCGCTCACGACATTTATGGCAGCAATCCTTCATAGCGGCCGCGCGGCCGGATGATGCTGCCGCTCACGATCTGTTCGACCATGTGCGCGGCCCAGCCGACGCTGCGTCCAAGCGCGAACAGGTGGAACGGTGCATCGCGCGGCAAGCCAAGGCCGCGCGTCAGCACGGCCAGGGCAAAATCTATGTTCGGTTGAGCGCCGGTCGCGGCAATGGCGGCGGTTTCCAGCGACCGCAACGTCTCGTCGGTGTTGTCGAGGCCCGCCAGAAGCGCTGCGGCCCGGGGATCGCCCTCGGGATAGAGCGGGTGGCCGAATCCTGGCAGTGGCCGGTCGTGGCCAAGCCAGCGCCGGATCGCGGCCTCGGCGCCATGCCGCGCCGCGTCTTCGGCGAGTTGCATCACGGCTTCGCCAGCGCCGCCGTGGCGGGGACCGGACAGTGTCGCCAGGCCCGCCAGCAGACACGCGGCGGGCGAAGCTCCGGTCGAGGCCGCGACGCGGGCCGCGAAAGTCGATGCGTTGAGTTCGTGATCGGCGAGCAGGACAAGGACGCGACGGATCGCTTCCGCGCCATCATCGTCCACCGACCAGCCCCGTGCCAATCGCTGGTGCACCGGTTCTGGTCCCGCCATGGCACCGAGGGCGCTGGCCAGAACGCCGATCGCGTGCGCGGCGTCAGCGCACAGCGAGGCAGCACTTCGTCCAAGCGAAGGCCGCGCCTGGCCGGCTAGCAAGGCGAGTTGCGCAAAGGCCGGGGCGCGACCGATCTGGGGCGGTGCATCTGGCGACGGCGCTTCGAAACTGATCGGGCCGGGCAGAGCCCAGAGCAGTCCGGCGGTTTCTTCCAGCGTGGTACGGTCGGACAGCGCAACCGCGTCCCGGCCCCGATAGATGAGGTGGCCGTGCCAGACTGTCGAGATCGCGGTGACGATCGACGGCTCGCCCCAGGCGATCGCGCTTTCGGCAATGGCCGCAGGGCTGCGCCCGCGCGCCCTTCGCGTCGCCAGCGCCGCGATGTCGTCGGCGCGGTACTGGCTGCGGCGCGGATCGGCTCGATCCGGGCGCATGCCGATGCGGCCGCGGCTGACATAGGCATAGAGCGTCTGCGGCCTCACCCCAAGCCTTTCCAGCGCTTCTTCCCGCGACAGCCATTCCGACATATCGGCCCTGATATTGATTCAGTTGATCAAGATTGATGCTTATGTTGCCCAGCCTTATTTCCCATCGAGAAAAGCTTCAAGGAGACAAGGCTATGGCGAATGGGCTCGATGATGTGGTGGCGGCCGAAACAGTGCTGTCCGATGTGGATGGTCTGGGTGGCCGCCTGACGATCCGCGGCCACTCGCTTGGGGAATTGGCAGGGCGATGGAGTTACGCCCAGGTCGTGCGCCTGCTGCTGGACGGGTTCTTCGACGATCTGCCTGGCGACGCCGAACTGTCGGCAAGGTTGGGTGAGGCTCGCGTCGAGGTGTTCGACCGGCTCGCGGCTTCGCTGCCCTTGCTGGCACCGCTCGATATCTACAGCGCCATGCGCGCCGGCATGGCCTTGCTGCCGGATGGCGAGACGCTGACGGACGCCTTGCGGCTGATCGCGGGGCCCGCGGTGCTGACGCCGGCCCTGCTGCGCCTGCGGCGCGGCGAGCAGCCGATCGCACCCGACGGCAAGGCGGATCATGCCGCCGACATGTTAGGGATGCTCAAGGGTTCCGTCCCGTCGCCGGCATTGGCAAAGGCGCTCGACACCTATCTGGTCACCGTCTGCGACCATGGCCTCAATGCCTCGACCTTCGCCACCCGCGTCGTTGCTTCGACCTTGGCGGGCCTGACATCGTCGGTGCTGGCCGGCCTTGGCGCGCTCAAGGGCCCGCTGCATGGCGGCGCGCCTGGTCCTGTCATTGAGATGCTCGACGCCGTCGCCGCGCATGGCGACGCTGCCGGCTGGCTGCGCGACAAGATCGCGCATGGCGAGCGCATCATGGGCTTCGGCCATCGCATCTACCGCGTGCGCGATCCGCGTGCCGATGTGCTGAAAGCAGTGGTGCGCAAGCTTGGCGGCGAGGGCGACACCGGCCGCCGGCTGGCTTTCGCCGAGGGGGTCGAGCAAACCGCGCTCGACGTGCTTCGGATCGCCAAGCCGCAGCGCTCGCTGCAGACCAATGTCGAATTCTACACCGCGCTGGTGCTGGAAGCGGCGGGATTTCCGCCCGGTGCCTTCAGCAATGTCTTTGCCGCCGGGCGCGTTGCCGGCTGGGTCGCGCACGCGCGCGAGCAGCAGACGACCGGACGGCTGATCCGTCCGCAGTCCCGCTATGTCGGGCCGGTGCCGGACCTCGTCGCCTAGATTCTCTGTTTGTTTCGAGAGCTACGGCCTCTCCGCATTGCAGCGGAGGGGCTTTTCGCATGACCGAAACTTCATGTGATCACGCGACCGTGTTCGTGTTCTTGCCTTGGTCCGTCCTTATATGCTGCACTGCAACATAGGCCGGCGACAGCTGCTTCCCTCCAATGACGTTGGGGCAGGCCGGCGCATCAGGATGACAGGAACGCCATGACGAAGAACGGCAAGGCGGAGGAAAAGAAAAAGATCAACATCGCTCTCCAGGGTGGCGGCTCGCATGGCGCCTTTTCCTGGGGCGTGCTCGATCGGCTGCTGGAGGATGGCAGGCTGGAGATATCGGCGGTGTCCGGTACCAGTGCCGGCGCGATGAACGCGGTGGCGCTGGCTGACGGTTTCGTCAGGGGCGGGGTCGAGGGCGCGCGCGAGAAGCTGGACGATTTCTGGCACGCGGTGGCGGCGAAGGGACGGTTCAGCCCGGTGCAACGCATGCCGTGGGATGTCGCCTGGGGCAACTGGTCGATCGAGAACACGCCGGGCTATGTCTTCTTCGACACCATGTCGCGGGTATTCTCGCCCTATGTCGCCAACCCGCTTGGCCTCAATCCGCTGCGCGACGTCGTCGCGCGGGAGATCGATTTCGGGAATGTCCATGCCTGCAAGTCAATGGAACTGTTCATTTCCGCCACCAATGTCGAGACAGGGCAGTTGCGGGTGTTTTCCGATGGCGAGATCGACCTCGACACGGTGATGGCGTCGGCCTGCCTGCCGCAATTGTTTCGTGCTGTCGAGATCAAGGGCGTGCCCTATTGGGATGGCGGCTATGGCGGCAATCCGGCGCTCTATCCGTTCTTCAAGACGGCCGCGACCGAGGACGTGCTTCTGGTGCAGATCAACCCGGTGGTGCGCGAGGGAACGCCAAGAAGCGCCAACGAGATCCAGAACCGCATCGACGAGATCACCTTCAATGCCGGCCTGCTGCGCGAATTCCGCTCGATCGCCTTCGTCAAGGAACTGATCGCCGCAGGCCGTCTGCCGCATGGCGAATATCGGGACATCCGCATGCATCGCATCGATGCCGACGAGGCGTTCAAGGATCTGTCGGCATCGTCCAAGGTCAATGCCGAATGGGCCTTCCTGACCTATCTGCGCGACCTCGGCCGCACCGCCGCCAGCGACTGGCTGGAAGAGAATTACGAAGCGGTCGGCAAGCGGGCTACGCTCGATCTCTCGGGCGAACTCGATGACGGGTTCAAGCCGGTACGCGGTCCCGCACCCGGCCGTCGGGTGAAGGAATTTCTCGCCGTGCGCAAGAACCCGGAGACCGAGCGCCGTCGGGCCTGAATCTGACGGCACAAGCTTCGAGGGGCAGCGTTTGCCGGCAATCGCGGGGCGTAATCCACGGAGCTTCAGAGAGGTCGTGGCGTGGCAGCAACCTTGGCGTGCGGAAGGAGCCCTCATCATCCTGACGTCTGCTGCCACTGACGGTCAGTGGCACCGCCCCAGGGGCGCTCGTTACCTAACCGGCAGCGCTCGATACAGAATTGCGATTGGGACGAATACCCCCGGTGTTCCCGCCCCTGCCTCGCGCCGCGCCCGATATCGCACGTGTCAGGGCACGACGATTCAGGACGTTATCGCGCCGGCTCATTGGCGTTTCAGCATCTGGTTTGACTTCGGTGCATTGGGATCGGCAAGCCTGATCCGAAGGGGCTGCCGTGCCTTTTCCTGAGCGATTCCAGGCTTTTGGCTGAGTATCGTGGCGCCGCAGCCATTGTCCCTCGCCGATCGCACTGACGCGGATCGTCGGTTTGTGCCCGAGCTCCAATCAGCGACGTGATGCGGATCGCGACTGCATTCCGGAGACGGCCCATGACGAGCGGGGCTAGTCGCCCCGTAGCCGGCGTGTCAGGGCCTGCGTGAGCCGGCGGGCCGCTTCGTCAAGTAGACTGGCAAGTCACGAAGAACCGTTTCATGGCTGCCACACCTTGTCCGGCTATGCAATGCTGCTGCAACTTTCGGACTATATTGCGATGCAACTTTGATGTAGAAGCGCGCTCGCCGATCACGGCAATTTGAACACGGTCAGGCGCGCACCCATATCGGCGACGCGCCCGCGTCATAAGACGCGGTGCTGGCCGAACCCGCAGTGGAAAAATGACGATGCCTAAAATCAGGTTTCACAAGCTTGCAGCCATTGTTGTGCTCATCGGTTTCGCCGCGTGGATGGCGACAGGCGAGTTCTCGTCGGTCGGCAGCGGAGCGGCCAACAAGGCCAAGGCAGCCGAGGTCGAGCAGGGCAAGGCGCCGGACGCGAGCAAGCCGAAGACGGCGGAAGCCGAACCGAAGGCCCCGCTGCGCACCGTCGCGGTGGTGACGCCGCCTCGCAAGACCTATGCGCGCGCCATCCGCATTTCCGGGCTGACCGAAGCCGACAAGCGCGCGGTGCTGGCAACCCGCGTTGCCGGCGTCATCGACAAGCTGCCGGTCAAGCAAGGCGATCACGTCAAGACCGGCGACCTGGTGCTGATGCTCGCCGCCGAGGAAAAGATCTCGATGGCCGCCAACGCCAAGCAGCTTGTTGCGCAGCGCAAGGCCGAGCTCGACGCCGCCGAGCGGCTGGCCAAGACAGGCAACTTGCCGAAGCTGCAGCTCGACACCGCCCGCTCCAATCTGACCCAGGCGCAATCCCTGCTGGACACCGCGCAGGCCGAGCTCGACCGCAACGAGGTAAAGGCGCCGTTTGACGGCGTCATCGACCGGGTGCCGGTGGAACTCGGCAGCTCCGTCATGCAGGGGGGTGAGGTGGCGACCATCCTCAAGCTCGATCCGGTGATCGCGCGCGGCGAGATCAGCGAGCGCGATCTCGGCTACCTCAAGATCGGTGATAAGGCCAGCGTTAGGCTGGTCAGCGGCCAGACCGTCGAAGGCACCGTGCGCTATATCAGCCGTGACGCCTCGTCGGCGACCCGCACCTTCCGTGTCGAGATCGCCATCCCCAATGCCGATGGCTCCGTGCCGGCCGGCATGACGGCGGAAATCCAGCTCAGCGCGTTGCCGACCGACGCCGTCTTGCTGCCGCGCTCGGTGGTGACGCTCGGCGACAAGGGCGATCTCGGCATCCGCGCCGTCGGCAAGAACAACAAGGTGGCATTCTTCCCGATCGACTTGGTCGACGATACGCCGACCGGTCTCGTGCTCGGCGGCATCCCGGCCGACGCGCGCATCATCGTCGCCGGCCAAGAACTGGTGAAGGAAGGCGATGAGGTCAAGCCGATCGAGGCCGACCAGGCGACCATCAACAAGCTGATCGGCGAAGCCACCGCCGGGACGCAGTAGCGCGAGGCGCCGGCGCCGGGCATTGCCCGGCGACAGCATGTCCGTTCGCCACTCCCGAAAGCAACAGCAGGCATAAGTCATGGATATCGTCAGACTCGCAATCAACAATGCCCGCCTGACCATCTCGGTCCTGGTCTTCCTGCTGATTGCAGGCTGGGTCGCCTATCAGTCGACACCGAAGGAAGCGGAACCCGACGTTCCGATTCCGATGATGTATGTCAGCCTCATCTATCAAGGCATTTCGCCTGAAGATTCCGAGCGCCTTCTGCTGCGGCCGATGGAAAGCAAGCTGAAGAGCCTGAAGGGCCTCAAGGAGATGCGCTCGGCCGCTTTCCAGGGCGGCGGCTATGTGCTGGTCGAGTTCCAGCCGCAGACGAACCTGGCGACGGCACTGCAGGATACGCGCTCCAAGGTTCAGGACGGCAAGGCCGACCTGCCGCAGGCGGCCGAGGAGCCCGTCGTCACCGAGGTCAACATTTCCGAATTTCCGGTGCTCGTCGTCACGCTGTCGGGCGAATTGCCCGAACGCGTGCTGGCGGCCGCGGCGCGCGAACTGCGTGACCGCATCGAGGAAGTGCCCGGCGTTCTGGAAGGTTCCCTGCAGGGCTCCCGCGACGATCTGGTCGAAGTCGTCATCGATCCGATGAAACTGTCTTCCTATGGCTTGCAGCTCGATCAGCTGATCGGCGCAGTCGGTGCGTCCAACAGCCTGGTCGCCGCCGGCAACATCGAGGGCTCCCAGGGTAAATACGCAGTCAAGGTGCCGTCGCTGATCGAAAAGCCCGAGGATGTGGCGGCACTTCCCGTGGTTGCCGGTCCCAATGCCGTGGTTCAGGCCAAGGACATCGCGACGATCCGCTCGACCTTCGCCGATGCCACGACGATCACGCGCCTCAACGGCAAGCCAGCCATCGCCATCGAGGTCAAGAAGCGCATCGGCGCCAATCTGATCGACACGCTCACCAAGGTCAGGGAGGTGTCCGACACCTTCGTCAAGACCATGCCCGAAGGGATGCACGTCACCTACACGCAGGACAAGTCGGTCTTCGTCAACCAGTTGCTCGGCGATCTGCAGAACCACGTGATGATCGCCGTCATCCTGGTGTTCATCGTCATCCTCTACGCGCTGTCCGGGCGTGCCTCGCTGCTCATCGGGCTGGCCATTCCGTCATCATTCCTGATCGGCATCCTGCTGCTGGCCATGATGGGCTACACGATCAACATGATCGTGTTGTTCAGCCTGATCCTGGCCGTCGGCATGCTGGTCGACGATGCCATCATCGTCACCGAGTTCGCCGAGCGACGGATGAGCGAGGGCATGCCGAAGCAGGAAGCCTTCGCGCTTGCCGCCAAGCGCATGGCCGGTCCGGTCATCGCGGCAACGATGACGCGAATCGCCGCCTTTTCGCCGCTGCTGTTCTGGCCGGGGATCATCGGCGATTTCATGAAGTACATGCCGATCACGCTGATCGTCACGCTGTCGGCCTCGATGCTCTATGCGCTGGTCTTCGCGCCGACGCTGGGGGCGATCTTCGCCAAGGCGCCGCAGCATCACGAGGATGGCAATCGCGATGGCTGGTATATGGCTGTCGTCAAGCAGGCAGTACGCTTCCCCATCACCGTGATGATGCTGACCGTCGTCTTGCTGGCCGGCATCTTCGTTGGTTATTCGAAGTACGGAGCCGGCGTCGAGTTCTTCCCGAGCGTCGAACCCGACTACGGTCTGCTCTATGTGCATGCCCGCGGCAACCTTTCGCTGGCCGAAATGGATACCGCGACCAAGATCGCCGAAAACCGGCTGCTCGGCTGGCCGGGCGTGAAGTCGGTCTATACCCGCGTCGGCAAGTCCGAGGGCGGCGGCCAGGATGTTCCAGAAGACGTCGTCGGCGTCATCCAGTACGAATTCATCGATTGGCGCGAGCGTAAATCGGCCAACGATATCCTGAACGACCTGCGTGGTGTCATGGCCGGCATTCCCGGCGTCGATGTCGAGGTGCGCGTGCCGGAAGCCGGCCCCCCGACCGGCAAGCCGATCCAGATCAGGCTTTCGGCCATCGACCCCAAGGGATTGGACGAGAAGGCGCGCCAAGTCGCGGCACGCATCGCCAAGGTGCCCGGCGTCATCGACATTTCCGATGGCTTGCCGCCGCCCGGCGTCGACTGGGCACTTGAGGTCGACCGAGCCAAGGCTGCCCAGTATGGCATCAGCCCGACCTCGGTCGGGACGGTGGTGCAGCTCGTCACCAACGGCCTGAAGCTTTCGGAATACCGGCCTGCCGGTGCTGACAAGGCGGTCGACATCCGGCTGCGCTTGCCGGAGGACCGGCGCACGCTGTCGACGCTCGACGAGCTTAGGGTGCAGACCTCGCAAGGATCGGTGCCGATCTCGAACTTCGTGGTGCGCAAGGCGAAGCCGAGCGTCGGCATCCTCAACCGCATCGACGGCGCCCGCACCGTGGTGGTGCAGGCCAACGTCGCCGCCGGCGCCCAGGTCGCCGCCGTGCAGCAGGAGGTCACCCAGGCGGTCACCGACATGAATCTCGGCAGCGGCATACGCTGGAAGCTTGCCGGCTCGAACGAGGACAGCGCGGAGGCCAGCGCCTTCCTCAGCAAAGCCTTCGGTGCCGCTATCTTCCTGATCTTCCTGGTGCTGCTGGCGCAGTTCAACAAGTTCACCAGCGTCTGGCTGGTGCTGTCCTGCGTGGTCATGGCGACGATCGGCGTGTTCCTCGGACTGCTGATCACGGGCGAGACGTTCGGCATCGTCATGTCGGGCATCGGCGTCATCGCGCTGGCCGGCGTGGTGGTCAACAACAACATCGTGCTGATCGACACCTACGACCGGCTGCGTGAAGAGGGCTGGGACAAGATGGACGCGGTGCTGCAGACCTGCCGCGAGCGTGCCCGCCCGGTCGTGCTGACGGCGGTATCAGCCATTCTCGGCGTGCTGCCGATCGCCTTCGGGCTTGGGCTCGAAATCTTCCATCACGAGACGACGATCAACGCGCCGTCGACGCAATGGTGGATTTCGCTGTCCTCGGCGATCGTCTTCGGCCTGTCCTTCGCCACCATCCTGACGCTGGTGGTGACGCCGTCGATGCTGATGGTGTTCACGCGCGCCAAGGTCAAGCCCGGTGCGCGGCGCGGCTGGTTCAGCCGCCTGTTCCGGCGCGGCAAGGGCGAGATCTCGTCCCAAGGGCCTTTGGCGGATGTCGGCGCCGAACCGGCAGTCAGCTTCCCGAAGGCCGCGGAATAGAGCGTTTCGCAAGCCAAGCAACAAAGGCCGTCCGGGAACAACCGGGCGGCCTTTTGCATTGTTCCCTCGAATGCAACCAGACGGCGAGGGCTCAAAATGACGATCAGCACACTTCTCGTTATCATCCTGATCCTGATCCTGATCGGCGCGGTGCCGGCATGGCCGCATTCGCGCTCCTGGGGTTACGGACCATCGGGCATTGTCGGCGTCATCCTGGTCGTGGTGCTGATCCTGCTTGTGCTGGGAAGGATCTGACCGGCAACGATTCAACGCCGAGTCCTGCAAGCAAGCTCGCGATCAGGCGGCCTGGCGCCGTGCGGGCGCGACGGCGATGCCGATATCCTGCAAGGCTTTGGTCACCGCCTGACCGAGCGGCGTATGCGGGATTTCGCCGATGATCCCCTCCAGCCGCGTCGAGGCCAGCCGGTGCGGCTCGAAACGCAGATATGACATCGAGACGATCTCACGCCACATCGCCACGAACGGGCTGCCGGCGCGCAGCACCCACCAAGGCATGGAAGTCATCTTGAGTTGATGGCCGACGGCGTTCTCGGCGGCCGCCTTGATCTCGAGATCGGTGACGGCATGGCCCGGAAAGTTCAGCGCCTCATGGAAGCCGAGCTTGTCGAGATTGCGGGCCAGCGCGACGAAACCGACGGCGAAGTCCGGCAAATAAGCCCATTCATGCATGAGGTCGGCCGGACCGGGCGCGGTGTAGATGCCCTTGTTGATCTTGGCGGCGACGACCAGGTCAAACCAGGAGCCGCTGCCGGTGCCGCCGAAGAAATCGCCGGCCCGCAGAACAATGGTGCGCACCCGACCGGCCGCGGCCTCACGGCGGAACAAATCCTCCATGGCGCAGCGAATGCGGCCTTTTTCCGTGGTCGGATGGAAGGGCGTGTCTTCCGTAATCACCGTCGGCATGGGCGAGCCGTAATTGTAGACGGTGCCGGGGAAGAGGTGCAGCGCGCCGTTGGCATGGCAGGCGGCCATGACATTTTCGGCCATCGGCAGGCACTTGCCCCAGTCGGTGTAGATCGGGTTGAGGCCGTTGAAGATGATGTCGACGCCCTCGGTGGCCTCGATCAGCGATTGGCGATCCAGCGCATCGCCGGCAACCGCCGTGACGCCCTCAAGTTCGGCCGGCACCTTGCCGATACGGGTGACGGCGCGGACGTCGAAGCCGGCGTCGATGAAGGCCTTGGCAACCACGCGACCGAGCCGGCCATTGGCGCCGAGAATTGCGATCTTGGTCATTCTTCGTCTCCTTGTTCGTTTTGAAGTGCGAGGTTCGTTTTTGAAGTGCGGAGGATTGTTCTGAATGCAGGGTTTGCCGTGAAGCGACGGGACAAGCCCGCCGCTTTCCGGATCTTCCGAGGACCGTCGTTCAGCGGCTTCCGAAGAGGTCGCGGTTGCTACCCGGCACGACAGGCTTCTGATTGGTCGCCGCGGATTTGCTGATCGAAGTCGTGGTCGTATTGTCGGTGCCGGCGACAGCCGGTTGGTTGGCATTGCCCGAGCCAAACTTGTCGCTGCCGGCAAAAGCGGTGCTGGCGGCGATGAGGAGGGCGGCGGCGGTGAGTGCGATCTTGGTCATTGGATTACTCCTGGCTGGTTGTTGCAGTCCGTATCGGGATTTGCAGGGTGAATATGATTGCTTCATCAATGAATTGAAATTGACTATGAATGCAGGTTTGATATTCATTGTTGAATGGATGACATCGACTGGAACCTGATCAAGAGCTTTGTCACCGTGGCGGAAACCGGCAGCCTGTCGGCCGCGGCGCGAAAGCTGTCGGCAAGCCAGCCGACGCTTGGACGTCACATCGGGGAGTTGGAACAGGCGCTCGGCGTCACGCTTTTCCGGCGCGGGCGAAACGGCTACGCGCTGACGGAAGCGGGAGCCACGCTATTCGAACGCGGCAAGGTGGTGGCGAACAGGCTAGTGCCTTCTCACGGCTCGCGCTGGGCTCGGTCGAGGCGATCGAAGGCACGGTGCGGATTGCTGCCAGTGAAGTGGTGGCCGCCTATGTGCTGCCCGACATGATGGCGCGGCTCGGCATCGAGGAACCCGGCATCGAGGTCGAGATCGTTGCGTCGAACCAGGTCGAGAACTTGTTGCGCCGGGATGCCGACATTGCCATCCGCATGGTCAAGCCGGCGCAGACCGAACTGGTGGCGCGCAAGGTCTGCGATATCCCGCTCTGCGCCTGCGCGGCCATCTCCTATCTCGATGGGCGCGGCCGTCCCATGAGGCCGGCCGATCTCGTCCATCACGCCCTGATCGGCTTCGATCGCAGCGACGAGATGATCCGAGCCTTTTCCCAGTATGGCACCCCGGTCACCCGAAGCAGTTTCCGCTTCAGGGCCGACAATCAGACCGTGCTCTGGGAAGCGGTGCGGGCAGGAAACGGCATTGGTCTTGGCCAGGAGCCGCTGGCAGACCGCGATCCGCTGGTGGAAAAGGTGTTGCCCGGACTGCCATTGCCTGCTCTCCCGATATGGCTGGCCATGCATCGCGACGTGCGCGGCAGCGTGCGCATCCGCCGTGTGGCTGACTTTCTCCATGAGGAGTTGAAGCGCTATTCGGCAGGTGCCGCGTCAGGAGCGAATTCGGCGCGGTGAGCCAATCCAGCCATCAGCAAGACGACGATCAGCAGAACCGCCATGGCGATGAAGATCGGGCCGAAGCTGGAATGCTCGGCGACGAAGCCGATCGCCGACGGCGCCACCAGAATGCCGGAATAACCCATGGTGGTGACGACGCTCATGCCAGTGCCCGACGACATGCCTTCCTGGTTGCCGCCGGCCGAAAAGATGATCGGCACCATGTTGGCGATGCCGAAGCCGCACAGCGCAAAGGCTGATATGGCGAGCCAGGGCGAGGGCGACAGGCCGGCGATCAGCATGCCGGCGGCCGCGACGATGGCTGAGCCGCGCAGTGTCATCACCGCGCCGAAGCGGTTGCGGACGCCATCGCCGAAAAAGCGCATGATCGCCATGACGCCGGAGAAGGCCGCATAGGCAAGGCCGGCGATGGCGAGGTCGGCGCCGAGTTCCTGCCGCAGATAGAGCGCCGCCCAATCGAGCACCGCGCCCTCGGAAATCATCGTCAGCAGGGCCATCAGGCCGATCAGGTAGACCAATGGATTTGCCGGCAGAGCGAATTTATGATGCTCGGCCGCCTGCGGCCTGTTTTCGGCCACGATATGGGGGACCGCCGCCGCGATTGCCGCGAAGGCAAGCGCGGTCACCACCGAAGCATGGGCGAGGTGGCCATAATTCTGGATGGCAAAGCCGCCAAGGGCGCCGCCGGCGAAACCGCCGAGGCTCCAGAAGCCGTGCGACGAGGACATGATGGCGCGCCCCAGCCGCCGTTCCACCACCACCGCATTGGCATTCATGGCTACATCCATGCCGCCGATCGAGCCGCCGAAGATGAACATGGCGACGGCCGCCAGCGGCACGTCGGGTGCCAGCGCCACGACCAGCAGGCCGAGGCTGCCGCAGAGACCGAACCAGCGCAGCACGGTGCGCGAGCCATGTTTGGAGATCAGGTGGCCGCACCATGTCATGGCGGTGACCGCGCCGGCCCCGAACAAAAGGATCAGCAGGCCGAGCGTGAATTTCGAGATGTCCAGCCGCGTCAGGAATACCGGAATCTGTGGCGCCCAGCTGCCGGTCAGGAAGCCGTTGGCGAGGAAAATGGCCGCGACTGCCCATCGGCCGCGAATGGCAGTCTGCATGGCGTTCGGCGCGTTCATGAGGCGAATCCGGTCAGAAAATGGCTTTGCCCGGCAAATTAGATCGATTCAATTATCAGTCAAGCGCTCTTTCGGGAAAGCATTTGGGCCAAACGGACTCAGTGATCCTTGGGACGCCTGGCTTCGAATTCCGCCTTCTTGGCGTCCGAAGCCTCTGTCTGGCTGAGCGCCTGCCACTGCGCATAGGGCATGCCGTAGACGATCTCGCGCGACTGGTCTTTCGAGAGATCGACACCCTCGGCATTGGCCGCCTCGCGATACCAGTTCGACAGGCAGTTGCGACAGAAACCTGCGAGGTTCATCAGGTCGATATTCTGCACGTCGCCGCGTTCGCGCAAATGCTCGACCAGCCGGCGAAAGGCAGCGGCTTCGAAGTCGCGCTTCTTTTCGTCGCTGAGTTCGGTCATCGAAACCTCCGTCATAGCGGCCCGGTACGCGAGCCGAACATCTTTACCGCATGTATATCGGGACGGCGGTCGATGGCGTCAACGATCGGCGCCAGCCGTTCGGCCCAGGCGATGGCGCCCTTCTGGTCCGCTATCAGGTCCTGGCGGATTTCGATCAGCGCGTGGGCATAGCCATTGACGATGGCGTGCTTGAACATGGTGTCGCCGTGCAGAGCGCCGTCATACGGTTCGTTGTTGCCGACGACGAGGTTTTTGTCTTCAGCCAGCATGTCGATCAGCAGCCGCGCCACCCGGTCGTCCTTGTCCCAGAGGATGCCGACGTGCCAGGGCCGCTGCTTGCCTTGCATGGCAGGCGTGAAGGAGTGCACCGAGAAGATGAAGGGCGCCTTGCCGACGGCTTGCGCGACCGATGCAATCATGGCGCCGATCGCATCGTGATAGGGACGGTAGAAGCGATCAAGCCGCCTTTCGCGTTCCTCCGGCGCCAGGGGATAATTTCCCGGAATCATGGTGCCGTCGTAGAGCTGGCGAATGAGGGTTGGATCGTCTTCGCCGCGGTTGGGATCGATCAGCAGCCGTGAGAAATTGGCGAGCACCGCAGGCGCATCCAGCAGGGCCGCCAGTTCGCGCGTCACGGCTTCGACGCCGATGTCGTAAGCGATATGGCGGTCGAATTCGACCGACGGCAGCCCCAGGCTGCCATACTCCTCCGGCAGGTCGCGGCGGGCATGATCGGCCAGGAGCACGATGCCCCGCTTGCGGTCGCCCTCGACGATATCGAATGGCGCGAAAACTGTGGATCGGGTCATTGGCGGGAAATGGGCTGTTCGCTGGCTTCCGGGGAGGGTGCTATCGTCATTCCACGAAGACGACGTGTGCGCAATGCCGTTGTTTGGCCAAGGTTTCCGCTGAAATCTGGCAAGGGGCGACGGATGGTGCGCCGGGAGCCTTCCTAAATCGATTGGATTGGTTGAAACGGTGCGTTGACATGCGCCCGGACTTTTCCGAAAAGGGGCGCAGAGAGATGCTGATGTGGTTCTTGAGGGGTTTTGGAATGGGTTCCGCCGGCAGGCAGCGCATGCGCTCCGGCTTCGCCATGCCGCTCCTGATCCTGACCGTCGGCGTGTCGGCAATGGTCATGGCCTCGCCGGCGCGCGCCGATTTCCGCGTCTGCAACGCCACACAGAACCTGGTCGGCGTCGGCATCGGCTATCGTGCCAAAGCCGGCTGGATCACCGAGGGCTGGTGGCATATCGAAGGATCGAGCTGCAAGACGTTGATCGAAGGGCCGCTGTCATCAAGGTTTTATTATCTTTATGCAGAAGACGCGGAGCGCGGTGGACGCTGGGACGGCCCGATCAACATGTGCGTGGCTGAAAAAGAGTTCAAGATCGCCGGCGTAAGCGACTGCGTCGCCCGAGGCTTCCAGCGCGCCGGATTCCAGGAATATGACACGGGCGAGCAGGCAAGCTGGATGGTCCAGCTCACCGATGAGCCCGCAACGGGAGGCGCCCCAGCCGCCCCGGGAACGAATAGTCAATGAGACGTAGCCGCAAGGTCAAGATCCTAGCCACAATCGGTCCGGCCTCCTCGTCCGAGGAGATGCTGCAGAAGCTGTTTGAAGCTGGTGCGGATGTCTTCCGCATCAATATGAGCCATACCGATCATGAGCTGATGCGCACGCTGGTCGCACGCATCCGCGCCGTCGAGGAAAAAGTCGGCCGGCCGATCGGCATCCTGGCCGACCTGCAAGGTCCGAAGCTGCGCGTCGGCAAGTTCGCCAACGGCAAGGAAGTGCTGACGCTGGGCCAGACGTTCACGCTTGACGACAATCCCGAGCCCGGCACCTCGACCAGGGTCTACCTGCCGCATCCTGAAATCCTGAGTTCGGTCGAGGCTGGCCATCGCCTCCTGATCGACGACGGCAAGCTCGAGCTGAAGGCGGTGAAGAGCGATGGCAAGTCCATCGTCTGCACCGTCATTGCCGGCACTGCCATTTCCGACAAGAAGGGCGTCAGCCTGCCCGACACCGACCTGCCGGTCGGCGCGCTGACCGAGAAGGACCGCAAGGACCTCGACGCGGTGCTCGCCACGGGCGTCGACTGGGTCGCGCTGTCCTTCGTGCAGCGGCCGGAAGACTTGGCCGAAGCGCGCAAGATCGCGCGCGGCCGCGCGCTTATCATGGCCAAGATCGAAAAGCCGCAGGCCGTCACCCGCCTGGCCGAGATCATCGAATTGTCTGACGCTCTGATGGTCGCCCGCGGCGATCTCGGCGTCGAGATGCCGCTGGAAGCCGTGCCAGGCATCCAGAAGCAGATCACGCGCGCCGCGCGCCGCGCCGGCAAGCCTGTGGTGGTCGCCACGCAGATGCTGGAATCGATGATCACCGCCCCTGTGCCGACCCGCGCCGAGGTCTCCGACGTTTCGATCGCCGTCTTCGAAGGCGCCGACGCCGTCATGCTGTCGGCGGAATCGGCGGCGGGCGCTTATCCGGTCGAGGCGGTTGCCATGATGAACCGCATCGCCACCAAAGTCGAAACAGATCCGACTTATGCCGGCATCATCAACGCACAGCGTTCGGAGCCGGAAGCGACCGGCGCCGACGCCATTTCGCTGGCCGCCCGCGAAATCGCCGAAACGCTGAAACTGTCGGCGATCGTCACCTACACGGCATCAGGCACCACCGGCCTGCGCGCCGCGCGCGAGCGCCCGCAAGTACCGATCATCGCGCTGTCGCCGATCCTCAACACGGCGCGGCGGCTGTCGCTTTTGTGGGGCACGCATTGCGTCGTGTCGCCGGACGCCACTGATCTCGACGACATGGTCAACCGCGCCTGCCGCATTGCGCTGGAAGAAGACTTTGGCAAGCCGGGCGACCGGGTGATCATCACCGCAGGCGTGCCGCTGCGGACCCCGGGATCGACCAACATGCTGCGCATCGCCTATGTCGGATCGGAAACCGGCCGGTAATCGGCCGCCAGCCTGGTCGCGATCCTGAGCGCTCTTGCCGCGGCTTCCGCGTGGTTTCTTCGCTGGAGAAACCGGCCTGCGCGAGGGATAGGGTCGTACGGATACTGATCGGGCCCAGTACATGCCGCTCAGCTCCTGATGGCATCTTGCGATGACCATTTTCGGATGGCATGCATCAGGTCGGCGCGAGCTCCGCTCCAGGTCCCTTGATGTCGGCGCATTTGCCCACGCCATAGACGTCGCCGGCAACCCGTGTCTCCACCTTCCTGGCAATCGCCTCCAGATCGATGTCCCTGCCGGCGACCCTCTCGACGGCGCCGATGACGAGGTCGGGGGCGATCCAGTCCGGCTTGTGACCGAGATTATGCACCCAGACGAGCTCGGCACCTGAGATGTCGCGCACCAGGCCAACGGAATGGATATGCGCGTAGACGACCTTGTCGCGATCGCCGGAGATGACCACGGCCGGCGCCGTGATTTCTTTGTAACGCGGCGCGGCGCCAAGCGCATAGCGATAGAGCCCGGCAACGTCGGTGGCATTGGCGCGGAAGGCCGATGGCCGCAGCACCAGCGGGATCGCGGCTGACGCGAGATAACTGTCCGGCACCTTGTTGGGCGAGAAGACGCAGGTCGTGGTATCAGCCATCCGCAACGTTCCCGCAGGATAGCTCAGGGTCTCGGAGAACAGCCGGCCGATCACCGGAATGATGGTCAGGTCGTAGTACCAGGACGTCGCGCCGCCCGGCCAGGGATGAGTTGTCGGTGCCAGGAAGACGAGGCCGAGCGTCTTGTCCGCATGCTCGCGGCCGAAAGCCGCCGTCACCACGCCGCCGAAGGAATGGCCGACAATGATTGCCTTCCTGATGCCGAGACGGTCCATCAGTGCGGCAATGGTTGCGGCTTGCGCCGATGGATCCTCATTGTTGCCTGGGCCGCGTCCCGACCAGCCAAAGCCCGGCCGGTCGAAGAACAGCATTTCGGCACGGCCTTCGAGCAGTGGCCTCAGCGGCAGCATCTGATCCCTGAGATTGGCGCTGGCGCCATGGATGAAGACGATCGGAGGCAGATCCGCATCGGCTGGGGCGGGAATGTGGACATAGTGGATGAGGGCGCCGTCGATGTCGGCGAATTCGCCGGCCGGCGGACTGCGGTGCTCGATCAGCCATGAGCCGACGCGGGTCACGCCGACAAGGGCAAGGACTAGCGCCATCAGGAAGGCGAGCGCGGCATAGATCAGGTTCATGCGGGGATATGGGAATGGAGGGGATAAGTAGGGGAGTAGGGGAGTAGGCGGCCTCTTCCCCTACCGCCTAGTCTATCAAATGCCTTCGCCGGCAAGCTCTTCCGACAGGGTGGCGACCTGGTTCTGGGCGCTGCGCATCATCGGGTAGATGGCCAGCACCTTTTGCCAGGCCTCGAGCGCCGATTGCTTGTGGCCTGTTTCCGCCATGATCTGGGCCAGGCCCGACAGCGCGCCGAAATGGCGTGGCTCGAGCTGCAGCGCGCGGTCGATGTCGGCCATCGACTTGCCGTAGTTCTTCATCATGAAATGCACGGTGGCGCGGCGGTTCCAGCCTTCGGCGTAGTTTGGCTGCAAGGTCACCACCTGGTCCAGGAAATCGAGCGCAACGTCGAACTTCCGATCGTTCATCGCTTTTTGCGACCACTGCATCATCAGGTCGATCGAGGCGCTGCCTGACTGGAACCATTCGTTCCAGATGTTGCCGGCAATGCGCTCGGCGGCCTTTTCGTTGCGCTCGCGTTTCAGGTCGGAGAACAGCTTGTCGATCCGCGCCTGCTTCGTTATTGGCGGGGCCGGAGTGTCCGGGGCCGCAGGCTGGGCATCGGAGGGCGCCGACTGACCATCCGTGGCTGCGACCGCGATCGGCCGATCACCGGCCTGCGTCGGCAGGGAGATGACGCCGGAAACCAGGAAAGTCGTCAAGAATGCAAAAAGGATCCGCATCGCCCGACTCTAGTCCCGGGCGGCGGAACCGCAAAGTGATTTTAGCGTGAGAAGATCGGCAGGCCGACAAACATCAATGGGCGGAGGCAAAAAGCCTCCGGCCGAAAACTCAACCCTGGCGCGCCTTGTAGCGCGGGGCGGTCTTGTTGATGATGTAGACGCGGCCCTTGCGGCGAACCAGCTGGTTGTCGCGGTGACGCGCCTTCAGCGCCTTGAGCGAATTCTTGATCTTCATGGTCTTGCCTGTCGGTGTGGACCCGGTTCCGGGTCGAAATTTTAAGGCGCGCCAGAAGACGCGCCTTTTGAACGGTGGGTGGCTCATAAACGAGGAGCCTTGCCCATGTCAACCGTAAGTCGATCGCAAGCGCGCTCCGCGTCCTGATATCATCAAATATCCGCCATGTCGGCCCCGTGGCATTGCGCGGCCATGAGCCGGCTGGGATGATGCCGTTTACTTCAAGTGATTTGGGGACGACCATGCGCCGAATATTCCTGTCCGCCTGCCTCGTCGTCCTGGCGGCGAGCGCGGCTGCCCGAGCGCAGGAATGCGACCGTTCCGACGACAGCCAGCAAATGATGAACATCTGTGCCGGCGAGGACTATCAGGCCGCCGACGCCAGGCTCAACAAGGCCTATCAGGACCTGATCAGCTCCGATGATGCCGATGGAAAGAGATCGCTGCAGGCCGCGCAACGGGCCTGGATCGCGTTCCGCGACGCCGAGTGCACGCATTCCACAGCCGCCAGCCAAGGCGGGTCCATCCATGCGATGGAGGTCTCGCAATGCCTGACCGGGCTAACCAATGACCGCATCAAGCAGCTCGCCGCCTCGGCCAATTGCGAGGAAGGCGATGCGACTTGCGCCAGTCCCGGCGAGGACGAGAGCGACGAGGTGCAATAGGCGTGTTGGTATCAGAGCGGTTGCTACGCAATTCCGGACGGAAAATCTTTAGACACTTTTTCTGGAATTGCTCTAACCGCGGCGGCTGATGCGGGTGAAGTGGCCCATCTTGCGGCCGGCCCGGGCTTCCGCCTTGCCGTAGAGGTGCAGCATCAGGTCGGGCTCGGCGAGCAGCGTTGGAACGCGCAGCACGTCGTCGCCGATCAGGTTCTCCATCACGCAATCGGAATGGCGGTCGGGGCTGCCCAGCGGCAGGCCGGCAATGGCGCGGATATGTTGCTCGAACTGCGAAACGATGCAGGCGGCTTCGGTCCAGTGGCCGGAATTGTGGACGCGGGGCGCGATCTCGTTGGCCAGCAGCGAACTGTCGGCCAGCACGAAGAACTCGACACCGATGACGCCGACATAGTCGAGCGCCGACAGGATTTTCGTCGCCGCGTCTTTCGCGGCCCGCGCGGTCGCCGGCGCAATGCCGGCCGGCAAGGTCGACGTGTGCAGAATGCCGTCATGGTGCACATTCTCGGCCGGATCGTAGGCGGCGAGAGTGCCGTCCAGCCCCCGCGCGGCGATAACGGAAATCTCGCGCTCGAACGGCACGAAACTTTCCAGGATCAGCGGCACATTGCCCATCGCCTCGCAGGTGCCGGCGAAACCGCCGGCTTCGATGTTGCGGAAGACGCGCTGGCCCTTGCCGTCATAGCCCATGCGCCGCGTCTTCAGGATGCCGCTGCCGTCGAATGTCTCCAGCGCCGCCGCCAGCCCGTCGTCGGTGTCGACCGGACGGAAATCGGCAGTGGCGATGCCGATGCCGTTGAGGAATGTCTTTTCGCTCACCCGGTCCTGCGCCACGTCGAGCGCGCGCGGCGGCGGATAGACCGGCACCTTGGCGGCAAGCGCGGTTGCAGCGGCCACCGGCACGTTCTCGAATTCATAGGTGACGACGGCACTCGCCATGGCCAGTTCAGCAAGCGCGGCCGGGTCGTCATAGGCGGCCGTGATCTGCCGGTTGGCGACCTGGGCGGCCGGGCAATCCTGCTGTGGCTCCAGCACGATGGTGCGGTAGCCGAGGCGGGCAGCGGCCATTGCCAGCATGCGACCAAGCTGGCCGCCGCCAATGATGCCGATGGTCGATCCGGCGGGCAGGCTCACGGCGTGTCCGTCGGTTCGGCGGCGACCTTGGCGGTCTGCGAGGCGCGCCACGCGTCGAGGCGCTGGGCAAGCTTGTCGTCATTGAGCGCCAGCACGGCAGCGGCTAGGAGGGCAGCGTTGGCCGCACCTGCCTTGCCGATTGCCAGCGTTCCGACCGGAATACCGGCCGGCATCTGGACTATGGAGAGCAGCGAATCCTGGCCCGACAGCGCCTTCGATTCCACCGGCACGCCAAACACCGGCAGTGGCGTCATCGCCGCCGTCATGCCGGGCAGATGCGCCGCACCCCCGGCGCCTGCGATGATCACCTTGTAGCCGGCCGCCTTGGCGCCCTTGGCGAATTCATAGAGCCGGTCGGGCGTGCGGTGCGCCGAAATGATCAGCCGCTTATGGGGGACACCAAGCGCCTCCAGCGTCTCCGCTGCCTGGCGCATCGTCGCCCAGTCGGATTGGCTGCCCATGATGATGGCGACGTCGGCGCGTTGATCGTTCAAGCCTCTGCTCCCGGCGACAAAGGCGCGCCTTAGCGGAATTCGCGCGGGGCCGCAAGGATTTCAGGCCATCGGCGAGGTGCCAACGGCTATATCCGGCTCATACCGCTGCTTTGCGGAAGCGGGCGACGAAGTCGTCGAGTTCGGGGCGCTCCATGTCGGAGATCGCCCAGTAGGAGAAAGCGCCGTCGCTCCAGTGCACCATCGAGAAGCCGCCGGAGGAAAGATCGTCCGGCTGGATAATCTTGCCGTCCTGCTGCGGTTCGGCGACGAGCGTGATCAGGTGCTCACGGTGGCGGTAGACCAGTGCCGGCACCGGCCGGCCTGATATCACCTCGACCCGGCCGCCGATGAGGGCGAAACCGTCCTGGGCAAGGTCCGGCGCGGGCGGCGAGACGCCGATCCGGGCGTCGAGCCAAGGCTTGACCGTATGGCGGTCGGAGGAAACGATGTCGATCGGGCTCGCAGCGAGCAGGCTGCGGCGATGGCCGCTGGCGACAGCGGCGGCAAAGCCGTCTTCCGCGCCGTTGAACATCACCCATTGCGTCGCGCCGCTGGCCAGCACCGCGCTGATCATGATCGACGCGGCCATGGCGCGCCAGTCGAACGAGCCGAAGCGGCGTGCCCTTGGCGATGTCCACGCCTGCGAAGGACGCGTCCCGGCTTCCCGTCGCTGGCCTGCGCCGGCAATCAATCCCGGGAGCTTCGACGGCGTGCCGCGCTGCGGCTGGGCCGCATCGGCTTGGTCCTGCTGGTCGGTGCCCGCCATGTTGATTGCCGCGATGCGGGTCCGAAAGGCGTCGCTGACTACCGGGTGCGGCAAGCGGCTGACCGCGCTTCGCAAGGCAAGGATGCGGGCATGCTCGGCGGCAAGCCGGGGGTCGGTGGCGATGCGACGCTCCACGGCAAGGGCCGCCGCCGCATCGAGCTCGCCATCGACAAGGGCGTGGATCATCAGTCTGATACCTTCGGGATCATTGGGCAGTCCGTCGTCATGGCCGGTCATGGCGCTCTCCCCAGTTCAGATGCCAGCAGGCTACGGGCCCGGGCAAGCCTGGACATCACCGTACCGATCGGCACGTCGAGCATGGCCGCAATCTCGCGATAGCTGAGGCCGTTAATGTCGCGCAGCACCAGCGTTTCGCGAAACGGCTGCGGCAGGGCAGCGATTGCCGCCTCGAGTGCCGCCGTATCGGCCTTGGCGATCAGGCTCGCTTCCGGACCGTCCTCGTCGGGCAGGCTGGTGCCATGGGCCGCCGCCATGTCGTCGAGATCGCCGAGATCACCGACGGCCATCATGGCGCGCGGCCGATTGCGCGCCATCCAGGTGTAGGAGGTGTTGCGCACGATGGTCAGCAGCCAGGCACGGGCGTTGCCGCCGGCATAGCCTGACATGCCGGTATGCGCCTTGATGCAGGCGTCCTGCACGACATCCTCGGCGTCGGCGGCATTGCCGGTCAGCCAGCGGGCAAGCGCCAGCGCGTCGCCGAGATGCGGCAGCACCACCTGGTTGAAGCGCTCTGCCAGGGCCCTCTCGCTCAAAGCAGCACCATGATCCCCTCCGGAGCGGACAGGCCGTGCCGCCTCAAGATGCGACAGCGATTTTGCCTGGCTTGCAGGGGCAAAGCCCCCGGAAACGGGCAAAGTCGCTTGCCTTGCTGAAAGTGAATTCATCTGCCTCACCAGTGTCAAGCGCCATGAAAAGAAAGCGCGCCACGGAGGAGGGACTGACGACGGTCATGCTCGCCAGCGGATGACGGCGGCTGCCGCCGCAGCCAGGTTCGCTGTGCTCGCGATGATGGGCATGCCGATCTCCTCAACGCCAGCCGTGGCGTATGTCGAGGAGACTTGTTGAGGAGACGATTTATTCCCGCGCGGGCATATCCGGCTGTTCACGGTCGCGTGATCAGCCGGTGCTTTCGGCATGGTCGGTTGGCGATCAATCCGGCCAGCGCAAAACACCCGACGAATCCTTGCGCGCAATTTTCATCGCGTCGGCCGGGCGCTCCTTCGCGGTCAGCACGGCGCGCAGGCGCTCAGCGACGACGTCCGCCTCGCCCGGATGAAGGTTACAGGGGTCGAGGAAGAAATGGCCGCGCTCGACCTCATGGTTGCGCACGATGATCGGAGGCGAGCCGGCGGCAAGCGCCGAGGCAAGACCGGCGGCGGTGAAGCGGCTCTCGGGCGAGACGAATATCTGCAGCCGGTCGAGCGGATTGGCGGTGGGGTCGGGAATGATGATGGCGGCGATGCCGGGCAGTCCCTGCAAAGCGTCCTTCCACAGATTGAGTGCCGCCTCCTCACGCCGGCGGATGCCGGCATGGTCGCGCTTCTCCCAGGCTTCGAGCGCCGCCATGGTGCCGGCGATGCTTTCCTTGCCGACCTTCATGGCGCGGGCGACACCGCGGTTCTGCAGATAGGCTGATCGCACCAGGTCCTTGCGGCCGGTGACGAAACCGCTGGTCGGCCCGCTCAGGAATTTGTGGCCGCTGTAGACGACGACATCGGCGCCGCGCGCGAGGAAACCGCGCAGATCGTATTCGGACGCGGCGTCAACGATGACAGGCACCCCCTTGGCGTGGCAGATCTCGCAGAATTCCTCCAGCGACAGCATGCCGTATTGCACGGTGTGGTGGGCGACGACGTAGAGGCCCGCCGCCGTGCGCTCGTTGATCGCTTCGCGCACATGATAGTCCTGGGTGACGCTGACCGTGCCGGCGGGCACCACCCTGGCGCCGGCGACGCGGACCGACTGGTCGATCGGCGCGCCGTAATTGACGATGTGGCCAAGCTGGATGATGACCTCCGATTTGAGGTCGCCGGTGTCGCCGGGCAGACGCTCGATGGCGAGCAGGTTGGTTCCGGTCATCGCGCCGGCAATCGCCATGGTGATGCCGCTTGCGCAACAGGCGGTGACGAAGCCGGCCTCGCCGCCGGTGAGGCGCGCGACAACCGTGCTCGCGGCGCGCTGCAGATCGTCCATCTCCACCCATTGCGAGGCCATTTCGGCCATGGCGTTGACGGCTTCCGGGACGATGATCGAGGCGCCGAGCGCGGTCATGGTGCCGGAGACGTTGATGATCGGCCGCAAGCCCAGCCGTTCGCGGATGGTGGTGTTGGAGCCGGTGTCGGAATAGGTTTTCATGTGAGCAAATCCCGTGGGTGGCAGGTCAGGCGGCGATCTCGACGACCGCTTCGATTTCGACGGTGATGTTTCCAGGCAGCGAGCCGACGCCGATCGCCGAGCGCGCGTGGCCGCCGATCTTGTCGAAGACATTAGCGAACAGGTCCGAACAGCCATTGACCACCTTTGGATGGTCGCTGAAGGTCGGCGTCGCATTGACGAAGCCGAGCAGCTTGACGACGCGCACAATGCGGCCGAGATCGCCGGCGGCGGCATGCATGACGGCAAGCAGGTTGAGCCCGGTCAGCCGGGCATGCTGATAGGCCTGCTCGACCGTCACATCCTCCCCGACCTTGCCGGTGCAAAGTGTGCCGTCGGCGCGCAGCGGCCCCTGGCCGGAGAGGAATATCAACCGGCCGCTCTCGGCATGGGTGACGAAGTTGGCGATCGGCGTCGGCGGCTCGGGCAGCGTCAGGCCGAGTTCGGCGAGCCTGATATAAGGCGTCATGGATGAAGGCTCCTTGGGCGGCCTGGCCGCCTGAGTTTAGAAGTGCGAGGCGCGGAAGCGCGCCAGGAAAGTGCGGAGGCGCTCGTTGGTGGTCTCCGTCGCGAGGATCTCCCTCGGCGGCCCGACGGCGCTGACGCCGCCGTCGGCCATGAAGACGATGCGGCTCGAAGCGTCGCGGGCGAAGGCCATTTCGTGGGTCACCATCAGCATGGTCATGCCGTCCTCGGCCAGGCTGCGCACCACCGCCAGCACCTCGCCGACCAGTTCGGGATCGAGGGCGGAGGTAATCTCGTCGAGCAGCAGGATCTTCGGTTCCATGGCCACGGCGCGGGCGATGCCGACGCGCTGCTGCTGGCCGCCGGAGAGTTCAGCCGGCAGGCTGTCGGCCTTGTGGGCGAGGCCGACGCGGCCGAGCCAGTGTTCTGCGATCGATCGCGCTTCGGCCTCGATCTTTCCCCGCACCTTGGTCAGGCCCAACATGATGTTGCCGGCCGCTGTCAGGTGAGGGAACAGGTTGAAGCTCTGGAACACCATGCCGGTCTCGGCACGCATGGCGGCAAGATCGCGCTCGCTGCGGCGCTGGCGCGTTCCGGCCTCGCGGTAGCCGACCTCGTTGCCATCGATGCGGATCGAGCCGCTGTCGTAGCTTTCGAGGAAGTTGACGCAGCGCAGCAGGGTGGTCTTGCCGCTGCCGGAAGGGCCGATGACAGTCACCACCTCGCCGCGCTTCACCTGAAGGCTGACGGAGCGCAACACCTCGACGGTGCCGAAGGCTTTTGAGACGTCGCGCACGTCGAGCAGTACCGGACCGGCGTTTTGGGCTTCGGACATCGTGCTAATCCCGGATGAAGGAGAAACGCTGCTCGAGCCGCCGGCTGGCGAGCGAGAGTGCGTAGTTGACCGCGAAATAGATGAGCGCGCCCAGTATATAGAGCGGCATCGCTTCATAGGTACGGCCGATGACCTGGTTGATCGCCTGCATCAAGTCGGTGATGCCGAGCAGCGACACCAGTGCGCTGCCCTTGACCGCGTCGGTGACCCCATTGATCCAGGGCGGCAGGAAGCGCCTGAAGGCCTGCGGAAAGATGACGTAGGTGAGCCGTTGGCGAAAGGTCAGCCCGATCGCCATCGCGGCCTCGGACTGTCCCTTCGGAATCGAGCCGACCGCGCCCCTGAGATACTCGATGACCTGCGCCGTCTTGAACAGAGTGAGCGCGGAAACCGCGGCCCAGAACGACGGCAGATGCAGCCCGATCGCGGGCAGGCCGTAATAGACGAAGAACATCAGCACCAGGATCGGAATGCCGCGAATGGTGTCCGAGAAGATGCGCACCGCCCAGCGCAGCGGCATTGGCCCGTAGACCAGGCCAACGCCCAGCAGGACGCCGGCGATGAGCGACAGAACCACGACCAGCAGCGAGACCCACAAGGTCACGGCGAAGCCTGCGGCAAGGAAGGGCAGTGCGTAGAGGATCTGGCTCAGCATGTCAGCGCGCCGCCCTGAACCGGCGCTCCACGAGCCGCAGTCCAAAAAGCATGATGTAGCCCGTCACCAGATACATGGCGGTGGTGACCAGGTAGACCTCGACGATGCGGAAGGTGTTGAAGTTGATCCACTGGGCGCCGAAGGTGAGTTCCGGCACCGAGATGACCGAGGCGATCGAGGTGTCCTTGAACAGCGAGATGAAGGTGTTGGAGAGCGCCGGCAGCGTGATGCGCAGCATGGTCGGCAGGCGCACGTGAAGCAGCCTTTGCCAAGGCGTCAGGCCGATCGCCTTGCCGGCGTCGAGCTGTCCGCGCGGGACAGCCTCGAGGCCCGAGCGAAACACCTCGACCAGATAGGCGCCGCTATAGACCGACAGGGTCAGCACAAATGAGGTTGGTGCGCTGTAGGCCAGGTCGACCATGGTCGGCAGGCCGTAGAAGACGAGATAGACCAGCAGGATCAGCGGCACGTTGCGGATGAATTCGACATAAGCTGCGATCACCGCCCGCACCACGCGTCCGGCCGAGACATACCAGACCGCGAGCACCAGACCGATGACGACGCCGATGGCGATCGAGATCACGGCAAGTTCGAGGCTGAGCAGCAGGCCGCCCCAGAGCTTGTCGAAATGCCGCCAGATCAGGTTGAAATTGAGGGCATAGCCCATGCATCCGCCTCGGTGTGAAGGGCGTCGAGTCGATTGCGGAAGGACTGGAATGCCGCCCTTCCGCAATCCGGGATCAGATGACCGGGAAGCCGGGGTGACGCGCCGGCGGTTCCTGGCCGAAATAGTCCTTGAAGGCTGCGTCGTAGAGCGCTGATTCATGGCCGAACATGGCGATGGTGAAGGTCTGGTTGACGAAGGTCAGCCAGTCGAGATCGCCTTGCCGAAGTGCTGCGCCGTAAAGCATCGAATACCAGCTCTTGCCGGCATCGAAATACTTGTCGGGATTGCGCGAGGCGAGCCAGCGAACGGTGGACAGGTCGACAGCGGCAGCGTCGGCGCGCTTGGATTCAAGCGCCTGCAGCACGTTGGCCTGAGTGTCGATCTGCAGCACCTGGGCCTGTGGCAGGGCGTAGTGGACCGAGCTTTCGGCGTCGACATTCTGCAGGATGGAAATGCGGGTCGCCGAACCGCCGGCGAGCAGCTTGTCGAAGGTCTTGTTCTCGGCGGTCGGCAGCGTCAGCAAGGCAACGCCCTCGACATAGTAGGGTCGGGAGAAATTGATCAGTTGCGAGCGCTGGGCCGTCATGGTCATGAACTGGATGGTGATGTCGACCTTGTTGGTGGTGACGTTGGGAATGCGCTGCGCCGGATCCTGCATGACGAACTCGACCTTGGTCGGATCGTCGAAAAGGCCCTTGGCGAGGATGCGGCCCATGGTGATGTCCATGCCGACCAGTTCGCCGGCATCGTTCTCGAAATGCCAGGGTGCGTTGGTGCTGCCGGTGCCGACAATCAGCTTGCCGCGGTCGAGCACGGTGCGCAGCAGGCTGTCGGATGCGGCTTGCGCTGCGGCCTTCTGGGCATCGACGGTTGCCAGAACACCTGCCGTCGCAAGTCCCGCCATTCCCAATTTCAGAAAATCACGTCTTCCGGATGTGTCGTTCACGGCGACCTCCTTTCGTGTTGTGTTCCCCTATGCACAGGGCATGCACGCGACAGCGACTATCAAAGATTGTCCCTTACAAGAGACGCATGTATCCTGTACAAGACAGATACTAACACCGGGAATCGACAATGCAAGATGGTAGTGTTTTGGCTGTTTCAGCCGACGAGAAGACGCCGGGCTCCCGTGAAAAGGGTCTCAACCGGGTCCTGGAGATCCTGGAGTTTCTTCACACGACGCAGCGTGCGATCGGCATTGGCGATCTCGCCAAGGGGGTCAATGCGCCGCGTTCGACGACCTACACGCTGGTGCGGTCACTGGTCGATGCCGGGCTGCTGGAAATGGCCGGCGATGGCAACCGCGTCTATTTCGGCAAGAAGCTCTACCTCTACGGAATGGACTACGTGCGCGGCAACGACCTGTTGCGGCGCGGGCGCCAGGAGGTCGATCATCTGTCGCGCGAGACCGGCGAGACCTCGGAACTGTGCATGCTGCAGAGCGGCCGTTACACGATCGTCCACTCCAGCCCCGGCACCAGGCCGTTCCGCATCAGTTCGGCCACCGGCCTGCAGATACCGCTGCCCTGGACCGCCTCGGGCCGGCTGCTGCTTGCTGGGCTGGATAGAGCGGCGATCGAAGCCATGGTGTCGGACGACGATCTCGTGCTGCCCGACGGCCGCAAGCTGCGGCTCGAGGATTTCATCGCCGACATCGCAAAGGCAGGGGTGACCGGCTACTGCGTCACCTCGGGTCTGGTCGACGCCTATACGAAATGCCTCGCCGTGCCGGTCTTTTCAGCGCCAGGCAAGGTCGAGGCAACGATGTGCCTGGTGGTTCCGATCGACACGTCGGAGGAGCGGACCGCCGATCTCATCGGCCTGCTGCGCGGCCGCGCCGCCGGGCTTTCGATTGGCGGATAGGCGGAAAGTGCCGGCGAGCGCGGGCCGGTTCCGTCTCAGGCGATGATGTCTGGAATGATCTTGTCTTCCAGCTTCATCAGCCGGTCCTTGAGGGCCAGCTTCTTCTTTTTCATGCGCTGGATCTGCAGCGGGTCGCAATTCATGGCGATCATCGCGTTGATGGCGGCATCGAAATCGGCGTGTTCCTGCTTCAGCCGGGAAAATTCGAGGCGAGTATCGGCCTGTTCCTGATCGGACATTCTCTACCGTCTGCACGTCTGCGGCGCCCAAAACTGGGCCTGGTTGGGCGGGGGCGGCAATTTCTGCCACCGGCGCGCAGCCCATATCACATTTCACGTTGTCGTGGAATGCTACCACGCAGCATTCGACATCGCTGCCTGATGGTGGCACACTGTCATTGTGCCGTCACAGATGCGACCTGCGGTGGACGTGCCTTTGACGGCTGCAATCGAGGAAACCATGAAAGGGAGAACCAATCATGTCTCTTGCATCCCATCTTGATGAGTTGCAGCGGAAACACGGCGACATCGAACGCGAAATCGATGACGCGATGAACCACCCGTCGGTGGACGATCTCGACATCGTAAATCTCAAGCGACGCAAGCTGGCACTCAAGGATGCGATTGAGAAATTGAGGGCGCAACCAACCTCGCATTGACGCTCACCTGACATAGCCGCTCACCACTGGCGGTCTTCCTTGCCGGCGGCACCTGCCGCCGGTGCAGTGGTTTTAATTTCAGCGATTCCATAAGTCGAAGCTAATATCCTTCAGGCTCATTTGTGCCCGGCCGCCGTCAGGTCGGCGTGCTGTTCAGGTCCCCGGCGGGGATCAATTGCTGCCAGTGGCGACCTGTCGCCATTGACAAGCCACCTTTGCTCCTCCACCTCATGCCCGGACTTCAGCGCATCGGACCCGGCTTGTGCGTCCAAGCGGACGCACGGGCTTCAGAGAGACGCATAGCGCTCCAGAGAGACGCATGGCGCTCCAGAGACAAAAGGCTGCCGGCATGACCGGATATTTTTCCTTTCCTTTCCCCCGCCGCACCTCGGTCGGCGTCGATGTCGGCGGTGTGGTCGTCGGCGGCGGCGCGCCCGTCGTCGTACAGTCGATGACCAATACCGACACGGCCGATATCGACCAGACGGTCGCGCAAGTCGCGGCGCTGCACCGCGCCGGTTCCGAGATCGTGCGCATCACCGTCGACCGCGACGAGAGTGCGGCCGCCGTGCCGCGTATCCACGAACGCCTGTTGCGGCTCGGCATCGATGTGCCGCTGGTCGGCGACTTCCATTATATCGGCCACAAGCTTTTGGCCGACCATCCGGCATGCGCCGTGGCGCTGGCCAAGTACCGCATCAATCCCGGCAATGTCGGCTTCAAGGACAAGAAGGACCGGCAGTTCACCGATATCGTCGAAATGGCGATCAAGCACGACAAGCCGGTACGCATCGGCGTCAACTGGGGCTCGCTCGACCAGGAACTGTTGACCCGGCTGATGGACGACAACCAGGACAACGGTTTCCCCCTGACCGCGCAGGAAGTCACGCGAGAAGCGATCGTGCAGTCGGCGATCCTGTCGGCCGAGATGGCCGAAGAGATTGGCCTTAGCCGCGAAAAAATCATCCTGTCGGCCAAGGTCAGTGGCGTGCAGGACCTGATCGCCGTCTACACCGAACTCGCCACCCGTTCCAATCACGCGCTGCATCTCGGCCTCACCGAAGCCGGCATGGGCTCCAAAGGCATCGTCGCTTCTTCCGCCGCGATGGGCATCCTCCTGCAGCAAGGCATCGGCGACACCATCCGCATCTCGCTGACGCCGGAGCCCAATGGCGACCGCACCCGCGAGGTGCAGGTGTCGCAGGAACTGCTGCAGACCATGGGCTTCCGGCAGTTCGTGCCGATCGTCGCGGCCTGCCCCGGCTGCGGCCGCACCACCTCCACCGTGTTCCAGGAACTGGCGCAGAACATCCAGGCGGACCTGCGCAAGAACATGCCGGTGTGGCGTGAGAAATACCCGGGCGTCGAGAACCTCAAGGTCGCCGTGATGGGATGCATCGTCAACGGCCCGGGTGAGTCCAAGCATGCCGATATCGGCATTTCGCTGCCCGGCACCGGCGAGACGCCGACCGCGCCTGTCTTCGTCGACGGCAAGAAAGCGGCGACGCTGCGCGGGCCGTCGATCGCGGCGGATTTCGAGAAAATGGTCGCCGACTATATCGAACAGAGGTTCGGTCAGGGCGGCAAGGCCGCGGCAGAGTAGGCCAGATGCGGCGTTTCCTCTGGGCGGCGCTGATATTCCTGTGTGGTATGGCCTGGTCGACGCTTGCCCAGGCGGATCCACCGCAATCTGCCAAGCAGCGGCTGATCGACAAGGTCTGTAACCTGATCCAGGCGCATGCCGACCAGAACGGCCTGCCCCGGGATTTCTTCGCCCGCCTGATCTGGAAGGAAAGCCGGTTCGATCCCAACGCCGTGAGCCCTGTCGGCGCCGAGGGCATCGCCCAGTTCATGCCGGGCACCGCCAAGATGCGGGGGCTGGAAAATTCCTTCGACATCACCCAGGCGATCCCGGCGTCGGCTAGATATCTCGCCGAAATGAAGGCCGGCTATGGCAATCTCGGTCTGGCCGCCGCTGCCTACAATGCCGGCGAGAGCCGGGTGTCGCGCTGGCTGAATTCCGGCGGCTTCCTGCCGATGGAGACGGAAAGCTATGTCTTCGACGTGATGGGCGAGCCGGTCGACAAGTTCACGGACCGGGCCTATGCCGGAAAAGTCGAGCCACTCGACGGCAAGCTGGATTTCGCGGTCGCCTGCCGCAAGCTGCCGGTGATCATGTCGAGAACGGTGGCGATGGCCTCGATCAACATCAAGCCATGGGGCGTCCAGGTGGCGGGCAATTTCCGCCGCAGCGCCGCGATCAGCCAATGGCTCAGGGTGCGGGGCCGTTTTCCGGCCCTGCTTGCCGGGCATGATCCGGTGGTGAGCCGGGTGCGCACGCCGATCGGCCGGCGCGGCATCTACGCTGTCAGGATCGGGATCGACGACCGAACTGCGGCCAATGTCATCTGCCAGAAACTGCAAAGCGTCGGTGGCGCCTGCGTGGTGGTGCGCAACCGGTAAAGGCCTGAAGACGGCGCCCGTCGCATCCAGCAACAATTTCAGCTATAGGGCGGCCACCATCTCTCCTTGGGCAGCAGCCCTGTCATCGCGAGCGCCCATGTTCGACGGATACATCATCTGCGGCACGCCCAGAACCGGCAGCACCCTGCTGTGCAAGCTGCTGGCGGCCACCGGAACGACCGGCGACCCCCACTCATTCTACCGGCGGCAGGATGTGTCGGAGTGGGCCGAGGATTGGGGACTGCCCGCTCGCGACACGATGGGCGAGCTTGAATTCCAGCTTGCCTATCTCAATGCGGCGATCGGTGCCGGCAAGGGCGATACTGAAATCTTCGGCTTGCGCCTGATGCAGGAGAACCTGGGCGAGCTTTCGGCGATACTCGACCGGATTTTTCCGGAGCTTGCGTCGGACAAAGCGCGTTTCGAGAGGGCTTTTGGCCGTGTCCTCTACATACACCTGTCGCGCGAAAACAAGCTCGCGCAGGCCGTCTCCCTGGTCAAAGCCCGGCAAACCGGTCTTTGGCATATCGCTCCCGACGGAACCGAAATCGAAAGGGTAGGGCCTGCCAGGGAACCTCACTATGATTTCGAGCGCATCAAGGGTGAGGTCGAAGAGTTGGAAGCCTATGATGGCGCCTGGAACATCTGGTTCGCGCAACAGGGCATAGCGCCATTGCGGATCGGCTATGAGCACCTTGCCGCCGAGCCGGCCGTGGCACTGCTGCGCATCTGCGAAGCCCTGGGCGTCCGGGCACCGGATGTCCGGCATGTCAGGCCCGGCGTCGCCAAGCTCGCCGACGAGACGAGCCTGGACTGGATGCGCCGCTTTCATCTGGACGCAGCCGTCTGAGGCGTTGATGGGTGGTCAGGCTGTCTTGGCCACCACCGTCTCGCTGAGCCAGGTGCCGATCTTGGCGCCGAGGCGATCGGGCGAAACGGGCTTGGGCAGATAGTCGTCCATGCCGGCCTCGATGCACTTGTCGCGGTCGCCCTTCAGCGCATGCGCGGTGACGCCGACGATCGGGATGTGGCCGCCGGACGAAGCTTCGATCGTCCGGATGGCGCGTGTCGCCTCATAACCGTTCATTTCCGGCATCGAGACGTCCATCAGAACCAGCCTCGGGTGCAGCGACCGGTACATCTCGACCGCGGTGCGGCCATTGCCGGCGATGCGGTAGCTCAAGCCGAGCCCATTGAGGATTTGGCCGAACACCATCTGGTTCACGTCATTGTCCTCGGCGATGAGGATGTCGATCGGGCTGTTCGGCGCGGCGTTCGATTCCGGCACTGCCGCGACCGGCAGGGCGGGGCCGCGGATAACCGTGAAGGCCGGCGGAGCCGGCTGAGGCATCGGTTGGACCGGCTCGCGAATGAACTGCGCCTTGCCGGCCTGCGAGCGCGCCTTCTGGATGACCGAAATGACCGTGCCGAGCAGGACCGCCGACCGCGCCGGCTTGGTCAGATGCGCCGATATGCCGAAGTCGATGATCATCTTGCCGAAATCGACCTGGTCGACCGAGGTCAGGATAACGACCGGGATGGCGGACAGCCGGCTGTCGGCGGCGATGGCCCGGGCGACATCGGCGCCGTTCATGCCGGGCATCTGATAATCGAGGATGATACAGTCGACGCTGGCGCCGAGTTGGCAGGCGCGATCGAGGAAGGCGAGGCCTACCGCGCCGCTTTCGGCGGCGGCGCAGTCGAAGCTCCAGCTTCTGAGCTGTTCCAGCAGGATCTCGCGGTTGACCGGATTGTCATCGATGACCAAAACGCGCGCGCCGGTGACGTCCACCGGCACGATAGCATCGCGCGCCTCGGCACGGTGGACCGGCAGCGGCACGGCGAACCAGAAGACGGAGCCGCGGCCGATCTCGCTCTCGACGCCGATCTTGCCGGCCATCAGGTCGACGAGACGGGCGGCGATGGCGAGCCCAAGGCCGGTGCCTTCGTGACGGCGGGTCGAGGAGCCATCGACCTGGGCGAACTTCTCGAACACGTTCTGCAATTTCTCGGCCGGGATGCCGATGCCGGTGTCCTCGACGCGCAGCTTGAGCTGGACGACGTCGTTGACGGTTTCGCCGCCGACATCGATCAGCACATGGCCCTTCTCGGTGAATTTAACCGCATTGCCGACCAGGTTGGTGACGATCTGCCGAAAGCGGCCGGCGTCGCCAACGACATGGGCCGGCAGCCTGGGGTCGACGCGCACGATAAGTTCCAGGTTCTTCTCGGCGACGCGCGCCGAGACCAGCGTCGCCACATCCTCCACCGCTTCCGAGAGGCGGAAAGGAGCAGGGTCGAGCGTCAGCTGCCCGGCATTGATCTTCGAGAAATCGAGAATGTCGTTTATGATGGTGAGAAGCGCGTTGCCTGATTTGACGATAACGTCGGTGAAGGTCTTCTGGCGCGGGTTCAACTCGGTCTTGGCCAGCAATTCGGCCATGCCGAGCACGCCGTTCATCGGCGTGCGGATCTCGTGGCTCATATTGGCCAGGAATTCCGACTTGGCGCGGTCGGCCGCCTCGGCCTTGAACAAGGATTCGGCCGACTGGGCAAAAGCGCGGCGGATCGCCTGTTCCATCGGCCGGAAGATCCAGAAGGCGACAATGGCCAGGACGGCGAACAACAGGCCGCTCGCCCACAAAAGCAGCCGGTCGCTGGAGGCGTCCGCCAGATGGCGTTCCTCGTCCATCGCGGTGCGGACCCGCACCAGCATGGGCTGAACGAACAGGTCGTTCTGGTTGCGGATTTCGCGAGCGCTCCATTCATCGGTCTTTTGCGCCACCGACATCAGATTGAAGTTGCGAACCATGTCACGCGGCGACCAGAACAGATCGCCGTTGACGGAAGCGGCTGCCAGTTCGTCGACGGTCTTGGCCGACAGGCGCTGACGTATCGCCGCGAACTGGGCGGTCAGTGCCTCGATCTCGCCGGTCAGACGCTCGGAATGGTCGCGTGCCGAAGCCGTCAGCGCATCGCGCGTCTCGATCCGCCAGGCGGAGCTGGTTGTCTCGGCGAAGCTAGTGGCGTTGCGCAGGTCGCGGGTGAAAACGACGAGATTGCTGCTCAGCGCATCGATTTCATGGCGCAAGGAATTGACGCGATTGAGCGCACCCATGATGGCGGCCGAAGCCAGCGCGAAAACCAACAATCCTGAAAGATAACGTATCCGGACGGACCGGATGAAAGAAGAATATTCCGGCATGCGCAACCCCAACACATACGCATTCTAAGAATTGGGATTACGCTTCATTTACATTAAGATTTCGTTGGCACAACCACAGGTGCAATGTGCAACCCGATATGGGCCTTCCGTCAGCTGTTGCGGGTTGCCACGAAGGTCGCGGCGGCCTTCAGCAGGGCCGCCTTTTCGCCATAGGGTTCGAGCAACGCGTGCGCCTGGCCGACGAGACCGTCGAGCTGCTTGCGTGCCCAATCCGCGCCGTGCAAGGCAACCAGCGTCCCCTTGCCCGCGGCGGCATCCTTGCCGGTCGCCTTGCCCATCTGCCTGGCGTCGGCCGTCAGATCCAGCAGGTCGTCGGCGAGCTGGAAGGCAAGGCCGATCGCTGACCCGAACTCGGCCAGCCTTTCCCGGTCATCCGGCTGTGCGCCGGCCAGGATTGCACCCGCCTCGCAGGCGAAGCGGATCAAGGCGCCGGTCTTCATCGCCTGTAGCCGGATGATGCCGGCCTCGTCCGGTCGCACCAGCTCGGCTTCGAGATCAAGCTTCTGGCCGCCGACCATGCCACCGGCCCCGGCGGCGCGGGCCAGCGCCAGCACCAGCGCGCACCGCCGCTCGGCCGGCAGCGCGGTCGCTTCGCCGGCGAGGATATCGAAGGCGAGCGTCAGCAGTGCGTCGCCGGCCAGGATGGCGGTGGCCTCGTCAAAGGCCTTGTGCACGGTCGGCTGACCGCGGCGCAGGTCATCATCGTCCATTGCCGGCAGGTCATCATGGATCAGCGAATAGCAATGCACGCATTCGAGTGCCGCCGCGACGCGCAGCGCGGCTTCACCATCGGCGGAAAACAGTGCCGCACTTTCCATGACCAGGAAGGGGCGAAGGCGCTTGCCGCCGTTCAGCACGCCATGGCGCATCGCCGCCATCAGGCGATCGGGCCGCGCGATCTCGCCCGATAGGGGGCGGTCGTCGAGCAACCGGCGCAGCATCACCTCGGCGGCGGCCGCGCGCCTGATGAGCGCCATTTCGAACGCCATTTCGTCCTCATTCGTCATGGCCGGGACCGGTAGCCGACACTCAGACGTTGCGCAAGAAGGCAAGCGCCATTATGCCGGAGCAAGGAGAAGTACGGGTTGGGCGGCTTGGCGGAACCGATCGTCGATCATGAGACCGAAAAGCTGGACATGGCGACGAGATCGCGAGGCGTGAACCGTCGCAGTCTCAGGCGCTGGGTCCGGCGTGGCATCGTCGTGGCCGCCGTGCTGGCGCTTATCCCGGTGGTGCTGACCTTTCTCTACCTGCCGTTCTTCGTGCACCCGGTATCGACGCTGATGCTGAAGGACCTGGCGACCTTCTCCGGCTACGACCGGCGCTGGGTTTCCATTGATGACGTGGCACCCGTGCTCGCCCATTCGGTCATCATGTCGGAGGATGGGCAGTTCTGTTTCCACCGCGGCGTCGATCTTGGCGAGCTCAGGGGCGTCGTCGACGATGCGCTGGCCGGCGAGGCGACGCGCGGCGCCTCGACCATCACTATGCAGACGGTGAAGAACCTCTTCCTCTGGTCAAGGCCGCTGGGCTCGGTGCGCAAGGTCGTCGAACTGCCGCTGGCCGTCTACTTCGACGCGGTGATGTCGAAACGGCGCATCATGGAGATCTATCTCAACATCGCCGAATGGGGGCCGGGCATCTACGGCATCGAGGCGGCGGCGCAGCACCATTTCGGCATTTCCGCAAAGCAGTTGTCGCGCCGGCAGGCGGCCCTTCTCGCCGTCACTCTGCCAAACCCGATCGCCCGCAATCCGGCAAAACCCGGACCGGGCCTCAGACGGCTTGCCAACCTGATCGAGCGGCGCGCCGGGCGCTCAGGCGCTTATGTCGGCTGTCTGGACTAGCCGTACAAAAAAGATTCACCGCAGTGCTGGCCAAAACGGTGTCAGGCGTGTATAGGCACCCGACTTTCTCAGATTTAGGCCCGACATGGCCCTTTCACGAGGGCGGGCGGGCTTTTGACCATGTAGTGGAGCATATCCATGGCCGTTCCGAAACGCAAAACCTCTCCGTCCAAGCGCGGCATGCGCCGCTCGGCCGACGCCCTCAAGGCCCCGACCTATGTCGAGGACAAGAATTCCGGCGAAATGCGCCGCCCGCACCACATCGACCTGAAGACCGGCATGTACCGTGGTCGCCAGGTGCTGACGCCCAAGGAAAGCTGAGCCCAGCTTTTTTTCGAGGTTAGAGTTGCAAAAGACCGGCCTCTGGCTGGTCTTTTTGCGTTTGGTGCGGCGTGCGCGCCGGCTACTTCAAGCGCCGAGTTTTCGTCTCTCGTTTTTTCATGTCGGCCGGGCAAACGGCTGACATGGTTGTTGCATCCGGTCTTCGACCGTGTTTGCGGCCGTGCACGAAAAATCTTGACGCCGTGCCTGTGGAGCATTCTACAGAAGGTGCCCCCATATGGAGACGCCAGATGTTCGGTGCCGTCCCGCTTTTGATCGTGCCTTTCGTGCTCTACAATCTCGGCCTGCTCGGTATATTCGGCGGCGGCGACGATCCATGGGCGAGCGAGATATTCTCGTTCCGCATGATGTCGGGCGGGGTGTTCTCGATGACGCTCGGCGACCTGATCGTGCTGATCGGGCTGATCTTCCTGTTCCTCGAAATGGTGAAGTCGGCGCGCACGACCACGGCCTCGATCATGGACCATCTGCTGTCGACGCTTGTCTTCGTCGCTTTCCTGGTCGAGTTCCTGCTGGTGAAGGGTGCCGCCCATTCCATCTTCTTCACGCTGATGATCATCGCCCTGTTCGACGTGCTGGCCGGGTTCGCGGTGTCGATGCGGTCGGCCAGTCGCGACATCAATTTGAACTGAGGCTCAGCCCGGATCAGCGGTGAAGCCGGCGGCTTCAATGCCGGCAATCGCGGCTGCCTCGTCATTGTCTGACGTGTCGCCGGAAATACCGACGGCGCCGATGATGGTGCCGGCTTTGTCGCGGATCAGCACGCCGCCGACCACCGGCAGCACCCGTCCCCCCGAAACGTCGGAAATACCGGCAACCAGATGTGGGCGCTCCTTGGCGAAGGCCTCGACCTTGCGCGAGCCCATGCCGATCGCCAGCGCGCCATAAGCCTTGCCGGCCGACATTTGCGGGCGCAGGAACGAGGCGCCGTCCTGGCGCTGGAAGGCGACCAGGTGTCCGCCGGCGTCGAGCACCGATACGCCGAGCGGCTTGAGCTTGAGATCGGTGCCCCTGGCGAAGGCGGCATTGATGATCTCGACGGCTTTTTCGAGCGACAGCGCGGTCATGGCAATCTCCTGTTGAACAGCCCAATCATCGCCGGCCAGCCGGACCAGGCAATCCCGCTTTCGGTTGAAATTGCTTCCTGTGAAGCCGCGGGATCAAGGCGCACCTGTCCGACGGCGTCACGACCGCTCGATTCAAGGCTAGGAATTGGCGGAAAGGCGGGGCGTTACTTTTTCTTGGCGCGGGCCGGCTTCTTGGCGGGGGCGGCAGGCGTGTTGGCTAGATCTTCGGCTTCCTTGGCGAGCCGCAGCGCTCGCAGCTTGTCGGTCTTGGCCTTGCGGGCGTCGCTCTCGGCGACGTACTCGGCCATGACCTTCTGACGGACCGTCGCCGCCTCTTCCTGCTTCTTGAAGCGCAGATCGGCACGCGCGCGGGCGGTGTCCCTAGAGTTCTCAACCAAGAGCGTATCCAATCCCGTGAAGTGTGATTTCCATCCTTTGTAGCAGAGCCGGCCTTTCAACGGGGAAAATAGTTGGTCAGGCGGCCGGGCTGGCGTTGAGGGCCTTTTCGGCAACCACCGCTTCATAGGCGGCCTGCAGCGTCGCGCGGACAGAGGGGCCGGGCGCTGTATCGAGGGGGGTGCCGAGGTGCTCATGGCGCAACTCGGCCATGAATTTCTCCCACATTGGCGGTCCGCCCTTTTCCAGGAGTTCGGCGCGGATCGAAAGTTCCTCGCTGGTCGGCAGCCAGACCCGGCCCCAGGCGCCGAGATGGGCCAGGATCGGCACCAGCGTGATGGCCATCTCGGTGAGGCTGTAGATCGCCTTCTGCTTGTGCGAAGGATCGTCCGCCTTGGTCAGCATGCCGAGCTCCATCAGCCGCTTCAACCGGTCGGCGAGGATGTTGGAGGCAATGCCTTCCATCGATCCGTTGAGCAGTTCACGAAAATGGCGCCTGCCGCCAAAAATCATGTCGCGCAGGATGATCAGGCTCCAGCGGTCGCCGAACACCTCCAGCGAGAGGTTGATCGGGCAGCCGGACCGGCGATCGAGGGTCATTCCATTTTCTCCACAAAACCGGTTGCATTATCGTATCGGTTTTATTATCGTGCAACCGATTGCAAAATGCAAGCAGAAGAGGAGGCCATGAGATGACAACCAAAGACCGTCCCGAGATCATATCCGAAACCTTCGGCGATCCAGCGGGTCCGGCACTGCTGCTAATCATGGGCGCTATGGCCTCGATGCTTTGGTGGCCGGAGGCGTTTTGCCGGAAGCTGGCGGATGCCAGCCTATACGTGATCCGCTACGACAATCGCGACACCGGCCGGTCAACCAAATATCCGGTGGGACAGCCGCCCTACACTTTCGACGACATGGCCGACGACGCGATGGCCGTTCTCGACAGCCACGGCATCGGCAAGGCCCATGTCGTCGGCATGTCGATGGGCGGCATGATCGCGCAACTCGTCGCGCTCAAGCACCCCTCCCGTGTCGCATCGCTGACGGTGATCAGCAGTTCGCCCGTGGGGACCGACACTTTGCATTTGCCGCGGACGACCGACGCCTATTTGGAGCATTCGGCCGATGGGGCCAAAGTCGATTGGGCGGACCGCCGCCAGGTCATCGATTTCATGATCAGGGATGCGCGGGCAATCGCCAGCACCGCCCATCCATTCGATGAGGAGGGGATGAGAGCGTTCATCGAACGGGATTATATCAGGTCCGGCGGCTTCCTGAGCGCCACCAATCATTTCATGCTCAAGGGCACGGATCAGTGGAAGGGTCGCCTGCATGAGATGAAGGCGCCATTGCTGGTCATCCACGGCACGTCGGATCCGATCTTTCCGGTCGAGCATGGCGAAGCCCTGGCCCAAGCTGTTGCCGGCGCGAAACTCCTTCGCGTCGAAGGCGGCGGTCACGAACTGCATCCGGACGACTGGCCTGACATGGAAGCCGCTATCGTCGCGCACGTCCGATCCAGCTGAGACTTCGCGGGTCAGCCTTGATGACCAAGGCTCATCGAAATAGTTAAGCAGATGATTCAGTGTTGTTGCAGAAACAGACGAGCACAAGAATGTCCCTGACGCTGCATTTCCATCCGCTGGCCTCCTTCTGCTGGAAGCCGCTGATCGCGCTCTATGAGAACGCCACGCCTTTTTCGCCGGTCATTGTCGATCTCGGCGACGAGCGATCGCGCGCGGCCTTCCTGAAGGTTTCGCCGACCGGCAAGATGCCGGCGCTGCGCGACGACGCGCGTGACCGTACGGTGCTGGAATCAACCATTGTCGTGGAGTATCTGGCCGCGCACTATCCGGGACCGGTCGACCTCGTTCCCGCCGACATTGACATGGCGCTGGCGGTCCGACAGGCCGACCGCTTCTATGATTTCTATGTGCAGGAGCCGATGCAGAAGATCGTCGGCGACAGGTTGCGGCCGCAGGACAAGACTGATCCATTCGGTGTCGAGCAGGCGCGCGGCCAGTTGCGCAATTCCTACGCCATCATCGAACAGGAGATGCAATCGAGAGAATGGGCTGTGGGCGATGCCTTCACCATGGCCGATTGCGCGGCGTCTCCGGCGCTCTTCTATGCCAACAAGGTCGAGCCGTTCGGCGATAAATATCCCGCCGTGAAGCGCTATCACGACCGCCTGCTGCAGCGCGCCGCCTTCACCAGGGTGATCGAGGAGGCGCAGCCTTACTTCAAGTTCTTTCCCTACAACAACGGCTGATCGCGATGCTGCATGATCCCGCCCAGCTCGACCTGATGTTTCAGGCGCTCGCCGATCCGGCGCGGCGGCAGATGGTCGACCGGCTGTCACGCGGCCCCGCCTCGGTGAGCCAGTTGGCCGAGCCGCTGGCCATGTCGCTGTCGGCGGTCGTCCAGCACCTCAATCTCCTGGAGGCGAGCGGTCTCGTGCGCACACAGAAGGTCGGGCGGGTGCGCACCTGCCAGATCGAGCGGAAGGCACTGCGAGCGGCCGAGCACTGGATCAACGAGCGGCGCCTCTCATGGGAACGCCGGCTGGATCGGCGCGGCGACTTCCTGGCCGAGAGCTAGACAGCGCGGGTACCGCGGCTAAAGCGCGTCGCGTCGAAAAGGATATTTGCGACGCGCCTCAGGTCTTTGCCCGACGCGTGTCGTTGTCGCAAAATCGAGATCACTTTTGCGCGACATGCATTAGAAATGATCAGGCTTCCCAGAATTGATCGAGCCAGATGTTGAGTCTCAGGAAGCCGGCATTGCTCACCGTATAGACACGCCTCGTGCCTTCAGCCTTGGCGTTGACCAGTCCGGCATCGAGCAACACTTTCAGATGCTGTGACACGGCCGGACGGGAGACCGGCAGCCCGGCCGCCAATTCGTTGACGGTCTTCGGACCGCGTCGAAGTTCTTCCAGAAGATGGCGCCGATTGGGATCGGCGATCGCCATGAAGGCGTCGGAAAACATCATGCCTCATTTGTGAGGCAAAGTTTTTCAAATCTCAACTGCTTGCTTCTGCTTTTCTTCTTGGGTCGAGCCGCAATGCTTCAGGGGTCACGGAACGGTCGGCGGGCTGCGTCTTGAAGGCGTCGCGATCCTCGATCGGCACAGGAGCGCGGCGGCTGATGCGCAGCAGCGTGTAGCCGGCCAGCGACAGATGCGCGAAGGCTGTCGCCAGGAACAGGCCCTCCGGGCGCATCCAGCCCATCAGCGCCGCCGCCAGCAATGGGCCGATCATGGTGCCGAAGCCATAGAGCAGCAGCAGGCCGCCCGAGACCTTGACGAAATCCTCGGCACTGGCGTGGTCGTTGGCATGCGCCACGGCGATCGAATAGAGCGTATAGGCGAAAGCGCCGTAGGCGGCGGTGAAGACGAGGACGAAGACTGCGGAGCGCGGCTCCAACAGGAAGATGAGAAGCGCAAACAGCGCCGCGCCGAAAGCGGCACCGGCCAGCACGAAACGCCGGTCGGTCTTGTCGGAGAGACGCCCGGCCGGAAGCTGCATGGCGGCACCGGCGACGACCACAAGGCTCATCATCAAGGCGATCTCGGCAGTAGGGATGCCGATGCGGGCTCCGTAAACCGCGCCAAGCGTGCCCCAGGCGCCATTGGCGATGCCGATCAAGAGGCAGGCAATCGCCGACACGGGAGAGTTGGCGTAGAGCCCCTTGACGTCGAGTTTGACGTCCTGCAGCGGCTTCGGATGCGAGGCCGTCGAGACCGCGGTCGGAATGAGCGACAGGCAGAACAGGATGCCCGTGATCATGAACAGCGACGCCGATTTCACGTCGCCGCCGGCGACGATCATCTGTCCGCCCATGATCGAGGCATAGGTGACCATCATGTAGAGGCCGAAGACGGTGCCGCGGTTCTCGTTGGTGGCCTTCTCGTTCAGCCAGCTCTCGATGACCATGAAGGCGCCGGCCATGGTAAAACCGGTGAAGGCCCGTAGCAGGATCCAGACATACTCGTCGATGACAAGGCCCGTTAGCAGCGCCACGATCGCGCCGGACGCGGCAAAGGCGCCGAAGGCGCGCACATGTCCGGCGCGGCGCACGATGCGCGGCGCAAAGAAACAGCCAGTGACGAAGCCGCCGGCCCAGGCCGTGCCCATCAGGCCAAGCGAAGCGGTCGAGAATCCTTCCACCTGACCGCGCAGAGGCAACAGCAGCCCGTGCAGTCCCGATGCCGCCAGAAGGAAGGCGGTGCCGCGAAGCAGGGAAAGGATCGGTCTGTAGGCTGCGAGCATTTTTTGATCCGGCTGGACTGGGAGGGACGCAGATTTGAAGACAGTCGCATTCGGGCTTTTCGGCGGCGGGCGGTTACCTCAGCGAATTATCCGCGGCGAAACAGCGCCTCGGCGGCCGACTTGGTGTTGTCCTTGGTCTTGAGTTCGGCCTCCAGGCGGGCGATCTCGTCGCGCAGGATGCCGATTCGTTCGGACAGTTCACCGACGGAAAGCAGCGACAGGTCCTGCCCGATCTCGTGCGGACGTGCCTTCTTCTCGGGTTCGTCGTCGAAGATCGCCATCGTTGCTCCTCCTCCGCCAGACCAGATTGGCCATTTGCCTGATTTGCCAATGAGCATACATAGGGCAGGGGTGCCGATGCAAACAGCCGGTAAGAGTGCGGCGAGGAAAGACGGGAAACTTCATGGCGAGCGGACAGAAAATTCCGGCACGGATGACGGCGATCGCGATCTCGGAGCCGGGCGGCCCCCGGGTGTTGAAGCCGGAAACGCGCGACGTGCCGCTGCCCGGCCCCGGAGAAATCCTGATCAAGGTCCATGCCGCCGGCGTCAACCGGCCCGACGTCCAGCAGCGCAAGGGCGCCTATCCGCCACCGCCCGGCGCATCGGACCTGCCGGGCCTCGAGGTGTCGGGAGAAGTGGCCGCTCTTGGCGACGAGATATCGCGCTGGCGCATCGGCGACCGGGTCTGCGCGCTCACGCCCGGCGGCGGCTATGCCGAATATGCTAGGGTTCATGCAGGCAGCGTTCTGCCGCTGCCGGCGGGTTTCACCCACACGGAAGCGGCGGCGGTGCCGGAGAACTACTTCACCGTCTGGCACAATGTGTTCGAGCGCGGCGGGCTCAAGAAGGGTGAGACACTGCTCGTCCATGGCGGCTCGTCCGGCATCGGCACTACGGCGATCCAGCTCGCCTCGGCCTTCGGCGCCTATGTCATCACCACCGCCGGATCCCAGGAGAAGTGTGACGCCTGCCTGAAGCTCGGTGCCGACCGCGCGATCAATTACCGCGAGCAGGATTTCGTCGCCGCGGTCAAAGAGGCGACCGAAGGCCGGGGCGCCAACGTCATCCTCGACATGGTCGGTGGCGATTATATCCAGCGAAACTACGAGGCCGCCGCTGTCGAGGGCCGCATCGTGCAGATCGCCGTCCAGGCCGGCGCGGTGGCGAGCGCCGACTTTTCCAAGGTCATGGTCAAGCGGCTGACCCATACGGGTTCGACGCTGAGGCCGCGCAGCGTCGAATTCAAGGCCGCGATCGCGGCGGCGCTGGAGGCGCAAGTATGGCCTCTGCTGAGCACGCGCAAGGTGGCGCCCGTCATGGACATGATCTACCCGCTCACCGACGCCTGGCGTGCGCATGAGCGGATGGAGGAGGGCGAGCATATCGGCAAGATCGTGCTCGACGTCGGCTAGGACGCCAGCATTTTCGGCCCGGCCTGACCGGATCTCGACACGGTCTGGCCAACGCCCTTCGCCCCTGCCTACAGGATGAACAGAAGCTTAATGGTGCAATGCAGCATTTGCATCATTGCTATGCAAAATCGGCTGTTCAAGTCCCGCTCGATGATCACTATTTGAGCATCATCGAAACGAACCCAATTCAGGAGGACTACCATGAACCCGATCCGTGCTTTCCGTAACTGGCGCATGTACAACGAGACCGTTCGCGAACTGAACCGCCTCAACGCACGTCAGCTCAGCGACCTCGGCATCAACCGCGGCGACATCGAGCGGATCGCCCGTCAGGCGATCTGATTGCAAGCGCGACCCGCCGCAAGGCAGGGTCGCAATGCAGAGCCGCCGCGGACGCTTGTCGTCGCCGGTTCCAAGCCCGCTGGACCCTGTCCGGCGGGTTTTGTCTTTTGGGGCTTCGGATTCATCTCGGCTTCGGCGTGACATGCCATGGCGATCCGCGGCAAATGCGGTGGCAGGGCGGCGCGCAAGCTGGAGGAACGCCATGTCATGGACAATCGGCAAATGCCGACTGTCGGATCTTTGTTAGCCGCCACCGCGTGCCTTGGTTGGCCACGTCGTCCCAGCTCTTCCAAAAACGTTGCGAAAGCAGTCTGGAACGGTTATACAGGCCGCGAATTTCCCATTTTGGTGGCCCTAAACCACCGCCCGCGCGGGAACGCGGGCGAACGAGAAGGATTTTGCACATGGCCAATACGCTGCTGATGCCCAAGGCGACCGCCGTCTGGCTGGTCGACAACACCGCGCTTTCCTTCGAGCAGATCGCGCAGTTCTGCGGGCTGCACCCGCTCGAGGTCAAGGCGATCGCCGACGGCGAATCGGCGCAAGGCATCAAGGGCATGGACCCGATCATGACCGGCCAGCTGACCCGCGACGAGATCGCGCGCGCCGAGAAAGACCCGAACCAGCGCCTGAAGCTTTCCGACCCCAAGGTGCGGGTGCCGGAATCCAAGCGCAAGGGTCCGCGCTACACGCCACTGTCGAAGCGCCAGGACCGGCCCAATGCCATCCTGTGGCTGGTGCGCAACCATCCCGAACTCAAGGACGCGCAGATTTCGCGCCTCGTCGGCACCACCAAGTCGACGATCGAGCAGATCCGCGAACGCAAGCACTGGAATTCGGCCAACCTTCAACCGATGGACCCGGTGACGCTGGGTCTCGCCTCGCAGATCGACCTCGACATGGAAGTCAACCGCGCCTCGCGTGGCCGCGAGCAGGCGCAGCCGGTCGGCGACACGCTGCTGCCGGCGGCATTGACCGAGCGGCTGGTGCCGGCGCCGGAGAAGCCGAAGGACGAGGATGCGGAGCTCGACGCCAACGCCGTCTTCGCCAAGCTGTCGGCGCTCAAGTCGAAGGATACCGACAGGGACGACGAGGAATAGGCTTTTCGCCTACGCAACAAAAAAGCCCGCTTCGAGCGGGCTTTTTTGTACGGTCCGGCAAATCTCAGCTTCGCGCCGCGCGATCCGGCGCCATGCCGTAATCCTCGCTGCGCTCCACCGCCCGGTAGAAATCGGCAAGCTGCTTGCCGCGTTCCGGCTTGAAGATGCGCCCTGCGATGACCACCGAGGCGATGCGGTCGATGCGGAAGGCGCGGAAATCATCGCGCATCTCACACCAGGCGACCAGCGTCCACACCTTACCCCAGAACCACAGGCCGAGCGGCCTGATATCGCGCAGCGTGCCGCGGCCGGCTTCATCGGAGTAGTCGATGGTCAGCACCTGGCGCTTTTCGACCGCGCGTTCGATCAGGTCGATCGCCTCGCGGGCGGCGTCGCTGACCACCCACATCGGCGTGTGGATCTCGGTGCGGGCGATGCGGTCCTTTTCGGCATCGGGCAGCACGGCACCGATCTTGACCAGCGCTTCGTCGGCGGCCCGCGCCATCGCAGCGCCGCCAAAGGCGCGAACCATACGGGCGCCGGCAACCAGCGCCACGATTTCGTCACGCGTGAACATCAACGGCGGAAGGTCGAAACCCTCCCTCATCATGTAGCCAACGCCGGCCTCGCCGTCGATCGGCACGCCCGTCGACTGCAGGTCGGCTATGTCGCGATAGATGGTTCGCTCGGAAACCTCGAGCCATGTGCCGAGCTTCTGGGCGGTGACCAAGCGGCCACCACGCAGATGCTGCACGATCTGAAAGAGCCTGTCGGCGCGGCGCATCGTTTGCTTCCCCAGTATTTCTCCCATGCATGCCGTGGCTCCCTGACCGGATCCACTTCCACATGACATGCATTACGGTTTCAGCCCTTCGCGCTTGCGCTGCGTGGCAACAAATTTCGCGCCGAAGGACAGGTTCCTCGTTGTCGGCGCCTTCGCATCCAGCACGCGCCAGGAGGGAGCGATGTCGCGGAGCGTCATGCCGCGCTCGAAATCCTCCTTGGCGGCTTCAGCGACCGTGCGCAGATGATAGCCTATGGTGACCGGGCATGTCACTTCGGCGCCGTGCCCGATGGCAAGCGCCGTGCGCAGCGCACGAACGTCCATCTCGACGCCTTCGGGGATAGAGCGGATGAAATCATCGACCTGGCGCGCGGTCGGCACCAGCATCGGCTGGCCCTCGACGACGTCTCCCACCGTGCGCGGCGTTGGTTTCACACCGTTGATACCAGGCGTGTTCAGCCTGTCGTTCCAGTTTTTCATCGATCGTCCTCTCGGCCGGCCATGTGCATCATCCCACCATCGCACGCGCCTCCTGACAGCATACTGTCAGGAGGCTTCAGCATACTCCTTGGCGAACAGCGTCCGCATCTGCGCGAGATCGCCGCCTTTTTCCGGGTAGAGCGTCTGCAGAAAGGCAAGGGCGAAAGTGCCGGGCGCCGAACCCGGCGCGGACACAATCCTGCCGTCGGCCACGGCATAAGGCACGTCCTGATAATTGCCCTCGCCGGCATAGCCGGCCTCGTGGTGGTTGATCCAGTCACGGCTATTGCTGGTATGCTTGGCGTTCGCGAACATGCCGGCTCGAGCCAGCGCAAGCGTCCCGGCGCAAATCCCGCCAACGACACCGCCGCGCCTGGCGACGGCCGCCAGCAGTTCGGATATATCCGGCGGCGCCTTGCCCGCCCACTGGTCGGAACCGATGACGGCCACGGCATCGAGATCGGTATTCTCATCGACGCTGGCCGACCGGTCTGGTGTCAGCCGAAAACCGCTGATTCCGGTCACCGGCTTGCCTTCGGGCGTAACCGAGACGGCGCGAGCGCCGAACCATTCGACCGCCGACGCCGCCAGCAGCCCATATTCCCAGTCGGCAAAACCCTCGATGAACAGAAAACCGATTGTCTTCCGATCGGGCATAAGCTCGCTCCATCCCTCGCGCGCCGGACCTAATATCTGGGTGCTGACGCATCAGCGTCCAACTGCTGCGTTGAAAATTTCGTCTCAATTGCCGTGATGGCGACGCTCGGCATACATGTCAGGCCAGCCGATATCCTTGCGAATGTCGGCGGGCAGCGCATTCATGAACCGCTGGGTCCGGATCTCGTTGCGCATCGTGCGGATCTTGCCGACATAATGCTGCATGCCGCGCAGAATGGTAAAACCGTTCATGACCAATCTCCTCTCTCTAACTGGAGACAGTATCGCACACCTCTGCTGACAGCAGTCTGTCAGGAGGATGGCAGGTCGTGCGACGACAGTTCCGTTTTGCCGTGAGAGGTCATGCGGCTGCGGATCGTTCACCAGGATCAGGCTAATCGGGGCCGTATTGTTCATCTCTTGGTGACGAACTGTCTGGATAGGCGGCCTTCAACGAGGTGACCGGAGTTCTGATATCAAAGGAGAAAATTCTTCCCCCAAAAACAGGGAGACGACCGTGAGCTTGCAACTGACAGGAATTCACCATCTGACCGCCATCACCGCCAATGCGCCCGGCAATCTTCATTTCTATACGAAGGTGCTGGGGCTGCGGCTGGTCAAGAAGACGGTGAACCAGGATGATACCTCGGCCTACCATCTCTTTTATGCCGACGGCGAGGCAACGCCGGGTACCGACCTCACCTTCTTCGACTGGCCGGTCGGCCGCGAACGGCGTGGCACGCACAGCATCGCGCGGACCAGTCTCAGGGTCGGCAGCCGGGAGAGCCTTGCCTGGTGGAAGCAGAACCTTGCCAGCGAAGGCATCGCGACAGGAGAGATTGCCGATATCGGCGGTTACCCCAGCCTGGATTTCGAGGACCCCGAAGGCCAGCGCCTGCGGCTCGTCAGCGATGGCGGCGAGGGCGGCAGCCATCCCTGGCTGCAAAGCCCGGTGCCGGCCGAGCATCAGATCCGTGGGCTCGGGCCGATCGTGATCAGTGTCCCCGACATCACCAACACCGAGGCGGTGCTGACCGAGGTGATGAACTTGCGCAAGGCGCGTGATTATGCCTCGCCGGACGGCGAGGGCCAGGTCCACGTCTTCGAGATGGGCGCGGGCGGGCCGGCGGCGGAGCTTCATGTGGCCGTGCAGCCTGGGCTGGCGCCCGCAAGCCAAGGCGCCGGTGCGGTTCACCACGTCGCCTTCAGGGCGCCGGACCAGGAGACGTTGCATCAATGGACAGCGCGCCTGGCCGAATTCCGGCTGCCGTCGAGCGGCGAGGTCGAGCGCTACTACTTCCGCTCGCTCTATTTCCGCGAGCCGAACGGCATCCTGTTCGAGATCGCCACCGACGGGCCGGGGTTCACCGCCGATGAGCCGCTGGAGACGCTCGGCGAAAGGCTTGCCCTGCCGCCGTTCCTGGAGGCAAAACGCGCCTCGATCGAGGCCGGCCTCAAGCCGCTGAAATAGATCGCTGCGCGGTCAAGGCGGGCGCCGCGTTCCGGTTCGGGATCGCGGCGCCTTTTCTTTCCCGGAGACAGAACGAACCGCTTTGACAGGTGTCAGCGTTGCTGGTCAAAGGCTACATGACCAAACTCCTCGCCCTTGTCATTGTCGGGTTCATGGTGATTCAGATCATCAAGCCGCTCGGTTGGCCCGGGCTCAAGCGTCGCGGCGATTTCTGGAAATTGGCATTGCTCGCCATGGCGGCAATTTCGTTGGCGGCCGTGCTCGGGCATTTGACATAGGCCCTCGCGACATCTGCCGTCGGCTTCAGTCTGCAAGCACCGGGCCGACGAGATGTTCCGCCCACGCCCGGTAACCGGCCTCCGAGGCATGAAACCCGTCGGAGGCAAAGCCGGCCTCGGGATTGGTGATCGGCAGGCGCGGGGCCGGCACCACGCCGCGTTCCAGGCAGAGCCGTTCGCCCATCCGGTTCATCGCGGTGGCGCGGATCTCGAGGATCTTGCCGAGCAGCGACGGCATGGCCGGCGCACGCGTGAACTCCAGCACGGGCGACCATACCACGCGCGCCTCCGGCCATTTGGCGCGCAATGCATAGAGCAGGCCGCCGAACTCTCTCTTGAAACGCGGTACGGAATGAAAATTCTTGGTGTCGTTGGTGCCGATGGCAAGCACGATATGCGTCCACGGATCGGCCGACAGATTGGGCAGGACGTGGTCGCGGATCTGGCCCGACGTCGCCGAATTGAAGCCGGCGGCACGCCAGCGCACAGCGCTGCCGGTGCGCTGCGCAATCATGACGGCAAGCTGCGCGGCAAGGCCGTTTTCGGAATTGCCGATGCCGACCGACGCGGCGGAGGAATCGCCCAGCACCAGTAGCGAAATCGCTGGCGCCTCGCCGGTGAGATCGTGCATGACCGGGCCTTGCGCCGGCAGCATGCGCGAGGTGCGGCGGCGCACGCCCAATCCCTGCCAGACATAGGCGGGAAAGGCGAGCCAGGTGAGGATGGTCGGAAAGCGTAGCATCGCTGGTCCATTGAACTGGTTTTCGACCAGCATTTAACGCATGTCGCGAGACAGGTGAACGAGCAGTTCCGGTGAAAAAACGATCGCCTCGAACGCTCTACCCTTTGTCTTACGCAATTCCGAAGGCAAGACTGCTTCGCACTGCTGGTTAGCCATCGTGGCAATCGCGCTCCGCTTGCGGCTCGCCTGCATATTGGTCGTGCAGCCGCACCCAATCCATCAGGTTGCGGTAGAGGCCGGTCTCGTCGCGGCCCTTCGGCGTCAGGTCCAGATAGTGGTAGGCGCCGATCAGTTGTTCGCCGCCACGGGCACGCGAAACGAAGGTCAGGAAAATGTCGCCGTTCTCGTCCCTGTAGAAAACGCTGGCGCCCGGAAGCTCCTTCGATGTCCGGGGTCGGGTCTCGAAATTGTAGGTGGTGGCGCCAGCCGCGATCTGCCTGTCGGTGAAGGAAACCTGCATATCGAAGTTGAAATCCGACGCATAGGACGACACCCAGTCGAACTTCCAGCCCATGCGCTGCTTGTAGGCTACAAGCTCGTCCAGCGGCGCGCGCGAGATTACGACCAGCGATACGTCGTGGTGCATGAGGTGCTGGTTGGCACCGTCGATATGATCGGCAAGAAAGGAGCAGCCTTCGCAATGATTGACGCAGCCCGGCCCGAACATGAAATGGTAGACGATCAGCTGGCTGTTGGCGCCAAACAGATCGGCAAGTTTCTTCGGCCCTCGTTCGGTCTCGAAGACGTAGTCCTTGCGAATTTTCAGCCAGGGCAGTTCGCGCCGCTCGGCCGCGACGCGTTCGCGAAGCCGCGTCAGTTCCTTCTCGCGGGCCAGGTGTGCCTTATGAGCCTCGAACCATTCTTCGCGCGAAACGACCTTGTTGCGATGCATGAACTTCTCCCTGTTTGCACCCCAAGGACGTACGGGATGGGCGCAAGCCGACATCGCCGCTGCCAGGAATGCCCAGAGAAAATAAGAATGCGAATGCCTTGCCCCAAGGCCGGTGCGACAAAACGAAAAACCCGGGCATATCGGCCCGGGTTTGAAGGGAAGGGACAGCAGTGGGTCTTCAGGCAGCCTGTTCCAGGCTCGCCTTCCATTTACCGAGTGCCGCCAGGTGGTTCATGTGGGCGCGGTGGGTGAAGGCGGCCTGGCCGGCGGCGACGTTCGAGGCCTTGCCGCTCCAGGCCTTCTGCGGGGCGGCCTGCAGCGCGCGGCCGTAGGAGAAGGTCAGCTTCCACGGATGCGGGCCGATGGCGTTGATGGCATTGAGGTTGGCGGTCGCCTCCTCGTCCTCCTGGCCGCCGGAAAGGAAGGCGATGCCCGGCACCGCCGCCGGCACCGTCTCGCGAAACAGTTTTATGGTCTTTGCCGCGACTTCCTCGGGGCTGTCCACCGTGCCCGACTTTTTGCCAGAGAGCACCATGTTGGGCTTCAGGATCGTACCTTCGAGCACGACACGGGCGGCATAAAGCTCGTCATAGAGCTTCGTCAGCGTGGCCTTGGAAACCTCGTAGCAGGTGCCGATGTCGTGGGCGCCGTCCATCAGCACTTCAGGCTCGACGATCGGCACGATGCCGGCTTCCTGGCAAAGGGCCGCATAGCGGGCGAGCGCATGCGTGTTCGCGCCGATCGAGGTGGCCGAGGGCACGCCCCTGGTCGTGTCGATGTCGATCACCGCGCGCCATTTGGCGAAGCGGGCGCCGAGCTTATAATAGTCGGCAAGGCGCTCTCGCAACCCGTCGAGGCCCTCGGTGATGGTGTCGCCGGGAAAGCCTGCCAGCGGCTTGGCGCCGGCATCGACCTTGATGCCGGGAATGGCACCTGACGCCTTGATGATGTCGACCAGCGGCGTCCCGTCGGCGGCTTTCTGGCGGATGGTCTCGTCATAGAGGATGACGCCGGAAATGTACCTGGTCATCGCGTCCTTGGCGCGGAACATCATCTCGCGATAGTCGCGACGGCTGTCGGCGGTCGATTCGACGCCGATGACGTCGAAGCGCTTCTTGATGGTGCCGGAGCTTTCATCGGCGGCCAGCAGGCCCTTGCCGTTGGCAACGATCGCGGCGGCAATGTCTTCGAGACGTTCGCTCATCATGCTTCTCCTGAACCGGTTTATCTGCGCCTAGCAGAACACTACCGCCAAAGGAATGATGCCGGAAAGCTCGAATCGATTGAAAGTCGCCGGCGCCGCCGCCGGCTCCCTCGAGTTGATCGGATTGTTGGCGAGCCGCCGAATGCCTCAGCGCTTGAGCACGTCGACGCCGGGCAACGGCTTGCCTTCCATCCACTCCAGGAAGGCGCCGCCGGCGGTCGAGACATAAGTGAAATCGTCGGCGACACCGGCATGGTTGAGCGCCGCCACCGTATCGCCGCCGCCGGCGACCGAAACCAGCTTGCCGGCCTTTGTACGCGCGGCCGCATGCCTGGCCGCCGCCACCGTGGCGTGATCGAACGGCTCGATCTCGAAGGCGCCGAGCGGACCGTTCCAGACCAGCGTCGCCGCGCGGTCGATCCATTCGCCGATCGTCGTCACGGTCTTGGCGCCGACATCGAGGATCATGCCGTCGGCTGGCACGTCGGAGATGGCGACGGTTTCGCAGGCGGCACCCGCCTTGAATTCCTTGGCGACGACGCCGTCGACCGGCAGGATGATGGCGCAGCCGGCTTCGGCGGCCTCGATCATGATCTGCTTGGCGGTCGGGGCCAGGTCATGCTCGCACAGCGACTTGCCGACATCGGTGCCGCGCGCGGCGAGGAAGGTGTTGGCCATGCCGCCGCCGATGACCAGCGCGTCGACTTTCTTCACCAGGTTCATCAACAGGTCGATCTTGGTCGAGACCTTGGCGCCGCCGACGATGGCGACAACCGGACGCACCGGATTGCCCAGTCCTTTCTCCAGCGCCTCAAGCTCGGCCTGCATGGTGCGGCCGGCGAAGGAGGGCAACAGGTGTGCCAGCCCTTCAGTCGAGGCATGAGCGCGGTGGGCGGCGGAAAAGGCATCGTTGACGAAGATGTCACCATTGGCGGCGAGCCGTTCGGTAAAGGCGGGATCGTTCTTCTCCTCGGCCTTGTAGAAGCGGGTGTTTTCGAGCAGCAGGACGTCGCCCTTGTCCATGGCGGCGACAGCGCTTCCCGCCGTGTCGCCGACGCAATCGCTGGCGAAGCCGACGGGGCGGCCGAGCACCCCAGCGGTCGCCTTGGCGATCGGCTCCAGTGAGAATTCCGGCGAAGGACCATCCTTGGGCCGGCCGAAATGGGCGAGCAGGATGACCTTGGCGCCCTTGCCGGACAATTCGGCGATGGTCGGCGCGATGCGTTCGATGCGGGTTGCGTCGGTGACCTTGCCGTCGGCGACGGGAACGTTGAGGTCGACGCGCACCAGCACGCGCTTGCCGCTGATGTTGCCGATATCGTCCAGTGTCTTGAAGGCAGCCATGCCGGTCCCTTTCGTCTGAAAATCGCCGGGACCATACCCCGCATCGGCGGCGATGCAAGGCTTTGGCCGGGGTCGGATGCGAAATTTTGAGACGGGCGGGGACATAGTCGGTGAAGACCGCCCGGCGCATGTCGAGGCGGTGCAACGGTCGACCGTGTCAGCTTTCCGCCGATGCCTTCTCGACCGGCGGCTCCGGGGTGTCATCCGCCCGCGGTGCCACCTGCGTCTCAGCCGGCTTACGCCAGTCGCGGATAAAGGCGACGAGACGGTCGCCGATCTCGCCGGCACTGAGGAAGACCGGCACCCTTGCCACCGGCGCGGTCGGTTCGAAAGATAGGCCGAGCCCGGTGATTTTGCCCTTGTCGTCGACGTCGCGCACGATCAGTTCGATCGGACCGAGCAGCACGCGGTCGGCATATTCGGCATGGCCGCCGAGCCGCGCCGTGACCAATGCGCCGACGGTCTGTTTCTGCTCGGCCTCGGTGAGACCGGGCGCGTAGGCGGCTTCCAGTTCGGCGGCGGAACGCGCCGGATCGACGGCGAAGGCACCGAAGAATTCGGCATCCTCCGGATCGACCACGGCGCGGCTGGCGAACAGCTTGTCGAGCAGGCGCGGATAGCGGTCGGGCACGAAGATGTAGACCTGATCGCCGGCGGCGAGCCGGCCCATGTCCTGGAAGCGCATCGAGCGACCGTCACGCAGCACCAGCGAGGGCCGCGCCCAGCGCGGGATGCGCTCGCCGCGCGCCACCGGACTGCCCGGCGCCACACGATAGGCAAGGAGCTCGTGATGCGCGGAGCCGGGCAGTTCCAGCTCGACCTTGTCCAGCGGTCCGAGCCGCGCCGGCACGATCAGGCCCAGGCGACGCGCCAGTGGGCCGACGGTCCAGCCCTGGATGACCAGCGACACCAGAACGATGATGAAGGCGGCGTTGAAGATGGTGCGGCCGTTCTCCAGCCCGCCGAGCAGCGGTGTAATGGCGAGCAGGATGGATACGGCGCCGCGCAGGCCGACCCAGGAGACGAAGGCGACTTCGGGACGCGGCAGGCGGAACGGGATCAGGCAGAGCCAGACCGCGACAGGGCGGGCGACGAACATCAGGAACAGGCCAAGCAGCACCGCAGGCACCATGATGGCCGGAAATTGCGAGGGCGTCGCGAACAAGCCGAGGATCAGGAACATGATGATCTGCGCCAGCCACGACATGCCGTCCTGGAAGCGCTTCAGGATGGTGACGGCGCGGATGTCGGAATTGCCTGCGATGAGCCCGGCGATGTAGACCGCCAGGAAACCCGATCCGCCGATCGCGCCGGCGGCTGCGAAGACCATCAGCGACAGGGTCAGCACGAAGATCGGCAACAGGCCATGGTCGAGATTGAGCCGGTCGACCAGGCGCACGATGGCGAGGCCGCCAAGCACGCCGACGATGGCGCCGAGGCCCATGTTGATGAGGAAACCAAGGATCAGATTGGTGACCAGGGCATTGGTTTCGGGATTGGCGTGGGCGGCGATGATCTCGACCAGTGTGATGGTCAGGAAGATGGCGATCGGATCGTTGGTGCCGGATTCCACCTCGAGCGTGGAGCGCACGCGCTCGCGCAGATTGATCTCGCCGGCGCGCAGCAGGAAAAACACCGCCGCCGCATCGGTCGAGGCGACGGCGGCGCCGAGCAGGAAGGATTCCAGCCAGCTGAGGTCGAGCAGATAATAGGCGGCGGCGCCGAACAGGCCGGTGGTGAGAAGCACGCCGAAGGTCGCCAGCGACAGGGCTGGTCCCGCCGCCTGCCGCAAAGCGTTGAGCGGCGTGCCGAAACCGGAATCGAACAGGATGACGGCGAGCGCCAGTGAGCCGGCAAAATAGGCGACGCGGGCGTTGTCGAACTGGATGCCGAGGCCGTCGGTTCCGGTGGCGAGCCCGATGCACAGAAACAGGAGCAGGAGCGGGGCGCCGAAGCGGAAGGCGATCAGGCTCGAAAACGCGGCGGCGACAACAAGCGCCGTGCCGACCAGCGTGACGAGATAGATCGCATGCTCCATCCGTAATTTGCCCCTCGAATTCCTCTGCTTGCTGGCTTTACGGCAGAGTGGGGCGAAGGCGTGACCAGTGCAAGGCGGGAGGGTGGTTTTTTGCCCCGCGCCGCTGATTTTCGCGTTGCTGCTCCGGCAAACGAAAACGCCCGGACGAAGCCGGGCGTTTCGAGTGTCGAGAAGACGGATCTTCGATCAGGCGATGGTCTTGCCGAAAGCGACGGCGGTATCGCCCATGCGGTTGGAAAAGCCCCATTCATTGTCGTACCACGACAGCACCGAAACGAAGTTGCCGTCCATCACCTTGGTCTGGTCGAGCGCCATGATCGAGGAGCGCGGATCGTGGTTGAAATCGATCGACACGTTCGGGTGATGGGTGACGCCGAGGATGCCCTTCAGCTTGCCGTTGGAGGCGGCGATCACCGCCTCGTTGATTTCCTGCACCGTGGTCGACCGCTTGGCGATGAACTTGAAGTCGACGACCGACACATTCGGCGTCGGCACGCGGATCGAGATGCCGTCGAGCTTGCCCTTGAGGTCGGGCAGGACGAGGCCGATTGCCTTGGCGGCACCGGTCGAGGTCGGGATCTGCGACAGGGCGGCGGCGCGGGCGCGGTAGAGATCCTTGTGCATGGTGTCCAGCGTCGGCTGGTCGCCAGTGTAGGAATGGATCGTCGTCATCATGCCCTTTTCAATGCCGACCGTCTCGTGCAGGACGGCCGCGAGCGGCGCCAGGCAGTTGGTGGTGCAGGACGCATTCGAGATGACGATGTGGTCCTTGGCCAGCTTGTCGTGGTTGATGCCGTAGACGACGGTCAAGTCAGCGCCGTCGGCAGGTGCCGAGACCAGCACGCGCTTGGCGCCGGCGGTCAGGTGCGCGGCGGCCTTGTCGCGGGCGGTGAAGATGCCGGTGCATTCGAGCGCGATGTCGACGCCGAGTTCCTTCCATGGCAATTGCGTCGGGTCCTTGATCGCCGTGACCTTGAACTTCTCCTTGCCGACGGTGATCTGGTCGCCGTCGACCGACACTTCATGCGGGAAACGGCCGTGCACGCTGTCAAAGCGCAGCAGGTGGGCGTTGGTCTCGACGGGGCCGAGATCGTTGACGGCGACGACATCGATGTCCCTGCGGCCGGACTCATGGATGGCGCGCAGGATGTTGCGGCCGATGCGGCCAAACCCGTTGATGGCAACTCTGACGGTCATTGTTCTCTCCCTGGGAGTTGGAAGGCAGATGATTGTTCCGCAGCTTCATAGCGGCGGACCGGCGAAGAATCCAGCCGCAGCGGGCCGGATTTAAATCGATTAGGTTAGGCCAGTTCGGCAAAACCGCTTCTCACGCGATCTTGCCGGACCCCCAAAGTCATTTACCGTGCAAGCGAGCTTCCGCTGCCTTGGCGGCCGCCTCGGCGGTGATACCGAAATGCGGATAGAGCTGCTCGATGGTCCCCGAGGCACCGAAGCCGGTCATGCCGATGAAGATACCGTCCGAGCCGATGAGATGATCCCAGCCCTGGCGGATGCCGGCCTCGATCGCCATCTTGATCGGTGCGTCGCCGATCGTCTTCTTGCGATAGGCGTCGCTCTGCTTGTCGAACAGTTCGAAGCAAGGCACCGAGACGACACGGGTCGGGTGGCCATGTTTTTCCAAAAGGTCGCGGGCGCCAAGCGCGATCTCGACCTCGGAACCGGTGGCGAAGATCGTCACGGCGGCCTCGCCGCTGGCGGCGGCGAGTTCATAAGCCCCCTGGCTGCTCAGGTTCTTTTCGGTGAACTCGGTGCGCACCGTCGGCAGGTTCTGACGGGTCAGCGCCAGCGTCGACGGCGTCTTTTCGGATTCGAGCGCGATCTGCCAGCATTCGGCGGTCTCCACGGCGTCGGCCGGACGGAACACATTGTGATTGGGAATGGCGCGCAGGGCCGCCATGTGCTCGACCGGCTGGTGGGTCGGGCCGTCTTCGCCCAGACCAATGGAATCATGGGTCATGACGAAGATCGAGCGGATGCCCATCAGCGAGGCAAGCCGCATCGACGGACGGGCATAGTCGGAGAAACACAGAAAGGTGCCGCCATAGGCGATGAGGCCGCCATGCAGCGTCAACCCATTGATGGCCGCGGCCATGCCATGCTCGCGAACGCCGTAGTGAACGTAGCGCTGGCCGTAATCGTCCGGCGTGATGTTCTTGGTCTGGCTGGTCTTGGTGTTGTTGGAGCCAGTCAGATCGGCCGAGCCGCCGATGGTCTCGGGCACCGCGCCGTTGATGACTTCCAGCGCCATCTCGGACGATTTGCGGGTGGCGACCTTCGGCTTGTCGGCCGTAAGCTTCTTCTTGTAGTCGGCGATGACGGCGTCGAAATTCGCCGGCAGCTTGCCCGCGGTGCGGCGCTCGAACTCGGCCTTCAGCTTCGGATCGGCCTTGGCGAGGCGGCCTTCCCAGTCGGTGCGCGCCTTGACGCCAGCCTTACCGGCGGTGCGCCAGGCGTCGAGGATGTCGGCTGGAATCTCGAAGGGCGGCGAGTCCCAGCTGAAGAACTTGCGCGCGCCGGCGATCTCGTCGGCGCCCAGCGGCGAGCCATGCGCCTTGTTGGTGCCGGCCTTGGTCGGGGCGCCGAAACCGATCGTCGTCTTGCAGGCGATCATCGTCGGCTTGTCCGAGTGGCGTGCGGCCTCGATGGCGTAGGCGATCGCTTCCGGATCGGTGCCGTCGATATGGCTCGCATTCCAGCCGGATGCCTGGAAGCGGGCAACCTGGTCGGTGTTGTCGGCGAGCGAGACCGGGCCGTCGATCGAGATGTTGTTGTTGTCCCAGAAGACGATCAGCTTGTTGAGCTTGAGGTGGCCAGCAAGCGCGATGGCTTCCTGGGAAACACCTTCCATCAGGCAGCCGTCGCCGGCCAGCACATAGGTGTAGTGGTTGACGAGGTCGTTGCCGAAGGCGGCGTTCATGATGCGCTCACCAAGCGCGAAGCCGACCGAATTGGCGAGGCCCTGGCCGAGCGGACCGGTCGTGGTCTCGATGCCGGTGGCATGGCCGTATTCGGGATGGCCCGCTGTCTTCGAGCCCAGCTGGCGGAAGTGCTTGATCTGGTCGATGGTCATGTCTTCGTAACCGGTCAGATGCAGCAACGAGTAGAGCAGCATCGAGCCATGGCCCGCCGACAGGATGAAGCGGTCGCGGTCGGCCCAGTGCGGGGCCTTGGGGTCGTATTTCAGGAAGCGGGTGAACAGCACCGTGGCGATGTCGGCGCAGCCCATGGGCAGGCCAGGATGGCCGGAATTCGCCTTCTCGACGGCGTCCATGGAGAGAAAACGGATCGCATTGGCCATCCGGTCATGTTGTTCACGCGACGTCATGGTACCTCCAGGGTGGGGGTTTGGGGGCTTGGGAGAGCCCTTGAAAAGGGTGCGCGACACATAGCAGGCGCGGGCTTTTAGTCAACAAATCGGGTGCACATTTGCCGGTCTTGTGATGCCGCAGGCGGGACTACTTTAGCGTTAGCGGGGGACAGTCGCGAGAGCTTTGTTGACGTGGCCTTCACCCGGTGCCTAATGTTTCTGACATAACGCGTTCTGAACGCGAACGATTCGGTGATGGGCAGGGCACAGGACGAAGGCCATGACCGGGGAAACCACGCTCAAGGAAGTAATCGCCAGGCTGAGCAAGGCCATCGAGGGGCTGGAAAACGCGGTCGCGGCCAAGCTCGAGCACGAACGCGACTATTCGGAAGCCGAGGCAGAAGTGCAGCGGATGAATGCCGATCGCTCGCGGCTGGCGCAGGAGCTCGACAATTCCGAAGCGCGCGCCGAACGGCTGGAAGACGCCAACAAGGAAGTCTCGCGACGGCTGGTGACCGCGATGGAAACCATCCGCGCCGTGTTGGACAGATAGGAGCTGGCCCGATGGCACAGGTCACGGTTTCAATCGACGGCAAGCAGTACCGCATGGCCTGCGACGAGGGCCAGGAAGAGCATCTGATCGATCTCGCCGAACGCTTCGATCGTTATGTCTCGCATCTGAAGGATTCTTTTGGCGAGATTGGCGACCAGCGGCTGACCGTCATGGCCGGCATCATGGTGATGGACGAGCTTTCCGAACTGCAGAAGCGCGTCAAGGGCATGGAGAGCGAAGTGCTGACCTTGCGCAAGACGCGCGACGAGGCACTGACCAAGGCCGACAAGAGCGACAGCGTGCTGACCAACGCGCTCGGCGCCTTGGCGCAGCGCATGGAAGACCTGGCGACGTCGCTGGCGATCACCAAGGCCTGAGGCGGGCCTCGCCGATCCCTGGCGTTTGTCTCATGCCCAATGTCACGCTTTATTTTCGCCCCGATCCGAAGGCGCGGAAAAATTTTTGCCCGTCGGGTGAATAGCCGTCATCTCCACCGTTTAATCAGTCACGTAGCGGTGCTAGGAATAGGTGCCGGCGCCGGCCGGCGATAGAATGCAGGCTAAATTTCACCAGGGGTAGGGATAGGTCATGAGTCTTCGTATCAACGACATCGCGCCGGACTTCACCGCCGAGACCACGCAAGGGACCATCAAGTTCCATGATTGGATCGGCGACGGTTGGGCGATCCTGTTCAGCCATCCGAAGAATTTCACGCCGGTCTGCACGACCGAGCTTGGCACGATGGCGGGGCTCGAGGGCGAGTTCAAGAAGCGCAACGTCAAGATCATCGGCATTTCGGTCGACCCGGTCGAAAGCCACGGCAAATGGCAGGACGACATCAAGACGGCGACGGGCCATTCGGTGCATTATCCGCTGATCGGCGACAAGGACCTCAAGGTCGCCAAGCTCTACGACATGCTGCCAGGCGGCGCCGGCGAAACCTCGGAAGGCCGCACGCCCGCCGACAACGCCACCGTGCGCTCGGTCTACGTCATCGGACCGGACAAGAAGATCAAGCTGGTGCTGACCTATCCGATGACGACGGGGCGCAACTTCGACGAGATCCTGCGCGCGGTCGATTCCATGCAGCTCACCGCCAAGCACCAGGTGGCGACGCCGGCGAACTGGAAGCAGGGCGAGGACGTCATCATCACGGCCGCCGTTTCCAACGAGGATGCGATCAAGCGCTTCGGCGCTTACGAGACCATCCTGCCCTACCTCAGGAAGACCAAACAACCTTCCGCCTGAAGCCGACTCGTCGGAACAGTTTTTGGTTTTCCTCTCCTGCGAGCCAAGTCATGCTTGACTGGCTCGACGGGGCGGACAACCATGCTCGCGGCGGGTTCCGGCGGAGAAAATCGTTCCTGCCGGCTGTGAGCGATGGAGCCGGGAATGGATGTAGCTTTGGCCAGGCCTTTGGTCAGCGGCTTCTATGACAAGCCGACCGGAGCCATCCAGTATGTCGTCGCGGACCCGACGACGAAGCGCTGCGCCATCATCGATCCGATCCTGGATTTCGACGAGAAATCCGGCGCAACGGGTACGAGGAGCGCGGATGCGCTGCTCGCTTTCATTGGAGAAAATGGGCTGGAGCTCGAGTGGATTCTCGACACCCATCCCCACGCCGACCATTTCTCAGCGGCGCACTATCTGAAACAGAAGACCGAAGCGCCGATGGCGATCGGCGACAGGATCGTCGACGTCCAGGCACTATGGAAGGTCATCTACAACTGGCCCGATTTTCCCGCCGACGGTTCGCAGTGGGACAGGCTGTTTGCCGAAGGCGAGACGTTTCGGATCGGAACCCTTCCAGTCAAGGTGCTGTTCTCACCCGGACATACGCTGGCCTCGATCACCTATGTGATCGGTGACGCCGCCTTCGTGCATGACTCGCTGTTCATGCCCGACAGCGGCACGGCAAGGACGGATTTTCCCGGCGGCAGCGCCGCGCGGCTCTGGCGTTCGATCCGGGGCATCCTGGCCTTGCCGGAGGAAACCCGGCTGTTCGTCGGCCATGATTACCAGGCCGGCGGGCGCGAGCCGATGTGGGAGAGCACGGTCGGAGCGCAAAAGGCGACCAACATCCATCTTGTCGCTGCCCGCAGCGAGGCCGAGTTCGTCGCCCTGCGCGAGGCGCGTGACCGGACATTGCCGATGCCGCGGCTGATCCTGCATGCGCTGCAGGTCAACATGAATGGCGGACGGCTGCCGGAGCCGGAAGCCAATGGCCGGCGGTACCTCAAGTTTCCGCTTGATGGGCTCTGAGGGTACGCTCCGGCTTCTTGTATACAAAGAGGGCGGCGCCAGTTTCCTGACGCCGCCCTCTATTTCGTAATCGGTCCCGGCTTTAAGCCGCCGGCTGCGCCTCGATGGTGCGCAGCGCCTGCATCTGGCGCTTGGCGGCGGCCTTGACGGCATCCTGCACCTTCTCGAAAGCGCGCACCTCGATCTGGCGCACGCGCTCGCGGCTGATGTCGAACTCGGCCGAAAGCTCTTCCAGGGTGAGCGGCTCCTCGGCGAGGCGACGCGCCTCGAAGATGCGCCGCTCGCGATCGTTGAGTACGGCCAGAGCGCCCGACAGCATGCCGCGCCGGTTTTCCAGTTCGTCCTGCTCGATCAGCATCTCTTCCTGGCTTTCGTGGTCGTCGACCAGCCAGTCCTGCCATTCGCCGGACTCGCCTTCCGTCGCCCGGATCGGCGCGTTGAGTGACGCGTCGCCGGACAGGCGGCGGTTCATCGACACCACTTCGGCCTCGGAAACGTTCAGCCGAGTGGCGATTTCGGCGATCTGGTCGGGCTTGAGATCGCCGTCGTCCAGCGCTTGAATCTTGCCCTTCACCTTGCGGAGATTGAAGAACAGGCGCTTCTGGTTGGCGGTCGTGCCCATCTTGACCAGGCTCCACGAGCGCAGGATGTATTCCTGGATCGAGGCCTTGATCCACCACATGGCGTAGGTCGCGAGGCGGAAACCGCGCTCGGGTTCGAATTTCTTGACGGCCTGCATCAGGCCGACATTGCCTTCCGAGATCACCTCGCCGATCGGCAAGCCGTAGCCGCGATAGCCCATGGCGATCTTGGCGACGAGCCTCAAATGGCTGGTGACGAGCTTATGCGCGGCCGTGGTGTCTTCATGCTCGGCATAACGCTTGGCGAGCATGTATTCTTCCTGCGGCTGAAGCATGGGAAAGCGGCGGATTTCTTCCAGATAGCGGCTGAGGCCGCCTTCGCCGGAAACGATACTGGGTAATGACTGGGCCATGATAGCGCCCCCTCTCTATTGGAGTAATGCCCCCGAAACGCGGCGGGCATGTGACGCGAGCACCAAAGGCTCGCCCGCGACATCAGATCTTATACAGGAACAAAACCAGAAAAGACAGGCATTTGTTCAACACGAAACAGTGTGTCACGCTGAAGTGAACAATGACAGTCAGGTTTTTTGATGGTTGGTTCAGAGTCTGCGGAAGCCGTTGACGAGTTGCTCCATATCCTCCGGTATCGACGCCTCGAACCTCATCATTAGATGGGTAGTGGGGTGCCGAAATGCAAGGAGCCAGGCATGCAAAGCTTGCCGGGAAAATGCCTTGACCTGAGTTTTCAGGGGCTCCGGCAGCCGATTGGCCTTGGTGCGGAATGCCAAGCCGTAATCGGGATCGCCGATAACGGGATGGCCGATATGGGCCATGTGGACGCGGATCTGGTGGGTGCGGCCGGTTTCCAGCCGGCATTCGACGAGGCTCGCGGTGGCGAATTCCCGCTGGCCCTCGCCGAAGCGCTCTTGCACGGCAAAGCGGGTGACGGCGTGGCGCGCGTCGTCGCGGTCTTCCGGCACGACGGCGCGGCGCACCCGGTCGGCAGCGCGGCCAAGCGGCGCATCGATCGTGCCGGTCGGCCTTTGCGGTGTACCCCAGACCAAAGCCAGGTAGGCGCGTTCGAGGTCGCCGGTCAGGCCGTGGTCGGCGAAAGCTTCCGATAGCGACTTATGGGCGCGGTCGGTCTTGGCGACCACCATGACGCCGCTGGTCTCCTTGTCGAGGCGGTGGACGATGCCCGGGCGACGCACCCCGCCAATGCCCGACAGGCTGTCGCCGCAATGGTGGATGAGCGCATTGACCAGCGTGCCGGTCCAGTTGCCGGCGCCGGGGTGCACGACAAGCCCCGCCGGCTTGTTGATGACGATCAACTCGTTGTCTTCGTAGAGCACGTCGAGCGCGATGTTCTCGCCCTGCGGCAGCGCCGGTTCCGGTTCCGGCATAGCGACCGACACATTTTCGCCAGCGCTCATCTTGCGCTTGGTTTCGTTGACCGGCTTGCCGTCGATGACGACGCCGCCTTGCCTGATCAGCATCTGCACGCGACTGCGTGACATGTCCGGGCCAAGCGCTGCCGCCAGCCACTGGTCGAGGCGTTGGCCGGCCGCATCCGCGCCGGCGACCAGCAAGGTGGGCGCGGCCTCTATCAACAGGTCCTCTATCAATTCGGGGGCCTCTTCGCTATGAGCGCTCATCGAAAAACCATTCCGGAATATTTGCCATGGCCCGGCCCGATGCCGATGAAGAGCAGGAAAAGCCGCTTGACCCCGCGGTCGACAAGCTGCGCGGCAGGCTCATCCGCTTCATGGCCATCAATCTCGGCCTGCTCCTTCTGGCTCTTATGGTGGTGATCGCGGCGATTGTCTACAAATCACGCAAGGCAACGCCGGTGAGCCCGCCGCTGGCCGGCGACGTCCAGGTGCCCGCCGGCGAACCGCTCAGCGGGGACATCGTGCTGCCGGTAGGCTCCCGGGTGGTCAGTCAGTCACTGTCGGGCAGCCGCCTTTCTATCGACGCCGAGCTTGCCGACGGCAGCCGTGCGATCTTCGTCTATGATATCGCCGAGCGCCGCCTGATCGGCCGTTTTGCAATCCGCAACAAATAGGCAGGCGGCAATGCAGCAATCAAGTTTGCGCCGGACATGACCGGGTTTGCCGAACATCGCCGTGTCGCGACCGTGACGCTGGTCGTCGCCGATTATGACGAGGCGATCGCCTGGTATGTCGAGCGGCTGGGTTTTACCCTGACCGAGGATGTCGATCTCGGCGGCGGCAAGCGCTGGGTGACCGTCGCGCCGGACAACGGACAGGGTGCCAGGCTGCTGCTTGCCGAGGCGTCCGACGAGGCGCAGAGGAAAAGCATCGGCAACCAGACCGGCGGCCGGGTCTTCCTGTTCCTCGAAACCGACGATTTTCCCCGCGATCACGCCGCCATGCTGAACAAGGGCGTCGAATTCCGCGAGGCGCCGCGCTTCGAGCCCTACGGCACCGTGGCCGTTTTCGCCGATCTCCACGGCAATCTCTGGGACCTGATCGAGCTGAAACGCTAGCTTGCCGGCTGTTTTTCGTTCGATGCTGCAAAGCCGGCAAACCCCAGTTGCTTTTTCCCAGCCGCCAGCCTATATCGCCCCTTCTTGAACGCGCCCATCGTCTAGCGGTCAGGACACCGCCCTCTCACGGCGGGAACAGGGGTTCGATTCCCCTTGGGCGTACCAAGCAACGGCCCGGTCGTTGCCCTCCTGACAAGCTAACAAGTTCGGACCAATACCTGCATGGCTCGGCATGCCTCGAACGCGTGCACGATGCCCCGTGAAAAACCGGCAGTTCCCATGCCCGAATCCACCTGCCGGAAGCCGAGTTCAGGGCGGTCGCCTGGACCATCCTACCGCAAGATGATGGTCTCACGGCTATCGAATCCTGACTTGGTGCGTGGGACGGCAGGCACGTTAAGGTTTGGTTTACCAATAGCCTGTCTACTGGAGACAATTCGCTTTCGGCCCGCGACCACGGATGTACTGGCGCAACTGTCGAGGGCGGAAAGGAAAGGTCGGCTCAGTGCCGGCCTTTTTGTTTTTAGGCATTGGCTCGCATCGGTTTTCGGTCCGTCGCCCGGGCGGCTTCGCAGTCGGCTCTCTCCGAACAACTTTTTGGCGAGGGATATTGCCATTGCCTGTATCGGCCCTACCATCGATTCCGGCAGTCCGCGCGCGGATTGCCGGCTGGTCGTGACGATGAGGCGTGCGATGAAAGGCGTTGCAAAGCTGGTGATCGCGGGTGTGGTGTCGACAGGTGTCGTATGCACATCGGTTGCCGCAACGCTCAACACCATGGACGCTGTCGGGGCCGCGATTCAGTCGTGCTGGACGCCGCCGGCCGACGCCGGGAATTCGACTGTAACCCTGAGTTTCAGTTTCAAGCGCGACGGTACTCTGATCGGCGCGCCGCGACCAACCGCCGTCAAGGTGGCCGGCGACGACAAGGCGCGTCAGTCGTTCATCGAGGCGGCAATAGCGGCGGTGAAGAATTGTACGCCGCTGAGTTTATCGCCGGAGCTGTCGCAAGGAATTGCCGGCAACGTGTTCACACAGCAATTCGTTTCGCCCAAGCAGTAGCGGCACGCCCAAAAAAGTCTGCCATGGAACGGGCATCAAGGTGGCTGGTTCGTCTGAATCGGAAAGCTGCGTCGGGCGTCTTTCCCTGGTTGGCGCAAATCAACGGCTCAGGCGCCGTACTTCGGCATGCCGTGCCAGATCCGGTGTCTCAAAGACATAGTCGCTCCATGCCGATTCAGGAATCTGCCCGGCCAGATAGCACTCGAGCAACAGGTTTTGCTCGGGGTTGAGCGGCCGTGGGCCACGCTCGTGATCCCGCCCGAGAGAGTGAAAAAGGTTTCTAGTCAGTTCCGACACCGTGAAGTGGATCGACATCCGCGTTCTCCTTCGCCCCTCAACGCAGCAGCACGAGCAAAGGTTTCAAGGCCAGAGACCGGTAACGCCCGATTGATCGCATGGCTCGACACATCGGCCTGCCGACGAACGCGGATCTGTCTCCGTTGCTTCCCGGTTCGTCTCAATCTTGAAATAAAAATGTAATATGGAATTTACATGCAGGACTATATTACACTAGATGAAGTCTAAATATTAGGTATAGCTCATTTAGTGGAAGTTTGCCCAAGTCGAAAGAGCGTAGTTGCGGACTATCGGCAACAAGGATCATGGCGTTCGGATGACCCGTTTCTGTCTTTCCATGATGATGGCGCTGGCAACGGTCGCTGCGTTTGCGTCCGGCACGACACCTTCCTACGCGGACAGTTGTGGTGCGATCAAAAGTCAATCGCTCTCCGCTGGCCGCGGCGGAGGCGTGAGCCCGGCACTGGCTCAGCTTCGTCGCCAGCTCGCGGCAATCCAGGGCCTGGAGAGGCAGCGCAAGTGCACCGCGCAAAGTGCCGCGGGCGGCTTCTTCAACGCTTGTGCCGACCTCGGTCGAAACCGGACGGAGGTGCAGCGCCAGATGGCGGCTGCGTCCAATTCCGGCCGTGACAATTCGGGCTTGCAGGCGCGGTTCGCGGCGCTCGGCTGTTCATCGGGGGTAACGCAGGAGCGCCCGGCGCCGAAGGCGAAATCCGCGACGGCAGCGGCCGGGGCCACGACCGGCGGCAATGCGATGCTGTTTTGCGTCCGCCTTTCCGATGGCTATTTCTTCCCCGCGCCAAAGTCGCAATTCGCCGGCAACCGCGATCTCAAGGAAATGGCCGATCAATGCCGCTACATCTGCGATGATCCGGCGGTCGATCTCTACACGCTGAGCGATATCAGCCAGGAAACCGACAGCATGGTGGCGCTCGACACGCGCAAACCATACACCGAGTTGCCGGCCGCTTTCCGGTATCGTGACGATGCCAATTTCAAGGCCTGCGACGTCAAGCGTTATTATCAGCGGGTTGCCGAACTGAGGGCTAGGACGGTGACGCCCACGAACATGACCAATGCAATCATCCCTTTGCCTCAGGCAAAGCCGGACCTCGGCAGCGTCGCGGCAATTCCGGAAACCGACATCGAGGCTCCGGGTGCCGCTCAACTCCAGTCGATCGAGCCCGGCAAGCGCACCGTGCGTGTGGTCGGTCCCGCCTTCTTCCCGGCTGAATGACAGGCTGGAGCCAAGCAACCGAGGAAGGTCGCGGCGTCGCTATAGGACATTGTTCGCGGGAGCGGTCTGGCGACACTGTCAAACGCCGAACCGCTCTATTCGCAGACCATGCGAACCCTTTGGCCGGGCGCGCTCACGTTCCTGCATGCCAATTGCTTTTCGGAGTCCGATGGCGGGGAAGGCGGCGGTGACGCCCTGGCCTGATGCCGTCTGTGCGGCGCACGTTTCAGGGCCTTGCGCTCGGAAACCGGTCCGGGGGGTTGTGGCGGCCCCGGAAAGGCGCCGTTGTCGACCTGCGGCTGGTAATCGACATTGGGCGGTGGCCGGTCCCAGATCCGCCTGGCATCGAGCGGCCGCGGGATGATGACCGTGCCGTCATAGCTGCGCGAGCAGCCGCCGCCGAAAAGCAGCGCCACACCCAGCAAGAAAGGCCCTATTCGTCCATACATTAGCAACACCCCTGCGCATGCTTATAGCGCGGCCTTGCCGCGCGCCACAACCGGACGGAATAACGCAGCAGGAACAGGCCGGTTGCGCCGTTAAGGTTAGCGGATCGTTAATGCTTCTGCGGCACATTCCGCCGATGAACCGCGGAGGGAGGGTTCGGCCTTGATTTTCGGGGTGGGGACAGCATGGCGGAATCGAACGAAGCAATCGGCGCGCGCGGCAAGCGTGAGCCCGGCAAGGCAGCCGCGCATGATGGACCGTCCGGCGTAGACATGGATCGCGCCGGCGCGCTTCGCCAGCTCGTCGAAGCGGCTTCGGACTGGACCTGGGAAACCGACGCGGAGCTTCGCTTTTCCTGGCTTTCTCAAGACTACCAGGCTGCGACGGGTATCGATCCGGCTGATGTGCTTGGCCGGTTCCGGTTCGATTTTCTCAATCAGGTCCGGAAGGGCAACCGCAGCGCGGCAGCCCATCTGGAGGACTTGCAGGCGCACCGGCCGTTCCGCGACTTCGTGTACGAACTGAAGGGTGGCCGCCCCGACTGCCGCTGGGTGCTAACGTCAGGTTTCCCGCGTTTCGACAGTGACGGAAAATTTGCCGGCTATCGCGGCATAGGCCGCAATGTCACCGCGCTGGCCAGTGCCTTCGAGGACATGGAGCCTCCGGCTGGCGGCGAGCCCGTCCAGCATCTTGCCGATCTCGAGCGGACGATGGACGCCATGCATATGGGCGTCGTGCTTCTGGATGCCGGGCTCGACACGCTGATCGTCAACAAGGCCTATCGCGATCTCTCCAGGATTCCGGATGGGGCCGTGACGGTTGGAGCGCCGTTCAGCCTTTTGATGGAACTCAACCGCCGCAATGGCATCTATGGCGACATCGACGAAGAGCAATGGCAGCGCTACCTCGCCACTCGCATCGAGGAGATCAGGGGCGGTACCGTCGCACCTCGGGAGTTTGTCCACAGCGACGGGCGGACTATGATGTTCTCGGTGACGGCTCTGTCGGGAGGCAAGCGGCTGCTGACCTACTATGAGGTCACCGAGGTCAAGCGTCGTGACGCGGAGATCGAGAATGCCAACGCCAAGATCGCCGAGACATTCGCCAATCTCCGCACCATGGTCGATCAGATGCCGATCGGTGTCCTCGTCCTCGATGCCGACATGCGTGCCGAGGTCATCAACCGCGCCTTTTACGATTTCTGGCAGATCGACGCCCGGCGCGCCGAGATCGGCTGCAGCTTCCGCGATCTGATGGACGCGAGCCGCGACATAGACCCCTATGGTTCGGACGACGCGACATGGCAGCGACATGTCGCCGAACGCGAGGCTGAAATCAGAGCCGGCACAGCCGGATCGCGGCAGTTCCCGCGCAATGACGGCCGGACGCTGATCTCGTCGATGGCGGCGCTGGCCGGCGGCAAGCGGTTCATTTCCTACGTCGATATCACCGACATGAAGGACCGAGAGGCTGAACTTGCCGAAGCACTGGAGAAGGCGCGCCTGGCGGAGGCCGTGATCAACGGCGTCAAGGATCCGATCTTCGTCAAGGACGACAATCTGCGATTCGTCTTCGTCAACGAGGCCTTCGCGGCGCTGTTCAAGCAGGCGCCGCAGGCCATGCTTGGCAGGCCGGGGGGCGATTTCCTCGGGCCGGCCGACGTCGCGCTGTTCGAAAGCAGCGAACGTGAGGTGCTGGCTGGCGGGCGGCAATATGAAGTGGAAGAAAGCTTCGAGGCCGACGGCGCCAGCCGTTCGCGCATTGTCAGGAAGAACCGCGTCCGCATGGCAAGCGGCCGCGACTATGTCGCCGGCTTTCTCTTCGATATTTCCGACATGAAGCGGCGCGAGACCGAAGCCGAAGATGCGCGCAAGCATCTCGCCAGCGTGCTGGAATCGCTGCCGGCAGGCGTTATCATCTACGACCGGGACGACAAGTTCGTCTTCGCCAACCACAGGCTGCAGGATTCGCTGCCGGCGCTGAAGCCCTTCTGGCAGCCCGGCCGCACTTTCCGCGAAGCGCTGGAGTTCGGCCATTCGGTCGGCTATTTCCGGTCGAGCGGCGATCCTGGAATCGACAGCCTTTACGAAGTCGATTCCGAACGCTGGCTTGATGGCATTCTGGCGCGTTACCGCCTGCCGAATTCCTCCTATGAGCGCCTCAATGGGGATGGACGCTGGTACCAGGTCTACGACATGCGCACCGGAGACGGCACCTTCATCGGCGTGCGCGTCGACATCACCGACCTGAAGAGCCGCGAGGCTGCGCTTCATCACTCGATGCGCCAGCTCGATCTCTTCCGGCATGTCATGGACGAGTTGCCGGTAGCCGCCTTCATCAAGGCGCAGGACCTGAGCATCGAATTCGTCAACAAGGCCTGGTGCGCGCTGACCGGTCTCGCCAAGGACGATGTCATCGGCCGGACCGACCGCCAGCTGTTCAGCGGCGAGGAAGCAGAGGGCTTCAGCCAGGACGACACCGATGTCGTGACGAACGGCAATGTGCGTGAGGTCGAGGAGCCCGTCACCCATCGTGACGGAACGGTGCGGCAGTTGGTGACGCGCAAGAGCCGCCTAGTGGCTACGGACGGATCGGTGCATCTGGTCGGCTCCAGCACCGACATCACCGACGTCAAGGCGCGCGAGCAAGCTCTGGAAGAGAGCATGCGCGAGAACGAGGTGTTCCGCAGCCTTATCGACAATGTGCCGGTGTCGATCTACGCCAAGCGCTCCGATCTCAGGCAGTTCTATGTCAACAAGGGCTGGTGCGATCTCACCGGCTTCAGCAAGCAGGAGGCGATCGGCAACACCGACGTCGAGATCTTCGGGCCGGATGGCGAGGCCTTCGTGGCCAGCGATCTCGCCGTGCTGCGTACCGGCGAGACCCAGGAGATTGAGGAGACGGTGCGCCTTCCCGACGGCAGCGTCAGACATCAGTTCGCCCGCAAGGGCGCAATGATCGCCTCCGACGGTTCGCTCTATTTGATCGGTTCGACGACCGACATCACGGAACTGAAGCAGCGTGAGGCGGAGCTCAGCGAAGCGCGTCAGCGCGCCGTGCTCGCCGACCGCGCCAAGTCGGAATTCCTCGCCAATATGAGCCACGAGATCCGCACGCCGATGAATGGCGTGCTGGGCATGGCTGAACTGCTGGCCAAATCCAATCTCGACCCGAAGCAGAAGACATTCACCGACATCATCGTCAAATCGGGCAATGCGCTGTTGACCATCATCAACGACATCCTGGATTTCTCCAAGATCGATGCCGGCCAGCTGGTGCTCGACCCGGCGCCCTTCAATCTCGCCGAGGCGATCGAGGACGTGGCGACGCTGGTGTCTACGCGGGCCAAGGAAAAGGACCTCGAGCTCATCGTGCGCATCGAGCCGCGGCTCGAAAGCCTGTTCATCGGCGATGTCGGCCGCATCCGGCAAATCGTCACCAACCTGGTCGGCAATGCGGTGAAGTTCACCGAAGAAGGCCACGTGCTGGTCGATGTGAGCGGCGAACGAGTTCCGACGGGAACCAGGCTGACGATCTCGGTCACCGACACCGGCATCGGCATCCCCGAGGAAAAACAGAAACTGGTGTTCGAGAAATTCAGCCAGGTCGACACGTCGTCGACAAGGCGCCACGAGGGCACCGGGCTTGGCCTTGCCATCACCTCGCGGCTGGTCGACCTGATGGGTGGCGACATCGGCGTCGAGAGCGCCGAAGGCAAGGGGTCGACCTTCTGGTTCACGGTGACGCTGCCGGGGGCCGGGCAGCAGAACGGGCAGCGCATCACGCCGGTGGACGTGACGGGCGCACGCGTGCTGATCGTCGACGACAATGCCGTCAACCGCGCCATCCTGACCGAGCAGATGACCTCGTGGACGTTCGATTCCTGCGCGGCCGAAAGCGGCGCCGAAGGTCTCAAGGTGCTGATCGCCGCGGCAGCCTATGGCGTGGCGGTGGATTGTGTCGTGCTCGACTATCAGATGCCTGAGATGAGCGGCGCCGAAATGGCGCGCATCGTGCGCAACACCGAGGGCCTCGCGGACACGCCGATCATCATGCTGACCTCGGTCGACCAGTCGCTTGCCAACACCAGCTACCGCGATCTCGGCATCGACGCGCAGTTGATAAAGCCGGCACGCTCCTCGGTACTCCTGGAGACCTTGGTTGCGACCATCCAGCGCCATCGCCACGCCACCAACGATCAGGCCGTTCAGCCGCCAGCGAGCGAGGCGCTCGAGATTACCCCGCGGTCGCCTCTGGCGCTTTCCGAGCAGCGCGCGCAGCTGCAGCCGCCGCCGGTTCGTCCCAGACTGCCTGCCACCGGGGGCGGGCACAGGCTGGATATCCTCGTGGCCGAGGACAATGAGGTGAACCAGATGGTCTTCACCCAGATCCTCGGCGAGACCGGCTACGGTTTCGAGATCGTCGGCAATGGCCGCAAGGCACTCGACGCCTTCGGCACGCTCAATCCGTGCATGATCCTGATGGATGTCTCGATGCCGGAGATGAGCGGTCTCGAAGCGACGGCCGCGATCCGCCTGCTGGAGCAGGAAACCGGTACGCATGTGCCGATCGTCGGGGTCACCGCGCATGCGCTCAAGGGTGACCGCGAACGCTGCCTGGAGGCGGGCATGGACGACTATCTGCCCAAGCCGATCAGCCCCAAGGCCCTGCTCGAGAAGGTCGAGCGTTGGGTCGGCGCCGGCCGTCAGGTCCATCGCAACGCGGGATAGCGCCCGCGTCGCTGGATTTTGGATCCGGTGAGGCAAATCGAGGGAATCAGCTGGGGATTTGCCGCTACTTCCGCGTGCAGTGACTATGGTGCGATCGCGCCATATCAAAGACGGTGTCCAGCCGGAACAATAGCAAAATCGAATTCCGCTCTTCTCAGTTACGGGCGGGAGCAGCGACCGCCTGCAAGAAACAGTGTCACTCTACCCCAACGGACCTGTTTTTGGCGATGGCCCAGCCATGACACGCTCTGGCTGCGAGCAACGCGCTCCCGTCCGGATTTTCTTCACTTGGGAAAGCCCCGTCGAATTCCGGGTGCTTCCAGCCGTCGAACGGCTCAAGCCCCTGATTCCGGCGGTAAACTCGGATCGCGCCGCGAAGCGCCCGACACCGGTGCTTTTCCCGGTGCCGGCGACGCGTTACCGGGCTGACATGAAACTGTCATGCGACTGTTATAATCCAAGGCTATTGGCCTCAGCGGGCGCCGGAAAGAAGTGGCGCCGAGAGACCATCTTCCGAACAGGAGCAGGCCACATGAGACACTTCATCCGCTCGGCGGCCGTTGCGATTGCAATGGCTGCGGCGTCCACCCTCACCCTTTCCGCAGCAATGGCAGCTGATCTTTCCGGCGCCGGCTCGACCTTCATCTATCCGGTGTTCGCCAAATGGGCCGACACCTACAAGAAGGACACCGGCATCGGCCTCAACTACCAGTCGATCGGCTCCGGCGGCGGCATCAAGCAGGTCATCGCCAAGACCGTGACCTTCGGCGCCACCGACAAGCCGATGTCCGACGCAGACCTCGAAAAGAACGGCCTCGTGCAGTTCCCGATGGTGATGGGCGGTATCGTGCCGATCGTCAACCTCACGGGCATCAAGCCGGGCGAACTCGTCCTCGACGGCAAGACGCTGGCCCAGATCTATCTCGGCGCCATCACCACCTGGGACGACGCCGCGATCAAGGCGCTGAACCCCTCGCTCACCCTGCCGTCGACCGCGATCGCGGTCGTGCATCGCTCGGACGGTTCGGGCACGACCTTCAACTTCACCGACTACCTGGTGAAACTGTCGCCCGACTGGAAGGACAAGGTTGGTTCGGACACGGCCGTCGAATGGCCAACCGGCGTCGGCGCCAAGGGCAGCGAAGGCGTTGCCAACACCGTCAAGCAGACCGACGGCGGCATCGGCTACGTCGAATATGCCTATGCCAAGCAGAACAAGCTGTCCTACTCCAAGATGGTGAATGCAGCCGGCAAGGTCGTCGAGCCGTCGCTCGAATCCTTCGGCGCCGCCGCTTCGAATGCCGACTTCAAGGGCGCGAAGAACTTCAACGTCATCATCACCAACGAGCCCGGCGACGCCACCTGGCCGATCGCCGCCTCGACCTGGGTGCTGATCCACAAGGCTCCGGACGATGCCGCTGCCACCGGTGAAGCGCTGAAGTTCTTTGCCTGGGCCTACAAGGACGGCAAGGAAACCGCCAAGGCGCTCGACTACGTGTCGATCCCCGACAGCGTCGTCGACCTCATCAAGGCTTCGTGGAAGGCCGACATCAAGGCCGACGGCAAGCCCGTCTACGCCGGCGAGTAATATCTTTCTGGAGGAGCGCCGCCCCGCGGCGCTCCTTTTCAATCAACACAAAGAGCCGAGCTTGACATGAGCGCTGCCCAGGAAGCCTTGCCAGCCATTCGAGGTTCACGCGACGCCACCGTCAGACGGTTCGCGTTGACCGATTCAATCTTCCATGGGCTGACCCGCGCCGCAGCCATTCTCGTGCTGGTGCTGCTCGGCGGCGTTGCCATCTCCTTGTTCGCCGGTTCCTGGCAGGCACTGTCGACCTTCGGCTTCTCCTTTCTGACCACCGAGAGCTGGAATCCCGTCACCGAGAAATTCGGCGCCCTGGCGCCGATCTATGGCACCATCATCACTTCGGCCATCGCTATCCTGATCGCCGTGCCGCTCGGCATCGGCATCGCCATTTTTCTCACCGAGCTCTGCCCGCGTCCGCTTCGGCGCCCGATCGGCATGGCGGTGGAACTGCTGGCCGGCATTCCTTCGATCATCTACGGCATCTGGGGCCTGTTCGTGCTGGCACCGTTCCTGCAGACGACAGTGCAACCTTTCATCATCAGCGTGTTCCATGGCATTCCCGGCCTTAACAGCCTGTTCGCCGGACCCCCTTATGGCATTGGCCTGCTGACCTCGGCGATGATCCTGGCCATCATGATCCTGCCTTTCATCACCTCGATCACCAAGGATGTGTTCGACACGGTGCCGCCGGTGCTGAAGGAGTCCGCCTACGGCATTGGCTGCACGACCTGGGAGGTAACACGCCGGGTCGTCGTCCCCTACACCCGCATCGGCATCATGGGCGGCGTCATGCTTGCTCTCGGCCGTGCGCTCGGTGAAACCATGGCGGTCACCTTCGTCATCGGCAACGCCCACCGGATCAGCGCCTCGCTGTTCGCGCCGGCAACGACGATCTCGGCAACCATCGCCAACGAATTCACCGAAGCCGTCGGCGATCTCTACACCTCCTCGCTGGTGGCGCTCGGCCTGATCCTGTTCGTCATCACCTTCCTCATCCTTGCCATCGCCCGGTACATGCTGATGCGCATCGATGCCCGTACCGGAGTCTGACCGATGTCGACAGCCGCATCGCTTCACCAGAGCCGCAAGCGCAAGAACGGCGTGATGATGACGCTCTGCGTCATCGCCGCCGGCATCGGCCTTGCCTGGCTGGCGCTGATCCTCGGCGCGCTGCTCTATAAGGGTCTGTCGGGCGTTTCGCTCTCGGTGTTCACGGAAATGACCCCGCCGCCCGGTGATGCCGGTGGCCTGCTCAACGCCATCTACGGCAGCATCGTGATGACCATCATCGGCATCGTCGTCGGCACGCCGATCGGCGTGCTGGCCGGCACCTACATGGCCGAATACGGCCGCTTTTCGAAACTCACCACCGTGGTACGCTTTATCAACGACATCCTGCTGTCGGCGCCATCGATCATCATTGGTCTGTTCGTCTACGAATTGATGGTGCGGCCGATGGGGCATTTCTCCGCCATCGCCGGCGCCGTCGCGCTGGCCATCCTGGTCATCCCCGTCGTGGTGCGCACCACCGAGGACATGCTCAACCTTGTGCCGAACGCCTTGCGCGAGGCCGGCACGGCGATTGGCGCGCCACGCTGGGTGGTGATCCGTTCGGTGGCCTACCGCGCGGCGATGTCCGGCATCGTCACCGGCATATTGCTGGCCATCGCCCGCATTTCCGGCGAGACGGCGCCGCTTCTTTTCACGGCGCTGAACAACCAGTTCTGGTCGAGCAACCTCAACGCGCCGATGGCCAGCCTGCCGGTCACCATTTTCCAGTTCGCTCTCAGCCCCTACGAGGAATGGCAGCAACTGGCCTGGACCGGCGCACTCATAATCACATTGACGGTTCTCGCGCTCAGCATCTTCGCGCGCAGCCTGACCGGACGCAGAGAGGACAAATGAGCCAGATGTTGTCTCCAGACATGACGATTGCCACCGAGGCGGCCGCCAAGGCGAAGATCGAGGTCAAGAACCTCAATTTCTACTACGGCCAGTCGAAGGCGCTGAAAGACATCACGCTGTCGCTGCCCGAGCGCAGCGTGACGGCCTTCATTGGACCGTCGGGTTGCGGAAAGTCGACGCTGCTGCGCGTCTTCAACCGCATCTACGAACTCTACCCCAAGCAGACCGCCGAGGGTCAGGTGCTGCTCGACGGCCAGAACGTTCTCGACCGCTCGCAGGATCTCAACCTATTGCGCACCAAGATCGGCATGGTGTTCCAGAAGCCGACGCCGTTCCCGATGTCGATCTATGAGAACATCGCCTTCGGCGTCAGGCTCTATGAGAAGATCGGCAAGGCAGAGATGGACGGCCGTGTCGAGCAGGCGCTGAAGCGCGCCGCGCTGTGGAACGAGGTCAAGGACAAGCTCAATGCCAGCGGACTCAGCCTGTCGGGCGGCCAGCAGCAGCGGCTTTGCATCGCCCGCACCGTGGCGGTGAAGCCGGAGGTCATCCTGCTCGACGAGCCGGCCTCGGCGCTCGACCCATTGTCGACCGCCAAGATCGAGGAATTGATCGACGAGTTGCAGGCCGACTACACGATCGTCATCGTCACCCACAACATGCAGCAGGCCGCGCGGGTCTCGAAGCAGACGGCTTTCATGTATCTGGGCGAGCTGGTCGAATTCGACAAGACCGAGAAGATCTTCACGTCGCCTCGCGAGAAGCGCACGCAGGACTACATCACCGGCCGCTTCGGCTGATCTCACGCATACGAGGACCAGGATCATGGCCGAACACACAGTCGCAGCCTTCGACGAGGATCTCGGACAGATCAGCAAGCTGATCAGCGACATGGGCGATCTTGCCGGCACGATGGTCGGCGGCGCCACCAAGGCGCTGCTGAATTCCGACAATGCGCTGGCACAGCGCGTCGTCTCCGATGACGCCATCATGGACGCGCGCCAGCGCGAACTCGACGATCGCGCCATCACCCTGATCGCCAAGCGCCAGCCGATGGCCGACGATCTGCGTCATGTCGTCGGCTCCATCCGCATGGCGGGCGATCTCGAACGCATCGGCGACCTTGCCAAGAACATTGCAAAGCGCGTCGGCTCCGTCGGCCTTACCGCCACCCCGCGCGATCTGTCGCACTCGATAGATTCCATGGCGCAGCTGGTGCTGATCCAGGTGCAGGGGGTAGTCGAGGAATACGCGGCAGGCGATGCCGCCGCCCTCGCCAAGCTCAGGAATGACGACGAACGCATCGACATCAAATACACTTCGGTGTTCCGCGAACTCCTGACCTACATGATGGAGGATCCCCGCAACATCACGGCTTGCACGCATCTTTTGTTCTGCGCCAAAAATCTCGAACGCATCGGCGACCACGTGACCAACATTGCCGAGAATGCATATTATGTGCTGACCGGTACCCAACTGCCCGCCAACCGTCCGAAGCAGGACGAGACGGCGATGTCGGTGCCGGCGGCTTGACGGCAGGGATGATCGATCGATGATCGCGCCACGCATCATGGTGGTGGAGGACGAGGAGCCGCTCGGTGTGCTCCTCCGCTACAATCTCGAATCCGAGGGTTACCAGGTCGAGGTGGTGACACGCGGCGACGAAGCCGAGATACGCCTCCAGGAAAACGTGCCCGACCTCCTGGTGCTCGACTGGATGGTGCCGGCGGTTTCCGGCATCGAACTCTGTCGGCGCCTGCGAATGCGGCCCGAGACCGAGAGGCTGCCGATCATCATGTTGACGGCGCGCGGCGAGGAGAGCGACCGCGTGCGCGGCCTCTCGACCGGTGCCGACGACTATCTGGTCAAGCCGTTCTCGACACCGGAATTCATGGCCCGGGTCAAGGCGCTGCTGCGCCGCGCCAAGCCGGAAGTGCTGTCCAGCGTGCTCAAGGTCGGCGACATCGTGCTCGACCGGGAATCGCACCGGGTCTATCGCAAGAAGAGCGAGATCCGGCTCGGACCGACCGAGTTCCGGCTGCTCGAATTCATGATGCGTCATCCCGGCCGCGTGTTCTCGCGCAGCCAGCTGCTCGACAATGTCTGGGGCGAGACGATCTATATCGATGAACGCACCGTGGACGTGCATGTCGGCCGGCTGCGCAAGGCGGTCAACAACGGCCGTATGCCGGACGTGATCCGCACCATTCGCGGCGCCGGCTACGCGATCCGCGAAGACTGAAATCAGGCTACATTCTTGCCCGGAACGCCGGGCCTCGCCAGCACGCCCGGCGCGAAAATCTCCTGGTCCACGAAGGTCAATGCGCGCATAGCGCAACCTTCGCGGATGAGCGGCAGCTCGTTCGGCTCGGTGTCGAAGGAAATCGATTCCGAATGCTGGCCGCCGGCGGTCTGGCCGATGGCCTCGCGCAAGGCCGGCTCGATCAGGTCGAAGGCGGCGGCGCTGACGCCGACCATGGCGACGGGTGCGGGATCGATCAGCGCGAACAGGCTGCCCAGCCCATAGCCCAGCGCCTCGCCGGCCTTGCGATAGGCTTCGCGCTCCGGTCCGTCTTTCTCCCTTGCCGTCGCGGCGAGTGTCCGCATCTGCGCATCGCTGACATCTGCGACCGGTTCGGCGTCCTCGCCAAGCTGCCTGGCGTTGCGCCAGATGGCGTAGTTGCCGGCATAGGCCTCGACGCAGCCGCGCCGTCCGCAGCGGCAGAGCGCGCCTCCCGGGCGATGGATCATGTGGCCGAACTCGCCTCCCGATGAATGCGTGCCGGTGAACAGCTCGCCCTTCAGCACCAGGCCCATGCCGATGCCGTGCGAGAGCAGGATGGCGATGAAGTCGTCGCGGTAGCGTTCGGGGTCGCGCCAGCGCAGCGCCACCGCCATCATGTTGCAGTCGTTCTCCATGGTGGCGGGGATGCCGAACTCGGCTTCAAGTATGTCGGCGAAGGGAATGTTCGTCTGCGGCGTGATCGGCGACCACAGCATCGCACGCGCCTCGCTGTCGGTGATGCCCTGGATCGCCAGCGCGATGCGGGCAATACTGCGGACGTCGAGATCGGGGTCCTCGAGGCGCCGCCGCACTATTGCCGTGCATTCGCCGATCAGCGCCTCGCGCGACATGGTCAGCGTGTCCAGCCGTCGCTGTTCCTCGGCGACCACCTGGCCGGAATAATCGATGACGGCGACGGACAGGAAATTCAGCGACAGCACCACGGTCATCACAGCCGCGGCCTCGGGGTTGAGGCCAAGGCCAACCTGCGGCCGGCCGCGTTTCAGTGAACCGGCTTCGTTCGGCTTGCCTTCGGTCAGGATACCCTCGTCGATCAGGTCGGCTGATATCGCCGATATGGTCGAGTGGCTGAGGCCGGTGGTGGCGGCGATCTCGGTGCGCGAGGGCTGACCACCCTGACGCACGGCTGCAATCACCATGGCGCGGTTGCGCCGGCGCAGATCGTCGTGGCGGATTCCGACCGACATGCTTCCCACATCCTCCCCGTCGCCGCGGTTCTTGACACCCCCTCGAACCTCTCCGGCAATGGGCCGAATACTGGCAGATGCGGCAGGAGCTGTCATTTATTTATTGCGGGACTCGAAAAAAGGCTCCCGGCACCTCAAAATCCATCAGAATCGATGTTGACAGTGTTCCGACGATGGATCAGTATTTTTTCGAGGCTCGAAAAAATAGGGCCTTTGTGCCGGCCTTCGGGCCAGTTTGGTCGCGCCATACGCGGCGCAGGGAGGATATACCATGAAGAGATTCACAGTCGCCATCCTGGCGGGTGTCGCCATGTCGCTGACGCTGGCGTCGGTGGCGCAGGCGAAGGACAAGGTCATCGGCGTTTCGTGGTCGAATTTCCAGGAAGAGCGCTGGAAGACCGACGAGGCCGCCATGAAGAAAGCGATCGAGGCCGCGGGCGACAAGTACATTTCCGCCGATGCGCAGTCCAATCCCGGCAAGCAGCTGACCGATGTCGAAAGCCTGATTTCCCAGGGCGCCAATTCGCTGATCATCCTGGCGCAGGATGCTTCGGCCATCGGCCCAGCGGTGCAGAAGGCGCTCGACGAGGGCATTCCGGTCGTCGGCTATGACCGCCTGATCGAGAACAAGGACGTCTTCTACCTGACCTTCGACAACAAGGAAGTCGGCCGCATGCAGGCTCGCGAGGTGTTCAAGGTGAAGCCTGAAGGCAATTACGTCTTCATCAAGGGCTCGGGTGCCGACCCGAATGCCGACTTCCTGTTCTCGGGCTCGATGGAAGTGCTGAAGGAAGCCATCGACAGCGGCAAGATCAAGAATGTCGGCGAAGCCTATACGGACGGCTGGCTGCCCGCCAACGCCCAGAAGAACATGGAGCAGTTCCTCACCGCCAACGACAATAAGGTCGACGCCGTGGTCGCGGCCAATGACGGCACCGCCGGCGGCGTCGTCGCGGCGCTGACGGCGCAGGGGCTCGCCGGCACCGTGCCGGTCTCTGGCCAGGACGGCGACCACGCCGCGCTCAACCGCATCGCGCTCGGCACCCAGACCGTGTCGGTGTGGAAGGATGCGCGTGAACTCGGCAAGAACGCCGCCGAGATCGCCTCGCAGCTCGCCGACGGCAAGAAGATGACCGACATCGCCGGCGCGAAGGACTTCACGACGCCTGGCGGCAACACCGTCAAGTCGCTGTTCCTGACCCCGGTCGCCATCACCAAGGACAATCTCAACCTCGTCATCGACGCCGGCTGGATCAAGAAGGACGAAGTCTGCGCGGGCGTCGCCGCCGGCAGCGTCGCGGCCTGCAACTGAGTTTGACCGCTTGAAGAATGAAGGCGCCGCGGCCCCAAGCCGCGGCGTTTTCTCAAAAAGATTTGTGTTTCCGCATCACGCGGATAGCTTCTAGGCTGGGTTCGGCATCCGTGTCAGACGGCCAGCCGGTTGGAGGAAATCATGACCGACACGACGTCCAACCTGCAGGCCGATACCGCGCGCGCCTCGGAACTCGGCGCGGTTGCCCGGTTCCTGAAAGCGACCGAGATCGACACCCGTATGCTCGGCATGATCGGCGCCCTGCTGCTGATCTGGGTCGCGCTGCATGTGATTTCGAGCTTGCGTCTTGGCGTCAATCCGTTCGATTTCGACAGCCGCACGTTTCTGACGCCGCGCAATCTGTGGAATCTGTCGGTGCAGACGTCCGCGGTCGCAATCATGGCCTGCGGCATGGTGCTGGTCATCGTCATGCGCAACATCGACCTGTCCGTCGGTTCCGCCGAGGGCCTGATCGGCATGGTCATGGGCTTTGCCCAGGTGCATTTCCTGGTCCGGTTCGTGGGGCTTGAACTCGGCAATCCATGGATTTGGGTGCTGGCACTGGTCATCGGCCTGGCGCTCGGCCTTTTGATCGGCGCCTTCCAGGGCTTCGTCATCGCCTATCTCGAAGTGCCGGCCTTCATCGTCACGCTGGGCGGCCTGCTGGTCTGGCGCGGTGCCGCCTGGTGGGTCACCAGCGGCCAGACGGTGGCACCGCTCGACGCCACCTTCCAGCTGATGGGCGGCGGACCGGCCGGATCGATCGGTGCGACCTGGAGCTGGGTCGTAGGCATCGTCGCCTGCCTGGCCGTCGTGTTTGCGCTGTTCAACGGGCGGGTGCAACGAAAGCGGTTCCGCTTCCCGCTGCGGCCGATCTGGGCCGAGACGCTGCTCGGCGTCGTCACCTGTGCCGTCATCATGGGCGCGGTGTGGCTGGCCAACTCCTATCCGTGGCCGATCGGCATCGTGAACCGGTACGCGGCCGCCAACAACATCACCGTGCCGGAGGGCGGGCTATTCATCGCCCACGGCATCGCCATACCGGTATTGATGGCCGTCGCCGTCGGTCTGGTCATGACCTTCATCACAAAACGCACCCGTTTCGGCCGTTATGTCTTTGCCATCGGCGGCAATCCGGAAGCGGCCAACCTCGCCGGCATCAACACGCGCTGGATCACCATGAAGGTGTTCATGATCATGGGCGTGCTGGCCACGATCGCCGCCGCCATTTCGTCGGCCCGGCAGAACTCGGCCACCAATGTGCTTGGAACATTGGATGAGTTGCTCGTCATTGCCGCGGCCGTCATCGGCGGCACGTCGCTTGCCGGCGGCTCGGGAACGATCATCGGCGCCATGCTCGGCGCGTTGCTGATGCAGTCGCTGCAGTCGGGCATGGTGCTGCTCGGCGTCGATTCGCCTCTGCAGAGCATCGTCGTCGGCGCCGTGCTGGTCATCGCGGTGTGGCTCGACACCGTTTACCGCAAGCGCGTTTAGGGAGGCATCACCGTGATTGACAAGACTGCTCCTGCAGCCACCGCGCTGGTCGACATGCGTAATATCTCGATCGCATTCGGCGGCATCCGTGCCGTCGACGATGCCTCGATCGATCTTTTCCCCGGCGAGGTCGTGGCGCTGCTCGGCCACAACGGCGCCGGCAAGTCGACGCTGATCAAGATCCTGTCCGGCGCCTACAAGCGCGACTCCGGCCAGATATTCGTCAATGGCGAGGAGGCAGCGATCTCCAACCCGCGCGACGCCAAGAAATACGGCATCGAGACGATCTACCAGACGCTGGCGTTGGCAGACAATGTCGATGCCGCCGCCAATCTGTTCCTCGGCCGCGAGCTGATGACCGCCTGGGGCACGCTCGACGACGTCGCCATGGAGGCCGAGGCGCGCAAGGTGATGGGGCGGCTCAATCCTCGCTTCCAGCGTTTCAAGGAACCGGTGATCAAACTATCGGGCGGACAGCGCCAGTCAGTGGCGATCGCACGCGCCATCCTGTTCAACGCCCGCATCCTGATCATGGACGAGCCGACGGCGGCACTCGGCCCCCAGGAAACGGCACAGGTCGGCGAGCTGGTCAGGCAGCTCAAGTCCGACGGCATCGGCATCTTCCTGATCAGCCACGACATCCACGACGTGTTCGAGCTTGCCGACCGGGTCTGCGTGATGAAGAACGGTCAGGTCGTCGGCACGGCACGCACCACGGATGTCACCCAGGACGAGGTGCTGGGCATGATCATCCTGGGTAAATGTCCTCCAGGTGCCATACCGGGGCCGGGTGCGCTGAAGATCGCCGCCTGAGGCCGGCCAGGCTGCTCGGGCACGCGCCGTTGCCGTTCACATGATATGCCAGTGATCACGATGGCTTGGCCTGACCATTGTGTTGGCCCGGTGACTTGCCCATAAAGGTCCTGTTTGATCGTGGACCGCATCATCCGTTGAAGAAGCTTTTTCCAATCGTCGCGTTCATTGCCGTTGCATTGATCAGCATGACCATGGCGGGATTCGCTTATTTCGCGACGCAGGAAGCCGCCCGCATCAAGTTCGAAGGGGCGGCCGATGACGCCCTCAATCGGATCGAGAGCCGCATCGACCTGCATCTGTCGCTGCTGCGCTCGACGAAGGCCCTGTTCGACGCGCGCAACGGCGATATTTCCCAGAACGAGTTCAAGGCCTTCTTCAAGGCGCTGGATGTCGACAGCAATTTCGGCGGCCTGCGCGGCATCGGCTTCCTGCGGCTGGTCAAGACGGGCGACGAGGAAACGGTCGAACGCGACATCCTCCACGATTTCGGCGCCAGCCATCCGGTCTATCCGGATACGACGCAGCCCTGGCGCACGCCGATTGCGCTTTTCGAGCCGCTGGATCCGTCCAACCAGGCCAGCATCGGCTACGACATGTTCAGCGAGCCGGTGCGGCGCGCGGCGATCGAAAAGGCAATGGCCGACGACCAACAGCATGCAAGTGGGCTGGTGCAGCTCGGCCAGGGCACGGGTGCCGCGCAGACCTTCACCGGCTTCCTGGTCTTCGTGCGGCTCAACGTCGAAACGGCGCCGGAGGTCATCAACGCATCGCGCTCCTCGACCGCCGGCTTTCTCTATGCCGCCTTCCGCGCCCGGGATCTGTTCCAGATCGCGCTGAGCCGCACGCCGCTGCTGCCGGTCAACACAGAGATCTATGACGGAACGGCAAACAGCGACAATCTGTTGTTCCGCTCGGAGACGCCACCGGCTTCATCCTTGGGAGACCGGCTGCTGGCCACCCGCAAGATGACCGTGGCGGGGCGCCCGTGGACCGTGTTGTTCAGGCCGACCAGTGCCTTCTCGCAACCCTCGTCGCGCGCCATCCCTGTGATGCTGGGACTGTTCGGCCTGCTCCTGGCCGGCGCCATCGCGCTGGTGGCGCGCTATCAGGAGCGAGCCTATGACGCGGTGTCGGCCTTGCATGAAACAACGGAAAAGAGCCTGCTCGAAAAGGACCTGATGCTGCAGGAGATGAAGCATCGCATCAAGAACTCGATCACCAGGGTGCTGGCGATCGCCCGGCAGACGGCGTCGCGGGCAACCGACGTCAATGAGTTCTCCAATTCCTTCTCGGCCAGGCTGCAGGCGATGGCCGCCTCGCAGGACATGTTGACGCGCTCACGCTGGCAGAAAGCCGACCTTGCCGACCTGCTGCGCATCGAGCTCGGCCAGGTGTTCGGCAAGGAGTTGCCGGAGGGGCTCCTGTCAGGCCCGGAGGTGCTGCTCGATGAAACCACGACGCAGGCGCTTGGCCTGACCTTTCATGAACTCGCCACCAATGCGCTGAAATATGGTGAAGCCGGCAATTCCGCGAATTCGTCCAAGGGGGATTGGGCGCTGAAAGTGGATTGGTCGCTGGAAGGGCGTGGACGCGAGCGGATCCTGGCGCTGAACTGGCGGGAAGCTGGAAAAAACAAGATCGAGGCGCCGGCCGTGACCGGATTCGGTACGAAACTGATCGACCTCAACGTCACCCGCGAATTGCGCGGCACGATCAAGCGGGATTTCCAGGCTGACGGCCTGAAGGTGGAAATCAGAATTCCGCTGGTCGGCTGAAATCCTGCCGATCGGCAACGGCCAAGAAAATCCGGAGGCCGGATATGGCCCCCGGTTTTGTATTCCATTAGAGCGGTTCAGCGTTTGATGGAAATCGCCGAGCCGCTCCTGATTGCTCTAATCGCTGAATTAGTTGCAGCGGGCCGTATAGATACGGCCGCGATGATCGCGATACTGGCAGTAGCCGTTGCGCAGGTTGCGAACCAGCAGGCCGGACCCGGCACCGACGGCCGCGCCTATCAGCGCGCCCTTGCCGCCGCCGACCAACCCGCCTACGCCCGCACCGATCAAGCCGCCGCCGACGACGTCCTGCTCGGTCGTGGTGCAGCCGCTGACGGCGACCACTGCAACCATGGCAATAAGTATTTTCCGCATAGAGTCACTCCTCACTTGTGTCCACACTTTAGTAAGCTCCAACCGCCGTTTAGCACGAAACGACGGCCTTTGCTGCTGCAATTTATTGTTGATTAACGTCGTCTTTTCCTGGGCTGAGGTCGGAAATGGTCAACGAAGCGTTAAGGCTACCGTCTGGCCGCATCTTGCAGACAATTTGATCGTACTCGTCCTCCGACGCAGGATCGACCGCGAGGCATTCGGTGACGAAATGCTGCGCCTGCCCCTGTACGTCGCCCATCGCGAAGGGGCGCTCAGCGTTGCATTCGTCAGCAGTCGCAAAAACACTGACAGGGACCTGCAATTCCCGGCATTCGGCCAACGCGGTTATGTGTTGCATGACAGATGTTCCTCTGGCCGCAATAACGACCGACATCGTCAAAAAGTTCCTGTCATTCCAACGGGGCTCTCACGGTCGAAGATGCCCCCGCGTTGACCGATCGGCGATTTCAACAGCGCGCACGGTGAGGTGAGCAGGACCTAAGTCAGCTCAACTGCCAAAGAACGGCCAGCGACATTATCGCGGCCAGCGCAAGAACGAGCCCCTTCATCAAACCCTTGCCTGCTTCAGGGAGTGTTCTTGCGGAGGATTCGGATTCCTGAAATTCGCCCATCGAAATCCGGGCGGCTTGTTCCAGTCTGTTCATGTCGGCAACCGTCAAGACGTTCCTCCCGTACCGCGCTGCAAGCCTGCCAACAATGTCCGAAAACGGGGTGGGTTCCGGCGATATCTGGGAAAAACAGTATTCGCTCTTATGGTGAACAGCCGGTTAAGAATCGCTGCTTGCCGGGCTCTCACTGCGTCTCGAAATTGCTGTGCGGAACGACCAGGCGGTATTCGAGGTGGCCGTCGCCGATATCGAGGTTCGCGGTTCCGTTCAGGGACGCTGGCACCACACGCTCCAACGCGACGCTGCCGAATCGCTTTTGCCCGCCCCCATCGTCGTCGGTCCCTATCGTTTCGACCCATGTCAAAGACAAGGCCACGTCCCCCGTGGCGGCGGCGTTAAGGTCGGCGGTGACCTCGACGAAACCGTCCGGCCGGGACAGGGCGCCGTAGCTGACGGAGTTGACGGCGAGTTCATGCATCGCCAGGCCAATATGCAGCGCGGCGTTGGGATTGAGGTAGGGATTGGCGCCACGGAAGCGAAGGCTGTGCGATGGGTTCGCTCCGTAGCGGCCGACCTGGCTCGCCACCAGTTCATGAAGGGCTGCCCCCCGCCAGTTGGAGGATGTCACCAGATCCTGGGAGGAGGCCAGCGACTGCAGCCGGCCGCGGAAGCGCGTCAGGAAGTCGCCGACGCCGTCGGAATAACGACCGGTCTGGGTCGCGATGCTCTGGATGATCGCCAGCAGGTTCTTCGAGCGGTGGCTGACTTCACGCAGCAACGTCGTCAATGTCTGTTCGCGCCGCTTCTGCTCGGTCGTCTCAACCATGGTGGTGACGACGCCTTGTACATCGCCACCATCGCCTCGGTCGGCATCGACCCAGATATGAAACCAGCGAACGCCGTTCTCGACCGGGACACTGATTTCAAGGCGCTGAGCATCGCCGGTCGCGACCACCTCGCGCTTGGCGGCGGCGATGCGGTCGGCCTGCGCCATCGGCAGGGTGCCGTTCCCCTCGACCTCATCGGAGACCCAGGGCGCGCGCATGTTGCGGGCCCATACGGTTTTCATCTCGCGATCCTGATAAAGAACGGAAATGCCGGCATTGTGCAGGGCGTGAAGAAGGGCACGGCCAAGCTGCATGCCGCTTTCAGCGGGGTGCATGGCGATGACTTCATCGCTCCGTGCGCCTTCCGTCTTATCTGAAGTCCTGGAGCGCATAGGTCAATCTGTTCACCCAACTCAGCCTGAACGGCTCACTGTCGAATGGGTTCCGCTAAAAGCGGTCCGCCGGACGGTGTCCATTGAAGGACGCCGCCCGGCGGTGGCTGGAAACCGTTTGAGGGGTGCGGCTTCCAGTGTTCGCCTGATAACTCGCCAGGCTCACGCCCGCCTGAACAGGCCGGCCAGAAGCGAAATGATCAGGAAAGCCAGGAAGATGAAGAACAATATCTGCGCGATACCAGCGGAGGTGCCGGCAATGCCGCCGAAACCAAGCGCACCGGCGATAATCGCCACAACGAGAAATACGAGCGCCCAGTAAAGCATGGCTCATCTCCTTCCAATGATGCGGTAAAAACGTGGGTGGATGCGGTTTGTTCCACCATTCGCCGAAAAAGACGGTGCTTGCAAATCGTTCCGGGCAGCGCGGGCCGGAAATTCGCCGATGGCCGATCCGGCTTGTCAAAAAGGCCACCGGAAACAATCGCATCCAGCGGCCTTGATGTCTCTGTCCTGCGTCCGAGGCAGCGATCTATGCGGCAGCCTTGGCCTGCCGGTCGAAGAACAACGCCTGGCTGATCAGCGCCTTGACCATGTCGGGATTGAACGGCTTGGTCACGAGGAAGGCGGGTTCGGGGCGCTCTCCGGTCAGGAGACGTTCGGGAAAGGCGGTGATGAAGATCACCGGCACCGATGTCGAAGAGAGCATTTCGTTCACCGCCTCGATGCCTGAACTGCCGTCGGCGAGCTGGATATCGGCCAGGACCATCTTCGGCCGGGTCTTGCCGAACATCGTCACCGCTTCGGCATGGGTGCGCGCCGTTCCCACGACCCGATGACCGAGGCTTTCGACCATCTCCTCTATGTCCATGGCGATCAGCGGCTCATCCTCGATGATCAGCACGTCGGTCGCCACCTGACGGGAAATCTCGTTGCTTGCCTGGGCGAGCAGCTCGGAGAACTGCTGGTCGCCGACGTCGAGGATTTCGGCCGCCTCGTCCTCGCTGAAACCTTCGACTGCAACCAGCAGGAAGGCCTGGCGGGGAAGCGGCGCGATCGCATTGAGATTGGCGGCCGCGCGCTGCTCCCAAGCCGATTGTGACTGCTCCTGCGGAACGCGGATGGCAACGGATGTGAAGAGCTTGGCAAAAACCTTGTACAAGGCGATCCGGTCACTCGACGCCTCCGGGAAGATGTCGATATCGGCAATGATGGCCTCAAGCATCGCGGCGACCAGCGCGTCGCCGCTCTCCTGCGATCCCGAGACGGCACGCGAGAAGCGCCGCAGGAACGGCAGATGCGGAGCGATGGTGGCGGACAAGCTCATGATGGACGTCTCCCTCAGCTGACGCGGTTCGATGCATTGCAGGTCACTGATTGCAAGCCCGGTGGAAATAACGCCGCTTTTCCGAAAAAGTTCCGCCGATATGGAACGAATCAGTGGCAATGGCGTTTGGACGTCGGGTTGGGCAAACCAGACGAGGGTAGCGCTTGTCTCGTGTTATGTATGAGCGGCTTGAGCTCTGGGAATAAAAGGGCGAAATGAAGGATATGACGAAAGATATTCTGGCTGGCGCCGCGGGCAGGCGCCGGAACGGCGTCGGCGACCCTCTTGGGCCGAACTCCGAAATCGGGCGCAAACTCAAACAATATTATGACGAGCTGGTCTCCGACAATGTGCCGGATCGCTTCGCCCGGTTGCTCAGCCAACTGGAACAGGCCGAACCCGCACAGAAGAAGGACTGAGGCATGGCAGCGGTCTCCCAAGGCTTCAAGACCGATTTGCTTGGGGCAATCCCAAGCTTGCGGGCTTTTGCCGTGTCGCTGACTCAGAATGCCGATAAGGCCGACGATCTCGTTCAGGAAACGCTGGTCAAGGCCTGGGACAAGCATGAGAGCTTTCAGCCCGGCACCAACCTCAAGGCGTGGCTTTTCACGATCCTGCGCAATGAATTCTATTCGCAAATGCGCAAGCGCGGCCGCGAGGTGCAGGACAGCGACGGCATCATGACGGCCCGGCTTGCAGTGCATCCTGCCCAGCACGGCCAACTCGACCTCAAGGATTTTCGCGGCGCTCTCGAGCAATTGCCGGAGGACCAGCGCGAAGCCATCATCCTGATCGGCGCTTCGGGCTTCTCCTATGAGGAGGCCGCCGAAATCTGCGGTTGCGCGGTCGGAACGATCAAGAGCCGCGTCAGCAGGGCCCGCACGCGCCTGCAGGAAATCCTGAAAATCTCCGGCGAGGACGAGTATGGTCCCGATGCGATCTCGGCTCAGGTCACGGGGACGGCGGCGCATTGAACGCGGGCCGAATAACGGCGATGCGGACGTGTCGCGTCAGTCAGGGGAGCCGCGACCGTAGGCCAGCGCCACGGCTTCGACGAGGTCTTCGCCTGAATAGGGCTTGGTGACCAGCCTCACCCCGGGGAATGACGCCTTGATCTCGTCCGCATCCGAATAGCCGGACGCGAAAACGAACGGGACGCCGGTTTCACGCAGACCCGCGGCGAATTCAAGCGTCGAGGCACCGCCCAGCACTAGATCGACAATGGCCGCGTCGAAATCCGTCGCGACCTTCCGGCCATCGACCTCGGCCAGGTCGCGGGCAACCACCACCTCGCTTGCACCGTGGTCGCGGCAGAGTTGCTCGACATCCATGGCTATGAGGTATTCATCCTCCAGGACAAGAATGCGCAATCCGTCAAGTAATTGAGGCACAGGCAATTGCTCCTTGAAACGTCGGGAGTCATGATCGCAATTCGGTGTGTTGTCATTTAAAAAAGATACACGGCGCCGATGAAAGGCCAATCTCAGGCAAGCGCGTAGAACGGACCTGCTGCGGCAGGCATTTGCAAGCGGGCGGAATGCCCAGCAAGACCGAGTGCGGTTTTTCAAACCGGCAATATCCTTGCGAGCAATGGCCGTTACCGGCCGCTGACCTGACGCAGCGCTTCTTGCCAGAGGCGGGGGATCGGGTGCGCATGACCGAGTTTTCGGCTAGTTTGTCCCGGCATCGGAACCTTGAAGCGCAAGGCGCGTTTGAAACCGAGCAATCACAAGGAGTTAAGCAATGGCAACCGCCGCAGGGAAAACCGCCAACGAAGGCCGGACTAATTCGGATCTTGAAGCCGACATCAGGCAGTTGAAGGCCGACATCGACAAGCTCACCAAACAGTTAGCCCAGACCGGTCAACACGGCTACGGCACAGCACGTCGGGCGGCGGCCGAAGGCGTCGAGCAGTTGCGCGCCCAAGGGGAGGCCGCATTCGACAGCCTGCGCGGCAACGCCAGGGATATCGAGGCGCAGATGGTGGCAAGCGTACGCGAAAAGCCGGTAACGTCGCTGGCAATCGCCGCTGGCATCGGCTTCCTGTTCGCGCTGCTCGCGCGTCGCTAGTTTCGCCGAGATGGGACTGCTGGCTTCCCTGCTCTCGGGTTTCGCCTCGGGTGAGACCATGGCTGTGATGCGCCGTGCGCGCACAGCGGCCACCGCCTATGCGCTTGCAGCGCTGGCGGCATTCTGCGGCCTCGGCTTCCTGGTCGGGGCGGCTTACATCTGGACATCGGCGCGCTATGGATCGCTGGCTGCCGCGGTTGGTTTCGGTGTCGGCTTCCTGGTGATCGCGGGCCTTATTGTTCTGATCCATCGGCTGGTGTCGGGCGCCCAGGTCCGCCGCGAAGCAAGGCGGCGCAAGGCCGACATGAAGACGATCGGAATTACGGCCGCGCTTGCGGTGCTACCGACATTGCTCAAGGGAAAAAGTGGGCTCAAGGGAAAAGGTGGGCTCGGGATTATTCTTGGTCCGGCCGTGGCACTCGCGGCCTATGCCATCTACCGCGAGAACGTGAAGTCCGACGCCGACCGTCCGGATGCCGGCGAGGGATAGCAGCGCCGGCCGGCCCGCCTCGTGTCACTTCGACAGATATTCCAGCGCCATCAATATCTCTCGCGCTGGACACCGTTTCCACCCGGTATCCAACGAAGTCTCCAACGGCTTGCCTTGATGTCCTCGCCGACCCGAGACAACCTTGCAGCCGGAACCATCCTTGCGAGGGACCGTTACCCGAGCGTGATTTGCCGATCGGGCCAGCCGACGCGAAACCGGACGAGGAACCGCCATGACCAAGAACATTCCCGAAAACAAAGCGCGTCAGGGGCGATGGGGTTGGCATGGGTTCCAAATCCTGATCGCCGGACTACTCTTGGCGCTCATCGCCTGGGGCGTCGCCGAGATCTACGGCGAGTTGATCAAAGCACCGAACACAGGCGAACAACCCGTCCCCGCTCCGCCGGATTCCGGCCCGGCGCCTTCCGGCTAAAATCGCGGCTCCCGTGGCGTCACACCGCATCAGGCGGCCTTCGCCTGGGCCACGCTGGCCGGCACCAGCACATTGAGCGCTCCGGGTTTGATTTCGATCGTCGTCTCACGATCGAGCCTGACCAGTTCGCCATCCATCACGGCGCGAAATTTTCTGCCGCCGGAGTGGATTTTCAGCACTGCACGGTCGGCCTGATGGATTTCGACGTGCTCGTTGTCGCGCCATTTGCCGCGCGCCATGTTGAAGAAGAACTTGACCAGTTCAGCGCGCTGTTGCGCCACCGTGACGTAGATGCCAAGCACGCCGCCCGCAGGGTTGTCGGCATAAGGCAAATGGCCTTCGCCGAACAGATTGTTGGTGACGCCGATGCCCGAGATGTGCGCCGTCACCTCGGCGTCGCCAATGCCGAGCGTAACGTTCAGTGCCGGGGGGTTCTTGATCGTCGCCCAGGCGGCCTTGGCTGAAGCACCGATCTTACCCAGGCGCGACCCGAATTCCATCTTCTGGCGCAGTTGCACCATCTTGGCATGCATGCCGATCGAGAACTGATGAACGAATGGCTGGCCATTGGCCGTGGCCATGTCGACCGAAATGATTTCGCCGTCGGCGAAGGATTCCAGCGCGGCATCGAGCGACTGCGGAATGCCGAGACCGCGCGCGAACAGGTTCATCGTGCCGGCCGGCAATATGGCGAGCGCCTTTTTCTTGCCCATCAGCCTGGCAGCCGCGGCTGAGATGGTTCCGTCGCCGCCGCCGGCGAGCACGACGTCGACGGTGCGGCGCGAGACGGCGCTGTCGAGGGTTTCCGCTATATCCCGGCCGGCAACGATGTCGATGCTGAGAGAATGGCCCGCCGATTCCAACGTCTGACGCATCCGGTCGGAAAAGGCCATGAGATCGGTGGTGCGCAAGGTGCCGCCGTCGCGGTTCAGCACCGCTGCAAATTTCATGCCCGGCTCCGCTGTTCAATCAAACTGGCCCAGGGGTACCTAGCCGGAGGCCGAAACGCAGCGGACCAGGAAAGGTTCCGGTTGCGCTGAAATGCAGGCCGGTATCCAAGGTCGGAATCCAGGGGTTGCGTCGGCTGGCGGTTACCCATCCGCATGGTGGTTTTGGTCTCGGATGCCGCGGTTTTTTGTCGGAACAACAGCATGGTCACGACGTTGTGAACCTGTAGAGATGCCGCGACCGATTTCCCAGCGATGGTTCAACCGGCTGCGGCGTGCACGAAATCAGGCACGAGGAGAGATTATCATGATCCGCACCCTTTTAGCGACCACCGCCCTTGCAACAATGGTTGCAACCGGTGCCTTCGCGCAAAACGCAACCCCAGCCCCCGCGAATCCACCGGCCGCCCAGGAGCCGGCAGCGCCAGTGATCCGGGCGGAAGGCAGCATCGTCACCAATATCATCGGCGAAACCGTGTATAACGGCACTGGTGACAATGCCGAGAATATCGGCAAGGTCACTGACGTCGTCTTTGACAAGGACGGCATGGCGAAATCCGTCGTCATCGGCGTGGGCGGCTTCCTTGGCGTCGGAACCAAGAACGTCGCCTTCGACTATGACAAGCTGCAATGGGCCGAGAAGAACGGCGACCGCTGGCTCGTGGCCCAGACAACCAAGGACGAGCTGAAGGCGCATCCGGAGTTCGACAGCAAAGCTTATGCGCCGGCCCCGGCCGCACCGACGACTGCCCAGGCACCGGCCACGTCTACCGACACCGCACAGAAGCCCGCAGAGGCGAACGCGCAACCGGTGAAACAGGCTGATGGCAACCTGGCCACAAACATAATCGGCGAGAATGTCTACAATGGCACAGGCGATGACGCCCAGAAGATCGGTGACGTGAACGACATCGTACTGACCAAGGAAGGCAAGGCGCAGTCGCTGATTATTGGCGTGGGCGGCTTCCTCGGCATGGGCGAAAAGAACGTCGCTTATGATTTCGCCAAGGCGCAGTGGGCACAGAAGAATGGCGACCGCTGGCTGGTGGCGCAGACCACCAAGGAAGAGCTGCAGGCGCAGCCGGACTTTAACCGCAAGGCCTATGATCCGGCGCCGGCCACCACGGCATCGAACGCGCCGGCGGCAATTGCGCCCGCGACGGCGCCTTCCGCCGCGACAGCTCCCGCTGCCGCTCCGGCGGCCAAGACGGCGGCTGCGCCGGCTGACGCCACGGCTCCCGACCAGACAAAGACCGCGGCTATCGACAAGTCCAAGCTGACGGAGATGCCGATTGGCGAGATCAGGGGTGACGATCTGAAGGGTACGACGGTCTATGGCGCCAACGACGCCAAGGTCGGCGAGATCGGCGATGTCGTGCTGACGCCCGACAAGAAAACCGATGCCGTGATCGTCGATGTCGGCGGCTTCCTCGGCATCGGCTCGAAGGAGGTCGCGGTCGGCATGGATAATTTGAAGTTCATGACCGACAAGAACGGCAAGAAGTACCTTTATACGACCTTCACCAAGGAGCAGCTTGAGAAGCAAGCGGCCTACGACAAGGGCTCCTACGCCCAGAAGCGCGACGAGCAGCGCCTCGTCGTCCGGTAGGCAAGGATGCGGGCGGTAGGGGAAATCCCTTACCGCCCTGCTTGCTACCTAGCATATCCAGCCACCCCGTTTTCCGTCAGTTCCCAGAGTGCAAGCGACTGGTCGAGATGTTCGGCCCGCCAGGCAAGCAGCCTTTCGGCGAATTCCAGTCGGGTGGAACGGTGTGCCGGACTGCTGGCGAGGTTCTTCAGTTCGCCAGGGTCGGCCTCCATGTCGAAAAGCAGGGGCGGCAAGCCGCCGCCAAAATGCACGTATTTGAATTTCTGTGTGCGGATGACAGCGAGGTTGCACTGGCGCGAGGTAATACCGAAGTGCTGTTCGGCTTCACCGTCCGCGACCGAGCGGAAGTCGAACTCCCAGTGCGCGGCGTCGCGCCAAACGGCTGGAGTTCCACCGCTCAAGAAGGGTTTCAGCGAGCACCCGTCAAGATGCGGCTCGGGAGCCACGCCGAGCAGGTCGATGAGCGTAGGCAAAATGTCCACCGCTTCGGTGAAACGATCGATCTTGCTGGCGGCGGCCTTACGGTGGCGCGGATCGCGGATGATCAGCGGGATATGGTAGCTGCCGTCGAAATAGCCGCCCTTGCCCAGCATGAAATGGTCGCCCATCATTTCGGCGTGGTCGGAGGTGAGCACGATGATGGTGTTGTCCCACGCGCCTTCGGTCTTCAGCGCTTGCCATAGGCGGCCGAGCTGTGCGTCGAGCTCCGAGATCATGCCGTAATAGATTGCCCGGATACGGCGGAAATCGTCCTCGCTCCAGTCGTGTACCTTGCCCGTGGCGCCGGGGCGGAACTTCGCGCGTTCTTGCCGGCCAAGATCATAGGCGATGTAGGGGTGGCCCTGAGATTCGGCACGCCAGCTTTCCGCGCGGTGAAAAGCGGGGCCGTCCGCCGGATCGTATTGGATGTTGTACGGTTCCGGCGCGATGAAAGGCGGATGCGGGCTGATAAAGGAAAGATGCGCAAACCATGGCGTGGCTTCCTCTTGCTCGCTCAGCCAGCGGATGAATTCGCCGGCGAGGAAGGCCGTTGGGGTCTGATCCTTCGAGTAGATGGGTGGCGCCTCAGTCACCGCGCCGTCCGCCTCGCCAACGGGACGATGGATACCAGGACTTCCAGCGCTGGCATCGATGCCCTGCTGCTTCAGCCAGGACAACCACTGCTTCTGATGTTCGGGCAGCAATTGGCGCACAGTGAAGCCGGGCAGCACGCCTTCGTAGCTGTGCAACCGCGGATCGGCCGGTGCAAGCTGGCGCGGATCGAGCGACACATCGGTATAGCCGAACAAGGTTGGATCGTAACCGACGCTGCGCGCGGCAAGCGCAATATTGCCGTGGCGGGCATCGAGCGGTGTGCCGTTGCGACAGACACGGTTGTTCATCTGGTAGAGGCCCGTGTAGAGGCAGGCACGCGCGGGCGAGCACGGAGCCGCACCGCCGTAATGGCGCTTGAACAGCACACCTTCGGCGGCCAGCGCATCGGCATTCGGTGTCTTCACCTGGGCATGGCCGGCAGCCGACAGGCAATCACCGCGCCACTGGTCGCAAGTGATGAGGAGGACATTCGGCCGCCTGCCTTTTCCAGTCACTTGCGCTACCCCTTCCCAGTATATTCGAATGCGCACATGGAACCGATTTCCATCAACCGCGCAAGACCAAGGCTGTTGGCTGGATGGTGAACAAGGGCCTCTCATTGTTCACTTTTGAAGCACAGTCCATTCTGTGTTTGCCGCCTTTGCCACAATCGATCGCGTCCTCATATTGGCGTGGACAGCGGCGAGGCCGCACAAGCACCAAGGGAAGGAGCAAAGACCATGCTCGACCAGATCAAGGGCCTGCATCACGTCACCTCGATGGCCAGGGATGCACGGCAGAACAATGATTTCTTCACCCACAAGCTTGGCCTGCGCCGGGTCAAGAAGACGGTCAATTTCGATGCGCCCGACGTCTACCATCTCTACTATGCCGACGAGGTCGGAACGCCGGGTTCGGTGATGACCTATTTCCCGTTTCCCAATATTGGCAAAGGCCGCCATGGCGTCGGCGAAGTCGGCACCACGGTCTACTCCGTGCCGGAAGGCACGCTCGCCTATTGGGAAAAACGCTTCACCGACGAAGGCGTAACCAATGTCGCCCGCGAGGACAGCTTTGGCGAGAAGCGGCTCGGATTTGCCGGCCCGGACGGCGATGGCTTTGCCCTCGTCGAGGACAAGGCCGACAGCAGAGCGCCCTGGGTGAAAGGCGGCATTGCCGCGGACGAGGCGATCCGCGGCTTTCACTCGGTTTCGCTCAGGCTGAAGGATGGAGGCGCCACCGAGGAGCTATTGAAGTTCATGGGCTACGAGGAGGTCGACAAGTCAGGCAATGTCAGGCGGCTCGCCATCAGGAACGGCAACGGCGCCGATATCGTCGACATCGAATCGCTGCCGACTGCTCCTTTCGCCGATCTCGGCGCGGGCTCCGTCCATCATGTCGCCTTCTCCGTCGAGAACCGCGCCAAGCAGCTCGAAGTGCGCAAAGCGCTGATGGATACGGGCTATGGCGTGACGCCGGTGATCGACCGCGACTATTTCTGGGCGATCTATTTCCGCACCCCTGGCGGCGTGCTGTTCGAAGTCGCCACGAACGAGCCGGGCTTCGACCGTGATGAGGACACCGCCCATCTCGGCGAGGCACTGAAGCTGCCCACCCAGCATCAGCACCTGCGGCCCTATCTCGAACAGCATCTGCAGAAGCTGGAGGGCTGAGACGATGAGCAAGGACGCTTTCATCCACAAGGTGCTGCCCGGTCCGCCGGGCGGTTCGCTGCTCTTCGTCTTCCATGGCACGGGCGGCGACGAGAGCCAGCTTGTTTCGCTGGGGCGTGATCTCGCGCCCCAGGCCACCATCATCTCGCCGCGCGGCGATGTTTCCGAACAAGGCGCGGCGCGTTTCTTCCGCCGCACCGGCGAGGGCGTCTACGACATGGACGACCTGGCGCGGGCGACGGGCAAGATGGCTGAATTCGTCAAGGCCCATGTCGAGGCTGCGACGCCGTCGGCCGTGCTGGGCCTCGGCTATTCCAACGGCGCCAACATCCTGGCCTCGCTGGTGTTCGAAGCCCCTGACCTGTTCGACGCTTCGGTGCTGATGCATCCGCTGATCCCGTTCGAACCGGAGGTGAAAGGCAGCCTTGCCGGCCGTCAAATCCTGGTGACCGCCGGCAGGCGCGATCCGATCTGCCCGCCGAACCTGACGGCGCGGCTGGAAGCCTATTTGCGTGCCGATGGCGCCGATGTCACAGTGGAGTGGCACGAAGGCGGGCACGAGGTGCGGCCAAACGAAATCGAGGCGGCGCGGCGGCTTTTTGCCGGTGTCGTCCAAGGAGTGTAGAGATGCCCGATCAACTGCCAGAGATCGAACTTGAAGATCGCGGATCCAAGGGTCGCTACTTCCTGCGCGGCCCCGGCGGCGCCGAGGCCGAGATGACCTTCACCAAGATCGGCGAGCACCAGCTCATCATCGACCACACCGAAGTACCGGACGCCTTTCGCGGCCAGGGCGCCGGGCTTCGGCTCGTCACCCGCGCCGTCGAGGACGCGCGGGCAGCGGGCAAGAAGATCATCCCGCTCTGCCCGTTCGCCAACGCCCAGTTCCGCCGCCATCCGGAATGGGCCGACGTGCTGAAGCAATAGGTCGGACAGGCTTTGTCATTTGCGCGGGTAGCACATCTTGCCTAAGTGGGTATGATATATCGCTCCCGCGCCGATGAACGAACCGAATGACCCCCTATGACAGATTCCGACCTCGTCCCCGTCTTCGACGGCCATAACGACACGCTGCTGAGGCTCTATCAGTCCAAGGACAGCGACGTCGAAAAGCTGTTCATCGACGGGAAATCGGGCGGCCATATCGACCTGCCGCGTGCGAGGGCCGGCGGATTCGCCGGCGGCATGTTCGCCATCTTCCCGCCGCCGGTCGAGAAAGCGCGGCGCAGCGCCGTGCCTTCGGCGCCGAGCGACAGCGAGCCGCTGCCGCCCGAGGTTCCACGCGCCGATGCGCTCAACTCGACGATCGCCATGGCGTCCATCCTGTTCCGGCTTGAGCGCGCCGGCGCATTGGCGATCTGCCGCAGTGCCGGCGACGTGCGCAACGCCATGGCACAAGGCACGATTGCCGCGGTGTTCCACATCGAGGGCGTCGAGGCGATCGATCCCGAACTCACCATGCTCGACGTTCTGCATGCCGCGGGCCTGCGTTCGCTCGGCATCGTCTGGAGTCGGCCGAACGCGTTCGGTAATGGCGTGCCGTTCCGCTTTCCGTCCTCGCCCGACACCGGACCTGGCCTGACCGATGCCGGCAAGGCGCTGGTCAAGGCCTGCAATGAACTGAAGATCATGATCGACCTCTCGCATCTCAACGAGAAGGGCTTCCGCGATGTTGCAGCACTTAGCGATGCGCCGCTGGTCGCCACCCACTCCAACGTGCACGCGATCTGCGGCCATTCGCGCAATCTGACGGACTGGCAGCTCGGAGCGATCCGCGAGTCCGGCGGCATGGTCGGCCTCAACTTCGCCACCGGCTTCCTGCGCGAGGACGGCCGCATGAATGCCGACACCAGCCTCGACATCATGGTGCGCCATATCGATTCCCTGCTGCAGGCTTTGGGCGAGGACGGCGTCGGCCTCGGCTCGGATTTCGACGGTGCCATGATCCCGGCCGTCATCGGCGACGTCGCTGGCCTGCCGAAACTCATCGATGCGCTGGCGGCACGCGGTTTCGGCCGCGCGCTGATCGAAAAGATCGCCTACCGCAACTGGCTGAGCATGCTGGAAAGAACGATAGGTTAGAGTGGTTTATTCGAAGCCCATGCGCTTCAGCCAGTTCTTGCCGACACCACGATCGCGAATGATCGGCAAGGGGTTTTCCGCATCCAACCGCGCGCAGATGCGGTAGACTTCGAGCGTCTCGGCGCTCATCTCGCCCTGCTTGTAGAAGAACATGGCGGCGGCATAGCGCGTGCGGCCGGACCATTTCTCGCCGAGCGGCGTGTTGACCAGCTCCCACTGCTCGGCGGCCTCGCCTTCTTCCTGGTGCTTGCCCGCTTCCTCGGTCATGGTCAGAAATCCGATGGCGGGTTGGCGGTGCGGCGGTCGAGCTTTATGAAAGGCCGCGCCACGACCTTGGCCCGTTTCATCAGCTTCTGGTACTGCAGCTCGCGCATGGCGTAGATCTCGACCCAGAGGTCCTCCACGACAGTATCACCATACGGCCGCGCCAGCGAGGCGATGGCGATGTTGCGCTTGGCCGTTGGCGACCACATGGCGGCGCTGACCAGGCCGACGTCCTTTGACTTCTTGTGGTAGACGATCGCGTGTTCGGCCGGGATGTTGCCCTCGATCTCCAGCCCGACCAGGACATGGCGCAGCTTGCGTTTCGCCCTCGCTTTGAGGATGGCACGACGGCCGTTGAAATGGCCTTTTTCCAGATCGATCATGAAGCCGAGCCCGACCTCGTCGGGCATGCGCCGGCGGTCGGCGCGAATGGCGTGTTCGGCGGTGGTGAAATCGGCATTGGCGACGATCAGCCCGGCTTCGAGCCTAGTCCGATTAAGCGCGGTGTAGCCGATGGCGCGGATGCCGCGAAGTTCGCCCGCGGCCATCAACCGGTCCCACAGGCTGAGCGCCTTGTCGACCGGCACGAACAGCTCGTAGCCGAGATCGCCGGTAAAGCCGGTGCGCGAGATGGTGACCGTGCCGCCGTCATGCGGGAACTCGGCAAGGTCGAATATTTTCAGCTTGTCGACACCGGCGAAACCGGCATCGCGCAGCACGGCGAAGGCGGTTGGGCCCTGCAAGGCGAGCCCGGCGGCCTCGGTTTCTTCCTCGACAATGACGTCGAAGCCAAGGGCACTGTCCAGCAGCCACGGCAGATGCCGCTCCTGCGAACACAGTCGGAAGCGTGTCGGCGACAAGCGAAAAAGCGTACCATCGTCCAGGACGAAACCTTCGTCGTCACACCACGCGGTGTAATGGACACGGCCGGGGCTGAGCTTGGTGACATCGCGCAAGGTGACGCGGTCGAGGAAGGCTTCGGCATCCGGTCCCTCGATCCGGTATTTGGTCATCGGCGAGATGTCGAACAGTGCTGCCTGGCTGCGGATGGCGAAATATTCGAGCTCCTCGTCCCAAAGCGAATGCGGCGCGCGGTAGCCGGCCCAATTGTACCAGTCCTGGGTCTTGGCTAGCGCGTCGATACGCGGCTGGAACAGCGTGCCAATGCGCAGCGTGCGGAAGTGGGATTGCGCCAGGCTGCGGGCCGCGTTGTCGAGCTGACTGGTCATGGCAGCGTTCCTTCGCAGTGGAAGCCGGTGTTGGCCAACTGAGACATCCCGTCACCCTTTCATCGCGATGATGTGCCGTGCCGCGTTCAAGCCGGGCGCACCCGAAACACCACCACCGGGATGCGAACCCGCACCGGCCAGGAACAGCCCGTCGAGCGGCGTGTCGTAGCCCGACCGGCCGGAGACGGGTCGCGAGATCAGCATCTGATCGGCCTGCAGTTCACCATGGTGCCAGTGGCCGCCCGGCATGCGGAAGCGCTTCTCGATGTCGGCAGGGGTGAGCAGTTCGGCTTGAACCACCGTCTTGCCTATGCCAGGCGCGTAGGCCTCCAACTGAGCCATGATAGCCTCGAGGAATTTCGGCTTGCCGGCATCCCAGCCTTCCTTCAGTGCATAAGGCGCATATTGCACCACGGCCGACAGCACGCAGGCGCCGCCTGGCGCCAGCGATGGGTCCGCAAGGCTGGGCAAGGTGATTTCCATCACCGGCTCGGGCGAGAACTCGCCATATTTGGATGGATTGAAGGCACGCTCGACATGGTCTGGGGAGGGCGCAATGACCAGCCGCCCCTTGCTGCCGGCAGCATCGACCCCGGAAAATTGCGGCGGCCGGTCGAGCGCCAAATGGAGCTTGGCGGCATTGCCCTTCATGCGGATATTTCTGACCTTGCGCATGAAGCCGGTGTCGATCCCGCGCGGCCCGACAAGCTCGAGGAAGGTGGTCGCCGGATTGGTGGCGGAGACGATCGTCCTGGCGCGAAGCTCCTCGCTATTGTCGAGGACGACGCCGACGGCGCGGCCTTTCTCGACAATGATCCTTGCGACGGGCACCGACGTGCGGATCGTGACGCCAGCCTTTTCGGCAGCGGCGCGGAGCGTGGCGACCACCGCGCCCATGCCGCCCTGTGGCAGTATCTGCGCTCCGGCCGCACCGCCGATCTCTCCGGCCAGACGATAATAGAGGCCGAGCAGCGAGGTCGGCGAGCGCGGGCCAAGATGGCTGCCGAGCGTGGCATCGAAGGCGAGCAGGCCTTTCAGCCTGTCGTCGGTAAGCTGCTCGTCAAGCAGGTCGGCGACGTTCATCAAAAGCAAGCGCAGGAAGTCGCGCATGTCTTCCTTGCCGAGCTTCTTCAGCGCCAGCGCGGTCTGGCCAAGTGCCGCGCCTTCGAACAGCGACATGCCGCCGAAATCGGGCGGCCGGCGCGACAGGAAGGGTTTCAGGACGCCTGCATAGCGCAGCAGTTGCGCGCGCAATTCCCTCCAGGCGGACTGTTCAGACGGACTGGCGCCGGTCAGCACCTCGCCATAAGCGCCATGCAGGACAAGCGGCGGCCCATCCTTCGACAAGGCGACCGACGGGGCGAAGTCGGCGCGAGCGATTTGCAGCCCGTGTTTTTCCAGCCCCAGCGTCTTCACCACATCGGGATGCAGCCGGTTCAGCACATGCGCGACCGACGAGATGCGAAAGCCGGGCGCGAATTCCTCGATGCGCGCGGCGCCGCCGAGTTCGGCTCCGGCTTCCAGCACCAGCGCCTTGCGGCCTGCCTTCGCCAGCGTGGCGGCGGCGACAAGCCCGTTGTGGCCGCCGCCAATGACAAGAACATCCCATTTTGGTGCATCAGATGACGTCATGGGCCGGGCTCATATGCGAGGTGGATTTTGCGAGATCGCGCAGGATTTCGGCCGCGGCATTGCGTCCGGGCGCACCCATGACGCCGCCGCCGGGGTGGGTCGAGGAACCGCACATATAGAGCCCACTGAGCGGTGAACGATACTGCGCGTAGCCCGGCACCGGGCGGTTGAACAGCAGCTGGTCGAAGGTGAGTTCGCCCTGAAAGATGTTGCCCTCGGTGAGGCCGACCTCGGTTTCGATCTCGCGCGGCGTGCGGACCTCCATATGGACGATGTGGTCGCGAAAACCCGGCGAATACTCAGCGATCTGCGCGACCACGCTTTCGGCAAAACCGTCGCGATCGGCGTCCGTCCACTCGCGACCAGCGATCTTGTGCGGCGCGTACTGCACGAAGCAGCTCATGAAATGCTTGCCAGGCGGCGCCATGGTCGGGTCGAGTGTCGTCGGGATGACCATGTCGAGGAAGGGATCGGCGGACCAGCGGCCGGCCTTCCAGTCGTCATAGGCGCGCTCCATGCGCTCGATCGAATCGGTGAAATGCATGTCGCCGCGATAGACTGGCGAGTCCTTCGGCAGCGCGGGAAATTCCGGCAGCGAATCGAGCGCGATGTTGACCTTGCCTGAGGAGCCCCGGATCTTGAAATTCTTGACCCGGCGCAGGAAGATGTCGGGCAGTTCCTTTTCCTCGACCAGCTTCAGGAAGGTGCGCTTCACGTCGGCATTGGAGACAACCAGCTTGCCGTAAATCTCCTCGCCGCCGGCCAGAACGACGCCTTTCGCCTTGCCTCTGTTTACCAGCACGTGGTCGACCTCGGCGCCGGTGCGGATGGTTCCACCCGAGGCCTTGAAGGAAGCGGCCAGTGCCTTGGTGACCGCGCCCATGCCGCCGCGCGCATAGCCCCAGGCACCGACCGAACCGTCGACCTCGCCCATATAGTGGTGCAGCAGGACGTAAGCCGTGCCGGGCGACATCGGCCCGAGTGCCGTGCCAATGATGCCGGACAGCGCGAAGTTCGACTTGATGACATCGGTCTCGAAATATTCGTCGAGGAAGTCCGAGATGGACATGGTCCAGAAGCGCAGAGTCAGCGCCATTTCCTCGGCGGAGAGACCGGCGAATTTCTTGCCGAGATAGAGCAGTTCGCCGAGATCGCGCGGACGCAGGCTGGTCGGATCTGGCGCCGTGCGCATCAGCAGCGGCTGGATGAAACGGCACTGTCGCGTCACGTCGCGGGAGTAGCGGTCATAGGCCTCGGCATCCCTTTTGGAGAAGCGGGCGAATTCGCGCCGGTGCGCGTCGTGGTCGCGGTAGTTGGCGAGATAATCGCCATCCCGGGTGAAGACCGCGCCGCCTTCATAGGAAATCACCTGCAGGCCGAAGCGCGGCAGCTCGAGATCACGCATGATCTCCGGCCGGAACAGCGAGCAGACATAAGAGCAGTTGGAATAGAGGAAGCCCGGCGTCAGCTCGCGGCTGGTGGCGGCACCGCCGACCCAGTCGTTCTTCTCCACCACCAGCACGTCGAGCCCGGCGCGCTGCAGGTAACAGGCGTTGACCAGGCCGTTGTGTCCGCCGCCGATGATGATCGCGTCCCAAGCTTTCATTTTGGCCCAGTTCTCATCTGCGACCCGCTCTTCATTTTCGCGTGATCTGTTCCCCGAATACGTGGAATTTGGCATGGCGTCAGCCATTCTGTCCAGCCATTCTGAATGAATGTTCAACAAATGATGTTGCATTTTTCCAGACATGGATTACGCTCTGCCGGCGTTCGAAACAGGCGTTCGTCCATTGGGGACCGAGGGCTGATGATCGAAACGGCCGAGGCCGAGCCGGAGTATGACTACACCGCCATCCGCTCCCAGAGGCGCTATGGGGTTGAAGGGATCGCTATTCGGCCGTTGCCGCCGTGGTCGGTCGGCCTGTGTCGACAACATTCGAACCTGGGAAGCCATGCAGAAGGTGCTTGACAGTGGCGAGCACCGTCCCACTCATCTTCGCGGGTTGAAGCCGGACGCAAAGGGATAGCCGGCGATGCTGGAGACCATCATACGCATGAAGACGGCAGACGCCAGGGACGCGCTCCTTGAACCCGTACGGAAGGCTGAATCCGAAAAGCGCGGGCGCAAGGCCGCGAAGGAGGTCAGGCAGCTTCAGCTTATCGAGGCGACGATCGATTCGCTGGCCAAGCGCGGCTATTCGGAAACGACGATGGCCGATGTCGCCGATGGCGCCGGTCTGTCGCGCGGCATCGTCAATTTCCATTTCGAGAGCAAGGAAAAGCTGCTCATCGCGACCTTGCAGTACATGTATGACGAATACTCGGCGCATTGGCGCAATGCGCTGCACAAGGCAGGCGACGATCCTGCCGACCAGCTCCAGGCGCTGGTCGCGGCCGATTTCGACCGCTCGATCTGCAACAAGCGCAAGCTTGCCGCCTGGTGCGCCTTCTGGGGCGAGGCCAAATCGCGGCCGACCTACCAGGCGCTGAGCAGTGCGCGGGATGCCGTTTACCAGAACATTTTCATCGACCTCTGCACGGCGCTCAAGCAAAACGGCGGCTATGCCTACGAGCCGCAGGTCATGGCGCTGGCGCTGAGCGCCATGCTGGAAGGCTTGTGGCTGCGGTTGATGATGGGCACCGAGGACACGACCCGCGAGACGGCCTTGCAGGCGGCCAATGAATTCCTGTCGGCGGCTTTCCCGAAACACTACCCACGGAAGGGGGCCGGCCCAACGAAATCATAAGAAAATCACAGAGGATGGAGCAGCAATGAAGACACTGACAAGACGCCTGACACTGACGCTTGCACTGGCCGGTGCACTGGCGGCTTCCGCCGCCGCCCTGGCGATCGCCGCCGACAAGGATCTTATCGTGTTCGACTGGTCCGGCTACGAGGCCCCGGGCTTCCACCCGAAATACGTCGAGAAGAACGGCGATTCGCCGACCTTCGCATTCTTCGGCGATGAGGACGAGGCGTTCGAGAAGGTCCGTTCCGGCTTCAAGGCCGACCTTGGCCATCCCTGCTCGCAGAGCGTGGTGAAGTGGCGCGAGGCTGGCCTGCTGCAGCCGCTCGACACCTCTAGGATCACGGGCTGGAAGGACCTCAATCCCGGCATCATGGCGATGAAGAATCTCGCCACAACCGATGACGGAAAAGCCTGGTTCATGCCCTGGGACTGGGGCAACACGCAGCTTACCTACAATTCCTCCAAGATCGACGAGAAGGACGTGCAGTCGCTGAAAGCGTTCGTAGATCCGAAGTTCAAGGGCCGGGTCTCGATCGGCGACAATGTCGACGATGCCTATGCGCTGGCGAGCCTCGCCATCGGCCTGAGGGACTGGACCAAGATGACCGACGACCAGTTCAAGCAGGCCTCCGACTTCCTGCGCCAGGTACACAAGAATGTGCGCTCCTACTGGACCGACACCACCGACGTCGTCCAGCTTCTGAGCGGCGGCGAGGTCGATCTCGCCTGGGCCTGGAACGATGCGACCGTGCAGTCGGTCGCCGCCGGCGTGCCGATCAAGTCGAAGAAGGACACGGCGGAAGGCATCTCGACCTGGGTCTGCGGCTATGTGCTGTTCAAGGACTCACCCGGCAATACCGACAAGGCCTATGATTATCTCAACGCAGTCAATGATCCGGAGATCGCCAAGGTGCTGGTCAAGGATTGGGGCTACGGCCAGGCCAATGCCAAGGGCATGACCGGCGTCGATCAGGCCGTCCTGAAGGAAAAGGGCTATGACGACGTGCAGAAATTCGTCGACAAGACGCTGTTCCAGCAGCCGCTGCCGTCGGATCTCAAGCTCAAGATGATCGCCGAGTTCGAGAAGATCAAAGCGGGCTATTAAGCCTTTGACTGGCGGACCCGTCCGTGCGCCGGCAGGAGCGGCGGATGGGCTCGCCAAAGCGCTTGAATTTGCCTAACCTCGCTCTCGGCATCTTTCGCGATGGGGGAGTTTTTCGCACCATGAATTCCGTGCTTCGCCACCTTGTCATAGCCGCTGCCTGCACGTTCGGTGCCGGCGCGGTTTATGCGCTCGCCGAGGGCGGCGGCGACCTCGTCGTGTTCGACTGGTCGGGCCATGAGGACCCGCTGCTACACCCGGCCTACACGACAATCTCGACAAGTTCCTCGACAAGACCCTGTTCCAGCAGCCGGTACCGCCGGAGCTGAAGAAGCGCATGATCGACGAGTTCGAGAAAATCAAGGCTGGCTATTGAACGACAAGATCGAAAGAACCGACGTCGTTATCGTCGGCGCCGGCTTCACCGGCCTATCGGCCGCGATTGAATTGAAGCGCGCCGGCGTCGACTTCGTGCTTGTGGAGGCCCGCGATCGTGTCGGCGGCCGCGTCGAGACCGTGCGAAATGGACTTGGCGAGCGCATCGACAGCGGCGGCCAATTCCTGTGCGAGGACATGCCGCAGTTGATGGAACTGGCCCGGGCTCGCGGCAAGACATTCGTCGAGACTTACGTCGAGGGTGATTTCATCACCCACCCGTCAATGTCGGTCGACCAGGCCGAGCGGACCTATCACGCCTCCATGGCAATCCGCGAGCGCATGAACAGGATCGAGCCCAACGATCCTGCCATTGCGGGATTGACCGTTGCCGGGTGGCTGGAGACGCAGGGTGACGCCGGCGAGGCCAAGGCGGCCTTCCGGTCGATGATCGAAGGCCTGTGGTGCCTGGCATTGGAGAAGGTGCCACTGTGGTATCTCATCGACAATGACCGGCGCATCACCAACGAGGTGCCGGAGCTGCAATATTCCCTGCGCGAGACCATGCAGTCGATGGCCGATGATCTGGCCGAGGACCTCGGCGGCCGTGTGAGGCTCGGTGAACCGGTGAGCCGCATCGAATACGGTCCGCCAAGGGTTCGGGTCGTCTCGATCAATAGCGTGGTCGAAGCGCGCGAAGTTCTGGTCGCCGTGCCGCCGGCGACAGCCGCGAAGCTCGATTTTACGCCAGCCTTGCCAGCAGCCCTGGAAACGGCGCTCGGCGCCTGGGAAAGCGGCGCTGTGATCAAGATCCTGGTGCGCTATCCCAAGCCATTCTGGCGCGAACGGAATTTGAGCGGGATGGTGATGTGGCGGGATCTGCCGGGGCTGTTTGCCTGCGACGCCAGCAGGGATTCCGAGCATGCGGCGCTAGTCGTTTTCATTGGCGGGCCGCTGGCGCTGCGCTGGCACGAACTCGGCCAGGCGGACCTGCGGGCGCAGGTGACGACGAGACTTGTGGAGGCTCTTGGTTCGGAGGCTGCCGATATTCTCGATTTCAACCGCCGCGACTGGACGCATGATGGCTGGAGCGGCGGTGCCTATAGCGACCTGATCGTCGATGTGACGGCGAGGGATGCCGAGCGCACCATTCTTGCCGGTGCGCCGCCGGTGCATTTCGCTTCGTCGGAACTGTCGCCGTCATTCCCGGGCTATGTCGAAGGCGCGATCGTGGCCGGGCGCATCGCGGCGCGCAGGATCATCGTCGACGTTCAGTCGGCCATCGCGACCAGGGCTTCGGGATCGTAGGCGAGGCGGATGGAGGTGCCGACTGGGATATCATCGGCACCGAAATCGTTGGTCTCGGTCACCGATAGCGGCTTTTCCAGCCCGGGGATCTCGACGATCAGATGGGTGATCTCGCCGAAATAGTGGCGCTCGACCACCTTGCCGGCGACCTCGAACTTGGCTGTCGCATTGTCCCATAGCACGCGCAGGCGCTCAGGCCTGATGCCGAGCGTGGCGCCGCCGCCGTTGCGCACGAAAGCCTTGGGCTTGTCGGTCTTGATGCGGCCGAAACCCAGCGTGTCGAGGATCAGCGAGGCGCCGTTCTCCTCGACGATCTCGGCCTTGACGAAGTTCATGCCGCCAAGGAAGTCGGCGACTTGGCGGTTGACCGGGCGCTGGTAGATCTCCTTCGGCGAGGCGACCTGGGCGATCTTGCCGCCGAACATCACGGCGATGCGGTCGGACATGGCGAGCGCCTCATACTGATCGTGGGTGACCAATACGAAGGTGATGCCGACGGCCTGCTGCAGGCGGCGCAGTTCGACCTGCATCTGCTCGCGGAGCTTCTTGTCGAGCGCCGAGAGCGGCTCGTCGAGCAAAAGCACCTTGGGCCGCATCACCAGGGCACGGGCGAGCGCGACGCGCTGGCGCTGGCCGCCGGAAAGCTCCGTGGCAAGCCGCCTGCCGAGGCCGGTGAGCGAGACCTGCGCCAGCGCTTCCTCGACGCGGCGCTTCTCCTCGCCGGCCCGCAGCTTCAGCCGCTTCAGTCCGTAGGCGACGTTCTGCTCGACATTGAGGTGCGGGAAGATCGCATAGCTCTGGAACACCATGTTGGTCGGCCGGCGGTTGGCCGGGATGCCTTCCATGGACTGGCCGCCAACCGCGATCGAACCTCTGGTCGGATTGTCGAACCCGGCGATCATGCGCAAAAGCGTGGTCTTGCCGCAGCCGGACGGACCAAGCAGCGAGAAGAACTCGCCTTCCCTGATGGTCAAGGAGGCGTCGTCCAGCGCCCTGAAGGCTCCGTAGCTGCGGGTGACGTTGCGGATCTCAATCATCGGTCTTTCGGATTGGATCCTGTCCGCGTGAGTGCGCTCGATCCGCGGCCGCTCAGGCATAGAGGCCTCCCTCGTTCTGGGTGCGTCTGGCCGCGCGGCGACGCAGCATTTCAGCGATCGTCATCAGCAGGAAGGAGGCGACCAGCAGCAGCGTGCCCAGCGCCAGAACGCCGGGCAGTTTCGATGCGAAACGCAACTGGCCCCAGATGTAGATCGGCAGCGTCGCCTTGGTGCCGGTGAGGAAGAAGGCGATGATGAATTCATCCAGAGAGATGGTGAAGCAGACCAGCAGGCTGGAAATGATCGCCGGCGCCACCATCGGCAACGTCACGCGCCGGAAAGTGCCGAAGGCGCTCTCGCCGAGATCGGCGGAGGCTTCCTCGAGGCTGCGGTCGAAACCTTCGAAGCCGGAGGTCAACACTGTCATCGAATAGGGAATGCAGATCAGCACGTGGCCGAGCACGACGGTGACCAGCGACAGGCTCAAGCCAAGCTGCAGCATCACCAGCAGCATGGAGATGGCAACGATCACTTCAGGCAGCACAAGCGGCGCCATGATCAGGCCATTGATGGCGGGGCGGCCGGGATAGCGGTAGCGGGTGATCGAGCGGGCGGCGAGGATGCCGAGTACGGTCGAGAGGATGGCCGCCGAGACGCCGACGATCAGGCTGTTCCAGGCGGCATCGAGCAGCGCCGGTGTGCGCGGCAGGTCTTCGTACCACTGCAGGGTGAAGCCGGTCAGCGGGAATTTCGGCGTCGCCGCCGTGTTGATCGAGAAGATCGGCAGGAAGATGACGGGCAGATAGAGGAAGACAATATAGAGGAACGCGTAGGCGGACAGCCAGCCGCCCGGCAGGAGGCGCCGCGCCCTCATCGCGCCATCCTTTGCAAAGTGCGGATGATCAGCACCGTGGCGCCGGCCATCAGGGAGACGATCAGCATGGTGGTGACGGAAAGTGCGGCACCGAGCGGCCAGTTGGCTGCCTTGCCGAACTGTGCCTGGATGGCGTTGGCGATCATAACGCCGTCCTTGCCGCCGACGAGCTTTGGCGTGACGTAGTCGCCGACCGTCGGGATCATGACGATCAGCGCCGCGGAAATGATGCCAGGCGCCGAGAGCGGCAAGGTCACGCGCAGGAACGAGCGCAAGGGGCCATCGCCAAGATCGGTGGCCGCTTCGACCAGCGTGCGATCGACCTTCTCCAGGGACACGAAGATCGGCAGAATGGCGAAGGCCGCCCAGGCATGGGTAAGGGTGATGATGACGGCGCTCGAATTGTAGAGCAGGGCTGTCGACGGTTCGTCGATGATGCCCAGACCCATCAGGCCGGAATTCAAGACGCCGTTATAGCCCAGGATGACCTTCCACGACATCACGCGCAAGAGATAGCTGGTCCAGAACGGGATGGTGATGAGGAACAGCCACAGGCTCTTGTGACGGCCGCCGCGGAAGGAAATGAAGTAGGCGATCGGGTAGGCGAGGACGACGGTGAACAGGCTGACCGTCAGCGAGATATAGAGCGAGCGCCATAACAGATCGCGGTAAATCGGCTCGGTCAGCGCGACGCGGTAATTCTCCAGCGTGAAGGTGCGGTCGATGGTCAGGTAGTGCTGCGTCCAGAAGGAGTGGGCGATGACCACCAGTATCGGCAGGACCAGCAGGATGAGCGCGTAGAGCAAGGTCGGGCTGATCAGGGCAAAGCCCTGTACGGGCTCGGATTGCAGAAGGGCATTTCGTCTGGCCCGCGTCGTGCGCAACGGAGGCAACCCTTCCGCAGCCACCGTCATTGCAGGGCACCAGAGGGCGGGGCTCCGGTTGTGATCTCGGTTGCTGGCCTGGACTGTCCCGCCATACGGCATCCCATTGGGCTGGCGCCGGCTATTGTTCCCCTTGCCGGCTTTCTTTCATCATGCGCGCATCCGCGGATTGAAATCAAGCGCCATTTCTGCAATGTTGATTGAACGGACATTCAAAATCGTGTGAGCGGAGCGATGATTTCGGCCATAGCGAATCGGATTGATACCCGGGAAAATTCGGTGATGTGGAGGCGATGATGGCGGCGGTGAGAGATCTGAAGGCAGGCGAAACGGCTGGCCCTGGCGACGACGATGCGGTCGAGCTGGCCAAGCGTCATCTCATCCAGCCCTGGCCTTATGCCGGTTCCGTCGGTTCGGAGGCGCGTGCGCTGATCGGCGAGGGCGATGGCATCTACATCACCGACAACACCGGCAAGCGGCTCATCGACGGCCCGGCCGGCATGTGGTGCGTCAATGTCGGCCATCGTCGCGAGGAACTCGCCAGGGTGATGTACGACCAGGCGATGGCGCTGTCCTACAACACGCCCTGGTACACGATGAACGCGCCATCGGCGGAGCTTGCCAAACGTCTCGCCGGCCATGCCCCAGGCGACCTCAGCCATGTCTTCTACACCACGGGCGGCTCATCCGCGGTCGAGACGGCGTTGCGCTTCATGCAGTTCTACAACAATGTACGTGGCCGGCCGGAAAAGAAGCTGATCCTGAGCCGTGGCGGCGCCTACCATGGCTCGACCTATCTTTCGGCCTCGCTCAATGGCCGCCCGCGCGATCGCGACTGGATGGACGGCGCCGGCGATATGGTGGTCAAGCTCTCCTCGCCCGACCCGTTCCGGCGTCCGCAAGGGATGAGCATCGCTGCCTTCACCGATTTCCTCGTCGACCAGTTCCGCGACGCGGTCGCGCGCCTCGGAGCCGACAGAATAGGCGCGTTCGTCGGCGAACCGGTGCAGGCGTCCGGCGGCGTCGTCGTGCCGCCCGACGGCTATCTCAAGCGCATCCGCGAGATCTGCCGTGACAACGACATTCTCTATGTTTCCGACGAGGTGGTGACGGGCTTCGGCCGGCTTGGCCATGTCTTTGCCTCCGGCGACGTCTTCGGCATCGACCCCGACATGATCACGTTTGCCAAGGGCGTCACCTCAGGCTATTTCCCGCTCGGCGGCGTCATCATCTCGGAACGGCTGCTGGAGGAGCTGCGCCGCTCGAACCATCCCGACGCAATGTTCGGCCACGGGCTGACCTACACCAGCCATCCCGTCGGCTGCGCGGTGGCCTTGAAGAACCTCGACCTGCTGGAAGAAAGCGTGCTTGCCCACGCGCAGGCGGTCGCCCCCTATTTCCAGGCGCAGCTGAAGACGCTGGAAGAGCTGCCGCTGGTCGGCGAGGTGCGCGGCGTGGGGCTGATGGGTTGTGTCGAATGCGTCGCCGACCGCGAAAGCAAGGATCCGCTGCAACTCGACAAGAATGTCGGAAAACGCATCGACGCCCACTGCCATGAGCTTGGCCTGCTGGTGCGGCCACTGATCAACATGTGCGTGATGTCGCCGCCGCTCATCATCACGCGCGAGCAGATCGACGACATGGTCGGCACCCTGCGCGAAGGCATTTCGCGCACCATGGATGACCTCAGGAAAGAGGGTGTCTGGCGGGGGTGATAGCCAATCTTCCTCTTGTGGGGGAGAGTTTCGCGGCTTGCGCCGCTACCCTCGCGATCTCAGCGCATCGTTTAGGTTCCACATGTCCTTTTCTTCCGGCGCTGTTTCCAGGCCGAGCACCGGAAGCTGCTTGCGCAGATGGTCGTGGTGGGTGCGCACCCCATATTCGAGGTCGGAGAAGTAAAAACCCTCGAAGGACTCGGACAGCATGGATTCGTTCGACCAGACCGAAAGCTGCACGTCTTCCGACATGGTGTCGCGATCGATACGGAAGGAGAGATAGCGGGCAGCGGCCTGCTCGCGACTTTCGTCGCGGTAGCGATAGATGGCGCCACGCAGCAGCGTCTCACCCGTCGACAGCGGGAACTCCTGATAGAACTGCACCGATTCCGGCATCACCGACAGGACGGCGTTCGGGAAGATTCCGTAATAGACCCAGGCCTTCCTGAGGTGGTCCGGCAGATGCGTCGGCTCCGGCGCGATCTTGACGTAGTTCCTGACGCTCCAGCGACGACCGGCATGCGGGTTGTAGGTGGCGAAGGAGCGCGAGACGCCGTTGACGAAAGGCTCGTCGAAATAGGTGGCGCCGTAGAGATCCTGCAGGGCCGGATGCGCCATGGCGACGTGATAGCCTTCATTGTCGACGTCGCGCACGGACTTCCAGTTGACCGGTGTTTTCTGGGTCCAGATGCCCCAGGAGGGCACCATGTCGGCTGCATTGTAATGCGCGAATTCGGGTTCGATCGGCTTCAACAGCTCGGCGACGGAAGGCTGTGGCCCGCCATTGCGGAAGCGGATGAAGATGAAGCCCATCCAGATTTCGAGATCGAGCGGCATCAGGCCGAACTCGGTCTTGTCGAGATCGGGGAAGGAGCGCGGGCGGGCGGCGCCGCGCAGCGTACCGTCAAGATTGTAGACCCAGCCATGGAACGGGCAGACCAGCGCGTTCTTACAATTGCCCTGGCTGTCGGCCACGACGCGGCTGCCGCGGTGGCGGCACATGTTGTTGAAGCCGCGCACGACGCCGTCCTTGCCGCGCACGATCAAAGCGCGCTCGCCGATGACATCCATGGTGAGGTAGTCGCCGGCATTGGGTATGTCGCAGATATGCCCGGCGATCTGCCAATGATTGCGGAAGACATGCTCCTTCTCCAGTTCGAGAAGGGCGGTGGAATGGTAACTCCAGCCCGGCAATCCCCGCCGGTCCCAATCGTTCGGGATTGCCACGTCACGGAGGTGCGGGTTCATGAAACGTCTCTTCTTTTTATTGAATATGCATTCAATATAATCATATTTTGCGTTGAAATGCAATGGTTTGTGGAAATGCTCAGGTTTCAGGGCGAAAATGTCAGCCCCGGTTCCAGCGGAATCCTGCTTCACCGTGATCTCTGAAAACCCCGGAAAATCCGGGTGTTAGCCAGAGTTCCATAACCTCCACCCGTTGCCGGTCACGCTGCAAATCGCGCCGTCCGACAAGGTATTCCGGGGGGCAAGAAAAAGCCCTGCCGTTCGCGTCGGCCACCAGCGGGGCACGCTGGGCAACCCGCTATCCCGGATCAAAATAGTCGATGACCGATTTTGACCGTCTCTGCCCGTATTAATGTTTCAATCCGGTTACATTGCCGGGCTCCCGTCACCTTTCCGTCGTTACAAGGCGCGATTAAATTCGCTTTATCGCAAAAAGAAAATCAACGAAGGGGGTGATGATGCATGCGAAAGTCCAGATCACCAGCAGCAACCGCTTTCAGGCTCCAGAGCGCGCTGACCGCCGCCCGAAGCTGGCGCTTCGCCAGCGTGCCAGCGACCACCCCATGGCAATGTTCATGGCGCTGGCTGCTTGCGCCTTCGCCGGCATGGCGTTCACGCCGACGGTCGGCCCAGCCTTCGCTTCGTTGAATCCGCCCGCCAACATCGTCGAAGGTGCGCCGACCACGACCACGACCGCCCGCCTGCCGATGCCCGCGATCGATTTCGCCTGCAAGGGGCAGGCTTGGGGCGCCGAGAGCGTGGATTGCCTGCGCGCCATTGCCGAGCAGTCCGGAACGCACAAGGCCCGCGCGATCCGCATGATCGCCAACGCCGCGCCGCTGACCAGCACGCCCAACATCTTCTGATTTCTGTCTCTGGATTTGCCTGGCATGATCCCGAAAACCGGTTCCCGTTTGGGGATCATGCCCTGATCTCCCCGAGCGTCCTCCAGCGCTCCCTTCGGCTCCCGCCGCGATGTCGGCCGGGGGCCTCTTTTTTATGCTTTCGACACGGCCTGCTCGGCGATGGTCGAAAGCACGCTGCGCACATCCAGCGTGCTGAACGGTTTTTCGAGGATCTGTGGCCGCTGCTGCGCCGGCAAGGCTTCGATTTCCGCCTTTGCGCCTATGAGGTCGCCGGTGACCAGCACGAAGCGCCGCGCCAGGTCGGGCCGCTCGGCAAGTAGTTCGCGGTAGATCGAAATGCCTGATGTGCCGGGCATGCGCAGATCCGAAAAGACGATGTCCGGCGGCATGTGGCCGCTCAAGGTGGCGGCGCCCGATTCCCAGACCGGCGCGATCCGCGACTTGATGCCCATCAATTCGAGAATGTCGGACAAGGAACCGGCGACGTCGGGTTCGTCATCGATGATCAGGGCATGGCGCAGGCCGCTCGATCGGGGCTGGCTTTCGCCAGCGGCGGCGATGCCCGCCGAGATAGCCGGCAACTGGACGACGAAACGCGCGCCTCTCGGCTGCACTTCCTCGAACCAGACATTGCCATTGTGCCGCTCGATGATGGACTTCGAAATCGACAGGCCGATACCGGTGCCGACGCCGACCGGCTTGGTGGTGAAATAGGATTCGAAAATGCGCGAACGGATGGCCTCGGGAATGCCGGGTCCGTTGTCCTCGACCGAGAAGCCCGGATTGCCCCGGTCGCTGCGGAAGCTCCGTACCTTGATTAGCCGGTCGCCGGCAATGCCAGCCAGAGCATGCTGGCTGTTGATGAGGAAATTGGCCGCCACCTGCGTCACGTGGTCGGCGTCGGCCATGGCCAGCAGGGGACCCGGTGCGAAATCGGTATCGATGATGATGCCGCTCGAGCGCGCCCCGTAGGCGGTCACCTCGAGAGCGGCGCGGATCACCTGGTTGAGATCGGTCTCGGTCTGCGCCGCCGGATGGAGGCGGACCATCGACAGGAAGCTCTTGACGATGCGCCCGCAGCGCTCGGCTGCGGCGCGCACTTTTTCGGCACGGACCTTGGTCTGCGGGTCCGAGGCGAATTCATGCAGCAGCGTCGATTGCGCGACCACCACCGCCAGCGGGTTGTTGAGCTCGTGCGAAACGCCCGCGAGCAGCGAGCCCATCGCCGCCATCTTCTCGTTCTGGTGCAGCTTCTCGCGCTGCCGGTTGATCTCCTCCTCGGCGCGCAGCCTCTCGCGCAGGTCGCGGATGGAGCCGAAGATAAGCCGGCGGTCGGCGACCCGCATCTCGGTCGCCGTCAGCTCGATCGGGAAGACCTCGCCGGCGGCATTCTGCGTCACCGTCTCGAGCCGCTGGCCGACCATCGGCGCGCCGCGGCCGGACATGTAGTCGGCGCCCGAGGCATAACCCTTGCGGTAGTATTCCGGAACGACGGTATCGAGCAGGTCCTTGCCAAGGATATCGCTGCGCTGGAAGCCGAACATCTTTTCCGCAGCCGGATTGAATTCGATGATCGATCCGGCCTCGTCGATGACGATGATGGCATCGAGCGAGGCCTGCAGCATGGTGCGGCGGATCACTTCGCTGGCATGGGCGTCGGAGGGGGAGTGTTCTATGGCGTCGCCGATGGCGAGCGCGATGATGTGCAGCGTCGCCTCTTCCTCGTCGGTCCATTCACGCTCCTCGACGCAATCATTGACGGCGAGCGTGCCCCACAGATGGCCGTGCGCGAAGACGGATACCGACAGGAAGGACTTGATGTTCTGCTTTTCGAAATCGGCTCTCAGGAACCCTTCGAGATCGCGCGTGTGCCCGGCGAAGACCTTGCCCTGCCGCTCATCCTCGGCCAGCCGCTCCAACAGCGGATCCGAATTGACGATCGACTGCATGATGACGGTCGGCGAGGCCAGTTCGCCGCCGAAATCAGGGTCGATCCAGTAGGCGGCGACCGACTGGGCGAAACCTTGGCCGGGCAATTCGCGCAGGCGGAACAGGATACCGCGCTGGCACTCCATGGCGTGGCACAGCGTTTCCAGTATGCCGTCCATTTCGCGCTGCCAGTCGCCGGCCTCGCGCAGCCGGCGCACGACACGCACGGCCGCCATCGCCGCGCCTTGCCTGAAACCCTGCATATCCGTGCTTGCCGTCTCGCCCGTCATTGTCAGCCGTCATTCCAGAGTCACGTCACTTCGATCGGCTGGCAACGGCTGCGGAGCGGAAACCCTGTGGGTCTGACGCTCAGTTGCCGTCGCTGGTCGGCAGCGAGAAGATATAACCTTCGCCGCGCACCGTGCGCAGGAATTTCGGGTTGGCCGGATCAGTCTCGATCTTCTTGCGCAGCCGCATGATGCGGATGTCGACGGCGCGCGATGATTCCGGATCTTCGGTGAAGCCGATCGCCTCGGAGATCGCGGCCCTGGTCAGCAGCCGGTTGGCTCGGGTCAGGAAAACCTCCAGCACGTCGAACTCGCTCTTGGCCATGTCGATCACCGTACCATTGGCGCCGGTGACCAGCCTGCCGTCGAGATCCGCCTGGAAGGGGCCGAAGGCCACGGAACGGCGGTCGGTCCTGGCTTTCCTGTCCTGCGGCTCCGTCGGCTGCGGGACACGGCGCAGCACGCTGCGCACCCTGGCCAGCACTTCGCGCAGTTCATATGGCTTGACGATATAGTCGTCGGCGCCGAGTTCCAGCCCGACGATGCGGTCGAGCGCGGTGCCGGCGGCGGTCGCATAGATGATGCCGATGGGCATTTTCGAGCGCAGCCAGCGGCCGAGCGATAGGCCATCCTCGCCCGGCATGGCGATGTCGAGGATGGCCAGATGGAAGGGCTGCGTCTCGATCAGGCTGCGCGCGGCGGCCGCGGTTTCCGCGGTCGCCACATCATAGCCGGCGGCGCCGAGATATTCGGCGACCGCGTCCCTCAGGTCGGGCTCGTCCTCGACGATGACAATTCTTGCCCGCACGATGCTCTCGCTCCCACTTTCAGTGGAAAGTAGATTGGGTATAAACATGATGTCCAGTACTCATATCCGGTTGCCAGGGAACGGTTGGAAAACATGGCCGCACGAGCCGTCATCGCGCTTGTTTCCGTTGCCGACGTCGTGGCGACCGAGCTTGCCGACCATCTTGAGCGGCGCGGCCATGACGTGCGCCAGGCGCGGCAGCCCTGGGAGGCGGAATCGCTGCTGGCGGGCAGAGGCATCGATGTCGTCGTCGTCGGGGACAGCGTTAGCCAGGCGGAAGGGCGAGATCTGCTCAGGCGTTATGGGGGCCAAAGTGGGGGCGGCGAGCATGGACCGGATTTCATCCTGATATGCCGGCCGGCCGATCTCCTCGACAAGGTGCTGGCGCTCGAGCTTGGCGCCGCCGACGTCGTCGAAAGTCCGCTCAATGTCAGGGAACTCGCCGCGCGTGTCGGCGGCCTGCTTTCGCGGCGCGGCAGGGGCACCCAGGAACTGATCGTGCTGGAGAATGCGACCGTCGATCTGAGATCGGCGATCGTCATGCATCGCTCCGGTACGCAGGAGCAGCTCTCGCCCGGCCAGGTGGCGCTGCTCAGGCTGTTCCTGGCGAGCCCGCGCAAGGTGCTGACGCGTGACGACATTATCGCCGCCGCACCGGCCGAGAATGCCGACGCTTTCGATCGCTCGATCGACTCGCGTATCGTGCGGCTGCGCCGCAAGCTCGACACCGAGACCATCACCACCATACGCGGCGCCGGCTACAGGTTCGATCCGCCACGGCAGTTCGCCGACTGACGGCTGGCTTTTCCAGTTGGCTCCCCGGATGAGCATCGGACTTTCCATTTCCGCGCCGATGCCCGCGAGGTTCAGCGCACCACCAGCAATGACGGGCCCGAGGCCATGTCGCCGCCGGCGGCGAACTCGCTTGCATGAGCGCGCTCCTTGAAGAGCACACTGGCGAGAGCGGCAAAGCCGAGCAGGCCCTGCGCATACAGCAGTGCGGAAAGCACCGAAGCCGCGAGTTTTGTTTTCATATCGGAATTCCCCAAAAAGATGACTGTATCGCGGGTCGCTTCAGGAAACTCCCGAAGTGCCCGCGCCGCCCACGGAGCCCCCCGTCGCGGCGCGGGCCTTCGGTCCTCTCGGCAGCAAGTTGCCGGAGGGGCCGCGCAATGCCAGCAGCCGAAGGCCAACCCGCCAGAGGGCCTTCAACCGGGCGATGCGCAGGCTGGAAACGATCCAGACCGTGGCGCAAAACAGGGCGACGTGCAGGGTCGAAATCTCACTCGAACTCATCGTCGCCAGCTTTGCCATGGGGGCACCGGCAATGGTGCCGATGCCGCCGATGGCCGCCGCCGCGATGCTGATCCTGAAGAGCCAGGACCGCGTGTTCGTTTTCGTTCCCATGGTCGTTGCCGTCTGCTTTCGTTACGTCAACTTTTGCCTCCGGTCCGTATCCGCATCATGCCGCCAAAATCCGCGATTTGTTGCAGTTTGGTTTCGAAATCGATCTGATCTCTTTCATATGGATGGTTCGAACTTTCGTTTCGGGATGAATACCTATGTACTTCATTCTTGATCCCGCGTTTGGGGGCGGGCAGTGCCGAGAATGCGGGGTTTGGCCTGTTAATCAGAGGAAACAGTTTCGAAACACAAACGAGCACTTCGCGAAATCTCTCCGAAACATGCCGCAGGGATAAGCCGCTCATCGAATTGAGCCGGCCGGGCCGGCAGAGAGGGGACATCATGCACACCACTATTTCCGCAAAGCTCATCAACATCACCTTCGCGGCGCTCGTGGGCAGCGCGCTTCTATTCGGCGCCAACGCCGCCCATGCCGCCAACAGCATCGTGGCGCGCGTTTCGCTGTCGCAGCAGGTCATGGAAGTCTCGGTCGACGGCCGGCCGACTTTCGCCTGGAAGGTTTCCACCGGCGACAGGGCGCATGTCACGCCGACCGGTTCGTTCAAGCCGACGCGCATGCATGAGATGTGGTATTCGAAAAAGTACGACAACGCGCCGATGCCGCATTCGGTCTTTTTCAGCGGCGGCTATGCGGTTCACGCCACCTATGCCATCAAGCGCCTCGGCCAGCCGGCCTCGCATGGCTGCGTGCGGCTGCACCCGGACAATGCCGCCGATTTCTACCAGCTCATCGAGACCTTCGGCCCGGCCAACACCAGCATCGTCATCGTCAAGTAGCAGGCAGGTTGCCGCATTCGGCCATGTGCCGGAGTTGCTGGAGCGACCCCCAAAAAAAGAGGCCGGAGAAATCCCGGCCTCTTTTTGTTTCTTGCGCCTTGTGCCTCAGCTCGGCAGCGCCGGCATTAGCTTTGGATCCGGCTTTTCCGCCAGATGCGGCAGGTCCTTGCTGGCGATGAAGGTGTAGAACATAGGCACGACGAACAGCGTGAACATGGTGCCGACCAGGATGCCGGTGAAGATGACCAGGCCCATCGAATAGCGGGCCGCGGCGCCGGCGCCGCTGGAAACGATCAGCGGCACCACGCCCAGCGCCATCGCGGCCGTCGTCATCAGGATCGGCCGCAGGCGCACCTTGGCCGAGGCGATGATGGCGTCACGCCGCCTCATGCCATGCAGTTCGCGCTGCTGGTTGGCGAATTCGACCAGCAGAATGCCGTGCTTGGTGATCAGGCCGATCAGCGTGATCAGGCCGACCTGCGTATAGATGTTGAGCGTGCCGAGGCCCAGATTGAGCGGCACGATCGCGCCGAAGATCGACAATGGCACCGCCATCATGATGATCAGCGGATCGCGGAAGCTTTCAAACTGCGCCGCCAGCACCAGGTAGATGACGATGACGGCCGCGCCGAAAGCGATCAGGATCGTGTTGCCCTGTTCCTTCTCCTGCCGGGATTGGCCGGAATAGTCGATGAAGAAGGTGTCGGGCAGGCTCTCCCTGGCAATGTCCTCGAGGACTTTCAAACCATCGCCGGTGGTAACGCCGGGCAGCGGCAGCGCCGAGATCGTCGATGAATTCAGCTGGTTGAACTGCTCGATTGCCGCTGGCGACGCATTGTTCGAAATCTTCACCACGGCTGATAGCGGCACCATCTCGCCCGTCACACTGCGCACGAAGTACTCGCCGAGCTTTTCGGGGTTGTCGCGGAATTCCTGCGGCACCTGCGGGATGATGTCATAGCTGTTGGAGTCGCGGTCGAACTGCGCCACTTCGGCGCCGCCGACCAGCAGCGTCAGCGTCCGGCCGATGTCGGCGATCGGCAGGTTGAGCGCGGCCGCGCGGTCGCGGTCGATGGTCACCGTCACCTGCGGTGCGTCATAGGCCATCGAATTCTGCACGACGATGAAGCGGCCCGACGCCTGCGCCTTGTTCTTGATCTTCTCGGCTTCCTCGTAGACCTGAGCGGAATCCCCGGTCGAGCGCACCACCATGGATATCGGCAAGCCGCCGCCGGAGCCCGGCAGCGTCGGCGGTGCGAAGACAAACGCCTGGACACCCGCCACCTTGGCAATACGAGCCGTGATGTCGGCCTGCAGCTCCTTCGAATTGCGCTTCCGCTCCGCCCAATCCTTGAAGGCAAAACCGACGAAGGCGCTGTTGGTCGTGCCGCCGAACGCGACGGCCGAGAACTGCGCCCGGGTTTCGGGAATATCCTTGACCAGGCCCAGGATCTGGTTGACGTACGTCTCGGTGTAATCGGAGGTCGCATAGCGCGGCCCCGTCACCAGCGAGAGCAGGAAGCCCTGGTCTTCTTCCGGCGCCAGTTCCGTCGAGGTCTTGGTGAACATGAAGCCGGTCACGCCGACAAGCGCCAGCACGATGAGCAGCGTCAGCGGGCGATAGTTCAAAGAGCCGGTGACGGCGCGCTCATAGACGTGCTCGACGCGCGAGAAGGTGCCGTCGACGATACGCTGGAAACGGCCGGCATTGCCGGGCTTCAGGAGACGCGCCGACATCATCGGCGTGATGGTGATGGCAATGACGCCAGACAGCACCACCGATCCGGCGAGCGTCACCGCGAATTCGCGGAACAGGGCGCCGGTCAGGCCGCCGGTGAAGGCCAGCGGCGCGAACACGGCGGCCAGCGTCATCGTCATGGCGACGATGGCCGACGCGATCTCACGCATGCCGCTGAAGGCCGCCTGCATGGGCGGCATGTGGTCTTCTTCCATGTGGCGATGGATGTTTTCCACCACCACGATGGCGTCGTCGACGACAAGGCCGATCGCCAGCACCATGGCCAGCAGCGACAGAAGGTTGATCGAATAGCCCACCGCGAACAAAAGGAAGCAGACGCCGATCAACGACAGCGGAATGGTGATGATCGGCATCATCACCGAGCGGAACGAACCGAGGAACAGGAGGATGACGACGACGACGATGGCGACCGCCTCGCCGATGGTCTTGAACACTTCTTCGATCGAGGCGCTGATCTGTCCGGTCGCGTCGTAGACGACCTCGATCGTCATGCCTTTGGGCAGCGTCTCCTGGATCTGCGGGACGAGCTTGGTGAGCGCTGCCGCGGTGGTCAGCGGATTGGCTGCCGGGGTCGGGAAGATGGCGAGGAAGGTCCCGGGCTTGCCGTTGAAGGAGACCCTGGTGTCGGTGTTCTCGGCGCCGAGTTCGACACGGGCCACGTCGCGCAGGCGCACGACATTGCCGTCGGTCGAGCGCAATGGCAACTCGGCGAAGGCCTGCGGTGTCTGCAGCGTCGAGCGCACGGTGATCGACGAGACGACATATTCGTTCTGGGTGTTGCCGGGCGCCGACAGGAAGTTGGAATTGTTGATCGCCGTCAGCACTTCTGCCGCCGTCACGCCGCGCGCTGCAAGCCTGACCGGGTCGATCCAGACGCGCATCGAATATTCCTGGGCGCCGAAGATCTGCACGTCGGCGACGCCTTCGACCGTCGACATGCGGGGCCTGATGACGCGCTCGATATACTCCGTCAGCTGCTCCTTGGTCATGTTCGGATTCTGCATCGAGATGTACATCATCGCGAACTGCTGACCCGTACCCTTGACGATGACCGGGTCCTTGGAGGCGTCCGGCAAGGTGCCGCGCACGCCCTGGACCTTGGACAGCACTTCGGTCAGCGCCACGTCGGGATTGGAACCGAGCTTCATCTGCACCGTCACGGTGCTGGAGGACGGCCGGCTGGACGAGGTGACGTAGTCGATGTTCTCGGTCGAGGCGACGGCGCGCGCGATCGGGGCTGAAATGAAGCCCTGGATCAGGTCGGCGCTGGCGCCCGGATAGGCCGTCGTGATGGTGATCGCGGTTTCGTCGACCTTCGGATACTGCCGGATAGACAGGTTGAAGATGCCCTGGAAACCGAGCAGCAGGATCATGCAGGCAAGGACGGTCGAAAGGACCGGCCGGCGGATGAAGAGATCGGAAAAGCTCATTGCTGGTCGGCCTGCTTGTTTGCCGATTTGGTCGGGTCGATGGTGTTGTCGACGTTGACGGTCATGCCGTTGAAGAGGCGGTTCTGACCCGCGGTGACGACCTCGTCGCCGGCCTTGAGCCCTTCGACGATCTCGACCATGCCTTGATTGCGGCGGCCGGGCTTGACGAAGACCTGCGACAGCACCAGCGTGGGCTTCTCACCTTCGGCCGCCGGCTTGGCCGGATCGGCCGCTGCTGGCTTGGCGGCATCGGAAGCGGCCTTGTCCGCGGGCTTGGCGTCCGCCGGCTTGTCGGTGGCCGCAGCGGCTGGCTTTTCGCCCGGCTTGGCCGGCTGCGCCGGGGACGCCCCGGCGGGTTTCGCCGGTTGCACCACGAATATGTAGTCGCCATAGAGGCTGGTGGTCAGCGCCGTCTGCGGCAGGGAGAGCACGTTCTGCTCCGCGGGCAGTTCGACGCGCACCTGTACGAACTGGCCTGGGGTCAACTTCCCTTCGGGATTGGCGACTTCCGCCCGGATGTTCACCAGCCGGCTGGAGGGGTCGATCTTGGGGTCGATGCCCCGAATGGCGCCGGCAAATGGCTTGTCGTCGCCACCAAGGCCGAGCCGAACGGTCTGGCCGATCTTGAGCAGCGGGAGTTGCTGTTCGGGCACTGAAAAGTCGACCCGCATCGTGTCGAGATCCTGGAGCGTCACCACCGAGGTGCCAGGTGACAGGTACTGGCCGAGATCGATCTTCGGGATGCCGACGGTGCCGTTGAAAGGCGCGGTAAGCTGCTTCTGGTCGAGCACGGCCTGCAGCCTGGTGACCTGGGATGCCGAAGCGGACGCCGCCGCACGCGCGGTGTCCAGCGTCGAGTCGGAGCCGACACCACGCTTTGTCAGTTCGATGGCGCGGGTCAGCGTGGTCTGATCGAGCGCCGCCTGCGCCTTCTGCGCATCAAGATCGGCGCGCTCGACGGCGTCGTCGAGTTGCAGCAGCACCGCATTGGCCGCCACCTTCTGGTTGGCATGGAAAGGGATTTGCTTGACGATGCCGGCGGTCTCGACCGTCAGGTCGACACCGCGCACGGCCCGCACCGTACCGATCGCCTCGACGCCCGGCGTCCAGCTCGACGGCTTGACGATGGTCGTCGACACGGTCGCCGCCGGCGGCTTCATGGTGGCGAAATACTGCTTGATGCCGTTGTCGCGCAGGAAATTGAAGCCGACGATGCCGCCGACCACAATGACGAGCACGGCAAGAACCACAATAATGATAAAGACACGGAGTATGCGCTTGAACAAGGAAGTCCCCTCAGTCGAAAATCCGGCGCGAAGCACGGACTCGGGACACATACGGACTGTGGGTCCCGATTTCAAATGGTGGCGGTCTTACTGTACCGTCTGGACGGTCTTGTCAATTGGGCCTAAGCTTGCGATGGGAGGCACCATGAGAGCCCAAAGACCGAACTCGCGCGAGAAGATTCTCGCCGCGGCGGCTGATGTTGCCCGGGAATCCGGGCCCGGTAGCCTGTCGCTCGATGCCGTCGCCAGCCGCGCCGGCGTGTCGAAGGGTGGGCTGCTCTACAATTTTCCGACCAAGGCCAAATTGATGCAGGGCCTCGTCGAAGACTATCTGCGCGATTTCGAGCAAGCGCTGGAAACCGCGAACAGCAACGACAACGGCAAAAATCCCCTCGCCGTCTATATCAGACTGTCAGCCGAGGATTGCGAGGAAAAGCAGCCGTCGGCATCCTGGATTTTTTCGGCGATCGCCGAGGATCCCGATTTCATGACGCCGATAAAGACATTCAAGCGGCAGCTTTTCGAGCGCCTGAAGGGCGAGGCGCCGGACCTCAGATCGCTGCTGGTCTGCTATCTCGCCATCGAAGGACTGCGCAGCATGAACCTGTTCGATTCCGACGTGCTGTCGAAGGACGAGCGCCAACTCTTGGTATCGTCACTTCTCGAGATCGCCAAATAGGCCTGCCTGCGCGGGTGCAGGACGACGCTGTGATCTCAAATCGCCGGCAAGGCCTTGCCTGTCGAGGGGTCGAACAAGCGAAGCGCGGCCTCGTCGAAGGTGAGGTTGCGCTTTTCGCCCTTGGCGAGCTGGGCTCGCGGCGGCAAGCAAGCCGTCAGCCGCTGCGCGCCGATCCGGGCCGTGGTGACCAGTTCAGGGCCAGTCAGTTCGACCACCTCGATCTCCACCGGCAATGACAGGTCCGTGGCGGCTCCGGTCGCCACACGAAGCGCTTCCGGCCTGATGCCGACGACCATTTGTGCGCGCTCACGAGCCGCATTCGCATAGCGCGCGGGCAAAGGGATCCGTACATCGGACCCGGCAATGGCCAGCCTGCCGCCGGCAATGGTGGCCTGAAGCGTATTCATCGACGGCGCGCCGACGAAGCCGGCGACATAGAGTGTTGCCGGGTCGTTGTAGATTTCTTCCGGGGTGCCGAGCTGCTCGATCCTGCCGTCGCGCATGACAGCGATGCGGCTGGCCAGCGTCATCGCCTCGATCTGGTCGTGGGTGACATAGACGACGGTGGTCTGCAGCATCTGGTGCAGGCGCTTCAACTCGGTGCGCATTTCCAGGCGTAGCTTGGCGTCGAGGTTGGACAACGGCTCGTCGAAGAGGAAGACCTGCGGCTTGCGTACCAGCGCTCGGCCGATGGCGACGCGCTGGCGTTGGCCGCCGGACAGCTGGCTCGGCTTGCGGTCGAGCAGAGGTTCGATCTGCAGCAGCCTTGCCGCTTCGTTCACCGCCCTGTCACGCTCGTCGGCCGCGACGCCGCGCATCTCCAGTCCGAAGCCGATGTTGCGGCGCACGGTCAGGTTCGGATAGAGCGCATAGGACTGGAAAACCATGGCTATGTCGCGGTTCTTGGGGTGTACGCCGAGTATCGAGCGGCCGCCGATCAGCACGTCGCCGCTCGTGGCTTCGGCCAGTCCCGCGATGATGTTGAGAAGCGTCGATTTTCCGCAGCCGGATGAGCCGAGCAGCACCAGGAATTCACCGCTCTGCAGCGCGATGTCGATGCCTTTCAGCGTTTCGACACTGCCATAGCTCTTGCGGACGCCGCGGATTTCAAGCGCGCTCATGCATGGGACCCTCGAACTGCATCGGCCCGCCATAGTTGCGGGGCAAGGTGGAAATGGCGCGCGAGGCGACATGCGTCGCGGCGCGGAGGCAGGCGGACAGCGGCTGTTCCTGTGCCAATGCGGCCAGGAAGGCGGCATTGAAGACGTCGCCGGCCCCGATCGTGTCGACGACACGGACATCGGGCGCGACGGCTTCGACAAGCGTATTATCCGGGCCGATGGCGATGGCGCCACGCGGCCCGCGCTTGACCACAAACGTCGCACCTTGCCTCATGCTGGATCGGATTTCACGCGCCGCTTCCTCAGGACCTGGCAATCCCGCCAGGGTCACCGTCTCGACTTCGTTGAACAACGCCAGCGCGCAGCGCGAGAGCCACGCCCTTGTCGCGGCGCAATTGGCCTCGGTCCAGCCATCGATCGGCCAGCCAGTGTCGAGCGCCACTGATATGCCGTGGCTGTCGGTCCAGTCGAAGAAAGCTTCATAGTCGCGCGTGAGGTCCTCGGTCAGGAAGGAGCCGGAGAGCAATGCATAGCCACCGGAAAGCGCGCCGCCGTCGAGAACGGACAAGACATCGCCGAGGCTGAAGCGGGGCAGGTGGCCGCGCGTGGTCAAGAAAGTTCGTTCGCCATCCGGATGGGTCATGCCGACCGACAAGGTCGTACCTTCGGGACGGACCGCCCATTTCTCGGCGCGAAATCCAAACGCTTCGCGAAGCCAGCGGCCGAACTGGTCGTCACCGACATTGGCGGCAATCGCGAAATCGATGCCCAGCGCTTGCCAGGCAAGCCCGGTGTTGCCGGCCTGGCCGCCGACCCGCAATTCGTCATGGTCGACGACGGTCTCGGTTCCCGCCTTCGGCCATGGCGCGATCGGGCCGACAATCAGGTCGACATTGACGTTACCGATTACCGCCAGCGGACGCATCACTCGCTCCTGGTGATCTTGGTGGTGCGCACGGGCGTGCCGGCATTGTCGACGCGGCTGTCGGCGAAGGCGATCATCAGGCGCTGCGCCACCGGCAGCATGGCGAAGACAGCGGCCATCCCCGATGCTGATCTGAACGAGAGCGTGACGGCGCCGACGACAGGCGGTTGCCCGGACGCGTCGAAGATGACCAGCGGCGCGCCGGCCTCTACCACCGAAAGGGCCATGGCGGTGACAAGGTCCGACGTCGGGTCGTCACCACGAAACAGGACGACGCCGATCTGGGGGCCGAGCATCTCCATCGGCCCGTGCCGCAACTGGCCGCCTTCCAGCGAAAAGCAGGGGAGCCGCGACAGTTCGGTCAGCCCAAGCGCCAGGGCTTCGGCCACGCCTTGCAGGCGGCGACCGGAGGTGACGATCGTGTCCACCTTGCCAAGCGCGACAAGTGCGGGGGCGATGACGCAATCCTGCGGAGCCTCGAGCACAGCAAGCGCGGCGGCCGGATCCTCACCCAGAGCAGCCAGGATGGCCAGATGCAGGGCCAGGGTCACGGTCAGGCTGCGGGTCGCGGCGAAAGCCAGCTCAGTGCCACCAGCGCCGACCAGGCAAGGCGCAGTGCGGGCGAGAAATGAACCGCCTTCGAGCGTCAGGCCGAAAATATCCGAGCTGCCGCCGGTCTGCGAAAACCATCTGACGACCTCGGCGCTCTCGCCGGATTGCGAGGTCACGATCACGGTGCGGTCTTCGAGCGGCAGCGGCTGGCCGAGTTGTTCGGACAGCGGCAGCGCCAGCGCATCGATGCCCAGCGTGCGATAGAGCGGCTCAACGGCACGCCCCACCGCATGCGAGCCGCCCATGCCAAGCAGGAGCAGGCGTCCGGTCTTCCTGATCGAGCCGGCGACCTTTAGCGCCATGGCGGTGTTTTGTTCGAATGAAGCGCGCGCATCCGCATGCTGGCGCTGCATTTCGCGATCGATGGCGACCAGTCCGGCCGGCCGAATTCCTGTTGCAGTCATGGTCATCCTTTCACACCGCCGCTGGTCAGGCCCGAGATCAGCGCCCGCTGCATGACAAGGCCGATCAGCACCGGCGGTAGCGCGGCCAGCACCCCGGCCGTGGCGATCAATCCGTAGTCGGAAACACGGCCGCCGGCCAAATCGGCGATGGCGACGGTCAAGGTCTTGGCGCGCTGGTCCGAGGTGAACAGCAGCGCATAGAAAAATTCGTCCCAGGCCAGCAGCACGGCGAACAGCGCCGATGTCGCCATCACCGGTGCCGCCAGCGGCAACGTGATGATGCGCAGTGTCTGGAACAGGCCGGCGCCGTCGATCATCGCCGCCGCCTCGATCTCACGCGGGATGGAATCGAAACCAGATTTCATCAGCCAGGTGGTGAAGGGCGCCAGGATAGTGAGATACACCAGCGCCAGGCCGAAGACATTGTTGAGCAGGCCGAGATGCGACAGGCCCATATAGAGCGGCACGGCCAGCGCCACCGGCGGCAGCATGTAGGTGGCGATGACCATCGACAGCGACCAGCCGATCGCGGGCGTGCGCGACACCGCCCAGCCGGCGGGAATGGCCAAGGCGAGTGCCGCCAGCGTCGCCATGCCGGCGATCTCGAGACTGTTGCGCAGCGAAGAGGTGAAGGCGGCGCCGGCGCTGTTTTCAGCCGTCGACAGCAATAGCTGGTAGCGGGAGAAATCGGCTGCCTGCGGCCACCAGCGCAGCGGCTTGGCGGCAAGATCGGCGGCCGGCGAAATGCTCATGATGAACAGCCAGGCGATGGGCGCAAGGATGATCGCGGCGAGCAGCAGCGCGCAGGCATAGATGAAGATGGTGAAAGTGGGGCTCTTGCGTTCCATCAGGCGGCACTCCCTGCGGTCTTCCTCACCAGGGCCGCATAGGCGACGGCGAGCAGCGTGATGAGCAAGGTGACGATCAGCGCCAGCGACGCGCCCGAGCCGGCACGCTGGAAGGAGAACGCTTCCTGGTAGACGAGGATCGACAGTGTTCGCGTGGTGTTTGCCGGCCCGCCACGGGTCATCACCCAGATGATGTCGAAGACCTTGAAAGCCTCGATGGTGCGCAGCACCAGCGCCACCATCAGCGGGCCTGCGAGATAGGGCAGGATGACGAAACGGAAGCGATTGAACGGTCCCGCGCCGTCGACGAGCGAGGCCGCGGTGATGTCGCGTGGTACCGCCTGCAGGGCGGCGAGCGCGATCAGCGCCACCAGCGGAAAGTTCTTCCAGCAATCGGCGACGATGAGGGCAGCCAGCGCCGTGCCCGGCTCGCCGAGCCAGGACCGATAGGCGTCGATAAGATGCAGTTGCGTCAGCGCGGCGTTGAGCGCGCCATATTCGGGATTGTAGATCAGCCGCCACAGCGTGGCGTTGACCACGGTCGGCAGCGCCCACGGCAGGATCATGAGGGCGCGCAGGATGGCACGGCCGCGAAATTCCTGGTTGAGCAGAAGGGCGGCCAGGACGCCGATCACCATTTCGGCGGCGACCGAAATGACCGCGAACAATGTCGTGGTGATCAGCGTACGCGAGAAATTCGAGCTCGACAGCATGTTGGTGTAATTGTCGACGCCGACGAAATTGCCGGCCGTGCCGACCAGCTTGGCATCGGTAAAGGAGAGCCCGACCGTATCGACCAGCGGCCAGCCGATGACGGCGACCATGACCACGAGCAGCGGCAGCATCAGCAGCCAGGCGCGGGTTGTCATCCAGGTGCTCGACATCGGAGCAGCCTCTTTCAATTCAACACGATTTCAGAAATAGCACGGGCGGCACAAGGCCGCCCGCAATGGGTGGAAATCAGAGGCCGCTGTTCTGCGCGGCGGTTTTCAGGGCATCTTCCGGCGAGGCCGTGCCGAGCAGCGATTCCTGGATTGCCTGCTGCAGGGCGGTCGACAACTCCTGGTACTTCGGGGTGGTCGGGCGCGGATACATGGCGGCCAGGCCAAGCTTGGCGGCGGCGATCAGTTCCTCCTGGCCCTTGGTGACGGCCGGGTCGTCATAGGACGAGGCCCAAATCGGCAGCGAGAGTTTGGCGTACTGGTTCTGCGTTGCCTGCGAGGTCATGAAGGTGATGTACTTCCAGGCCTCGTCCTGATGCTTGGAGACCGCGGTGACGCCGAGACCCATCGAGCCGTTGACGGCCGACACTTCGCTGGTGCCGGCAACGCCCGGCGCCGGCACGACGCCGACCTTGCCGGCTACCTTCGAGTCCTTCGGGTCGTTGGCCATGTTATACATGTAGGTCCAGTTCAGCGCGAAGGCGGCATCGCCGTTTTCGAAGACCTTGCGAACGTCCTCTTCCAGGAATTCCTTGGAATTGGGATTGGTGAGACCCGACTTGTAGCTGTCTACCATGTATTTCAGAGCCAGCAGGCCGCCGCCATTCTGGAAGTCCGGCTTGCCGTCCTTGAGGAAGTCGCCGCCATAGGCGCTGACCAGCGTGGTGTAGTCGCAGATCGCGGCTTCGGCCTGCGACCAGCTCCAGGCGATCGGTGTCTTCAGCAGACCCTTGTCCTGGATGATCTTGGCCTGTGCGCCGAGCTCTTCCCAGGTCTTCGGCGGGGCCTTGATGCCGGCCTTTTCCAGGATGCCCTTGTTGTAGAACAGGTATTTGGTGTCAAGGATCCACGGCATGCCGTAATACTTGCCGTCATACTGGACGGTGGTCCAGGCGCCGGGCAGCACGCCCTTCTTCATGTCGTCTGTGATCTTCGACGACACATCGACCAGCACCTTGTTGGTGGCGTATTCGGCCGGCCAGATGACGTCGAACAGCACGACGTCATAGCCGCCGCCCGACCCTTGGGCGAGCACGGTCTTGTCATGCAGGCCTTCATAGGGAACGAATTCGAGATTGATCTTGACGTCGGGATTGGCCTTGGTGAAGGCATCCGTCATGGCGCGCACGTCGGCCTCGCTGTAGGCGGCCTGCGCCATGAAGAGCGCATTGAGCGTCGTCTCGGCGAAGGCATGGGGGACGAGCAGTCCTCCGGCAAAAACCGCGCCGACCAGTGTCTTGGTGATCGTCCTAAGCATTTTCTTCTCCCATTGCAGCGTTGACGGGCCGGCGCTGCCAGGCATTCGGCATCGTCTTCCCGGATCCGTTTCGCGTGACCTGATGGTTACCCGGCTGACCAGTGGCGACAGGCGGAGGCCTTGGCCATCTTGTTTTTGGGCGCTCGGTTTGCATTAAGTCAATTCGCTTGACTTAATTAGTGATCAATATCCTAATGGAGTCAAGAGGGGAAACGCCGATGGACGACATCAGCCAGATCCGCGCCAAGAGCGGCACCAACCAGGAGGGCACAAGCGCGCATAATCGCCGCGTCATGATCGAGGCACTGCGCCTCAATGGCGCGCTGTCGCGGGCCGACCTCGCGCGAGCGACGCAGCTCACCAAGCAGGCGGTCTCCAACATCATCGAGGACCTGGAAAGCGATGGCCTGGTCGTCGCGCTCAAGGCGGTGCGCAAGGGCCGGGGCCAGCCGTCGACCCCCTACAGGCTGGTTCCTGAAGGCGCTTTCGCCATCGGCCTGCAGATCGACCGTCATCTGACGCGGGCGGTCGCGGTCGACCTGATGGGCAGCGTGCTGACGCGCGCCGAGGCGAACCTGCCTTTCGATGAGCCGTCAAGGGGCGTCGAGGTGATCCTGGACCTGATCGATGGCGTCCGGCGCGAGCTGTCCGGCATCTCCTCGCAGTCGGAAAAACGCCTCGTCGGTCTTGGCGTCGCCATGCCCGGCCCGTTCGGCCTGAAGAATTCGGACGACAAATGGATGATGCCGGCCTGGCAGAAGTTTCCGCTGCTGGACACGCTGGCCAAAGGCACTGGACTGAATGTCGGCCTGCAGAACGATGCCGCGGCCTGCGCGACGGCCGAGCGCATCGTGGGTGCCGCGCATGGCGTCGATCACGCGGTGTGTCTCTATGTCGGCTATGGCATCGGCGCCGGACTGATCCTGAACGGCGAACTGTACAGCGGCGGCCATGGCAATGCAGGCGAAATCGGCATGGCCTTGCTGTCGCCGGCCGGTCCGGGCTCGACGCCGCTGGAACATCGCGCGTCGCTCGCCTCGCTCTACCAGCATCTTGATCTCGATCCTGCCGACGAGGATCTCTACGGAAAGATCGACGCGCTGGTCGCGGCGGATGATCTGAAGATCATGCGCTGGATCGAGGGCGCGGCGCATGACCTGCGCTGGAGCGTGCATCTCATCGAAACCATCTTCGATCCGCAGACAGTCATCCTGACCAGCGGCGCGCCGGAAGCGCTGGCGCGCCGGCTTGTCGAGGCCATGCATCCGCTGCTTTCGTCAATCGCCGACCGGCCGGGCCGGACCTTGCCGCGCCTGCAGCTCGGCACAACCGATCCCTGGTCGATCGCGCTGGGAGCCGCCGCAGCGCCGATCAGCCGAGCCTTCGATCCGCTGTTCTCGGCGATCCTAAAGACACGCTCCGGTCCCGCCTGAAGGAGACCGCGCGAAAGGCCAGGCCTCTCCGGCGTCACACAGGGTTCATCGTCCGGCCATAGCGTCTTTTCCAGTTCTTTGCTGCAATGCAATAGGAGTGGGACATGGTGGACATAGTTTCCAGTGAGGCGGGCATTCCAAGGCCGGATCATCCGCTGGATAGTTCGGGCGGCGCGAAGTGGTTCCTGCCGGTCTTCGGTGTGCTGGTGCTGGTCGGCGTGGTCTATGTCGGCTACGCGCTGAGCCAGGATCTGGCGGTGGCCAGGACGGTGCCGTGGATCCTGCTCGGCATCGCCTTGCTGATCGCGCTCGGCTTCGAATTCGTCAACGGTTTCCATGACACCGCCAATGCGGTGGCGACCGTCATCTACACGCGCTCGCTGCCGGCGGAATTCGCCGTCATGTGGTCGGGCGCCTTCAATTTCCTCGGCGTTCTCACCTCCAGCGGCGCGGTCGCCTTCGGCATCCTGTCGCTGCTGCCGGTCGAGCTGATCCTGCAGGTAGGCTCCTCCTCCGGCTTTGCCATGGTGTTCGCACTGCTGGTGGCCGCGATCCTGTGGAACCTCGGCACCTGGTTCCTCGGCCTGCCGGCGTCGAGCTCGCACACCATGGTCGGCTCGATCATCGGCGTCGGCCTCGCCAACCAATTCATGGCACCTGCCGGCAGCGCCACCAGCGGCGTCGACTGGTCGCAGGCCACCAATGTCGGCGTGACGTTGCTGGTGTCGCCGATCATCGGCTTCTTCGCCGCCGCCATCCTGCTCTACGCGATGAAGCTTCTCGTCCGCAATCCGGCGCTCTACGAGGCGCCGAAAGGCAATGCCCCGCCGCCCTGGTGGATCCGCGCGCTGCTGATCTTCACCTGCACCGGCGTCAGCTTCGCGCATGGCTCCAATGACGGACAAAAGGGCATGGGCCTGATCATGCTGATCCTGATCGGCGTGGTGCCGACGGCCTATGCGCTCAACCGCACGCCCGACATCAACTATCTCGAAGCCTACAAGTCGGCTTCGGTCAGCGTGGAGACCGCGCTAGGCAAATATGTGAAGCCCGGTGTCACCGTCGCCGATGCGAAGGATGCCAAGGCTGCCGTGCAGGATGCCGTGCGCACCCGGAGCTGGAGCGACAAGACGACCGTCGCTCTGCAGAGCTACATCCACAACACGACGGCCGAGTTGCAGCCTTACGCTTCGGTCGACAACGTGCCGACAGATCTGGTCAGCAACGCCCGCAACGACATCTATCTGATCGGCGAGGCGCTTAAGCTGATCGACAAGAAGAAGTTGCTGCCGATGGAGGCCGCCGATCTCAAGGCGGTCACCGACTATCACAAGGCCGTCGACAATGCGACGAAGTTCATCCCGATATGGGTGAAGGTTGCGGTGGCCCTGGCGCTTGGCCTGGGCACCATGGTCGGCTGGAAACGCATCGTCGTCACGGTCGGCGAGAAGATCGGCAAAAGCCACCTGACCTATGGCCAGGGCGCTGCCGCCGAACTCGTGGCGATGGTCACTATCGGCATGGCCGACCGCCTGGGTCTGCCGGTGTCGACGACCCATGTGCTGTCGTCCGGCGTCGCCGGAACCATGGCTGCCAACGGCTCGGGTCTGCAATGGTCGACGGTTCGCAACCTGCTGCTCGCCTGGGTGCTGACCCTGCCCTGCTCGATCACGCTCGCCTTTGTGCTGTTCATCGTCTTCCGCCAGGTGTTCTGAGCGGGCGAAGCGACGACACTAACGACGGCGCCACATTGGCGCCGTCTCGTTTTCCGGCGACAGGTTCGCGACGATTTCGGGCGGCAGTCATGAACGACGCATCGCATCTGGCCCTGCTTGCCGTCGACGACCAGCATCCGGCGCCTGGCCTGGTCTGGGCCTGTCACGGCTTGCCAGGCAAACCGCCGGTGGCGCTTGCTCCGCGCGACATCGCCACAGCACTGGCGATGCCGGAAGGCTGGGTGTGGCTGCATGTCGATCTCGTCGACCAGCGCGCCCATTCCTGGGTCAGCCGTACCTGCGACTTGCCGGCCCGCCCGAAACTCAGGTCGGATCTTCGCGATGCAGGTCGTGGATGGTGACGCCGTCGGCATTGGTCGGCAGCATCAGCCATTTCTTGTGACGCAGCGTGCGCTCGGTGTCCTCGAGGCCCATCTCCCAATGCTCGCGCATCGAGGTGCCCGAAAACTCATAGTCCTTGGCGTGGCCCTCATAGCCTTTGTGCTGGTAGATCAGGTGGACGATGTTGACCACGCCGGCGTTGGAATAGTCGGCGATCAACTCCTGCTCGCCTTCCCTAAGCTGCTCCGGCGGCACGCGCTTCAGCGCATCGAGCAGCTTCATCTTCAGCGCATGGATGCGCTCGAAGTTATCGGTGTTCTGCCGCGTACGGCTCGAATACATGATGTCCTTGTGGCGCGACAGCACGTCGGCCATGCCGCGCGGCAGCACGCCGCGGGCGCTGAACAGATCGACCTGGAAGACCAGCGAGGAACGGTCCTCTTCCTGGTCGAGCAGATATTGCAGCGGCGTGTTGGAGACGATGCCGCCATCCCAGTAATACTCGCCCTCGATGCGGATCGAGGGGAAGGCCGGCGGCAGCGCGCCGCTCGCCATGATGTGCTCCGGCTCGATACGCACGTTCTCGGTGTCGAAATAGACGAAGTTACCGGTCCTGACATTGACCGCGCCGACGCTCAGCCGCTTCTTGCCGTCGTTCAGCACGTCGAAATCGATCAGGCTCTCCAGCGTGTCCTTCAACTCGGCGGTGTCGTAGAAGCTGGTGGCGCCTTCCGCTCCCGACAGCTGGAACCAGGGATTGGGATTGCGCGGCTTGAAGAAGCCGGGCTGGCCCATCGTCATCGTCATCAACGACGAGGTCTGGTTGCGGATGTCGCGGTAGATGTCACCTTCGGGCGTGTAGGACCAGATCTTGCGGCCGGAAATCGTCTGCCAGAACTGTTCCAGCCGTTGCAGCCGGCGGCTCGGTTCATTGCCGGCGATGATCGCGGCGTTGATGGCGCCGATTGAGACGCCTGATAGCCAGCTCGGCTCGCAGCCTGCGTCGGCCAGCGCCTGGTAGACCCCTGCCTGATAGGCGCCGAGCGCGCCGCCGCCCTGAAAGACCAGCGCGATACGGTCATACTGCGCCGTGATTTCCTCGATGGTGGCGGCGGCTGCCTTGTTGCGGTTACGCTCAAGCACCGACTTTCTCCAGCTCGGTTGCGCTGGCAGCGGATCGGCTGTGGTCAGGGAGGTAATCGTGCACGACTTCGCCCAGGCCGAGCGTCAGATCGGCCTTGAAGTGAACCGCCGACACGATGTCAAGCACAGGCAGCTTCGCCACGTCGGCCATGACATGAGGCCGCAGATCGAGCGCGGCCGGCGCCGTCCAGGCTTCCTTGAGCGTGATATCAGTGAGGTAGTAGCGGACCAGCTCGCAAATGCGCGGCGTGCCGTCGACATGCGGGATAATCTTGATCAGGAAATTGGGGGCGGCGAGCGAAGCGAGCACCTGGTCATGATCAGCCTCACTGTGCTTGTAACCCATCGTGCCGGTGGCGCAGAGCACGCTACCATAGTGCAGCGTGCCGACGATCACCTCGCCTTCATGAACGATCTTGGGATTGGCAAGCTTTTTCGGGAAACCCCACAGTTCACGCCCGCCGGCGATCGGCGCGTCGTCGTCGAGATACATCGAATGGACATAGCCGCCATGTTGGCCCTTGTAGCGTACCGGGATGACCTGGCCGGTCTCGGTGTAGTCGCCGAAGCCGGTCGAATCCGGCATGCGGATGAACTCGTACTTGACCAGCGGCTCGTCGATCTCCAGCGGCGCCGGCACGACGGCTTCGAGCGCCTCGCGTGTCGTGCGGTAGGTGATGATGATGTATTCGCGGTCGAAGAAACGATAAGGACCCGGCGGGAAGGAGGGATTGGTGAGCGGCATCGCATAGGCGCGCTTCACGACATCGGCGATTTCCATCCAGGTGCCCCCAACGGTTCGAAAATGACCCCGCGCGAATGCGCTGGCAAATATGTTGCACGGCACCATGACAATGCCGTGTCACCTCGAAGGCGCCTTCTCACGGAGCTGGCAAAGGCCGTCGCGGGGCTGTAATCGAGCCGACATATGGCCGTGGCATTGTCGTGTTGCGTCGCACAAACTATTCTCATCAGTTCCTCCCACCTCTTGCGAGATCTCCCATGGGTTCCCTGTCTTCGAAGAATGCGCTTGTCACCGGCTCGACCAGCGGCATCGGCTTGGCAATCGCCCGCGCCTTTGCCGCCGAGGGCGCCAACGTCACCATCAATGGCCTGGGCGACGCCGCCGCCATCGAGCAGGAGCGCGCCGGCATCGAGAAGGATTTCGGCGTCAAGTGCCGCTACTCCGATGCCAATATGATGGACGGCGCCGCCGTCACCGCCATGGTCCATGACGCCGAAGAGGCATTCGGCAGCCTGGACATCCTGGTCAACAATGCCGGCATCCAGCATGTGGCGCCGATCGAGGTGTTTCCCGACGACAAGTGGGAAGCCATCATCCGCATCAACCTTTTGGCCGCCTTCTACGCCATCAAGGCGGTGGTGCCAGGCATGAAGAGCCGCAAATGGGGCCGCATCATCAACACGGCCTCGGCGCATGCGCTCGTCGCCTCGCCATTCAAGTCGGCCTATGTCTCGGCCAAGCATGGCATATCGGGCCTGACCAAGACGGTGGCGCTGGAAGTCGCGCAGGACGGCATCACCGTCAACGCGATCGCGCCCGGCTATGTCTGGACGCCGCTGGTCGAGAAGCAGATCCCCGACACGATGAAGGCGCGCGGCATGACCGAGGAACAGGTCAAGCACGACGTGCTCTTGGCCGCGCAGCCGACCAAGGAATTCGTCACCGTGGAAGAGCTTGCGGCGCTGACGCTGTTCCTGTGCTCGGATGCAGCCAAGCAGATCACCGGCACGACCTTGCCGATGGACGGCGGCTGGACGGCACAGTAGAGCTGGTCGAGAGATAACGCCTTCAGGCCGACGCCAGGGCGGCGGCAGGAAGCAGTGCGCGGGCCATGAAAATCATCCAGCTCTCCGATCCGCATCTGATGGCGCCGGGTGGTCGTCTCCATGGCTCCGATCCGCTCGACCGGCTGGAGGCCTGCCTGGCGGACATCGGCAGGAACCATGCCGATGCCGATCTGGTGGTGATATCAGGCGACCTGACCAATGATGGCGAGCGCGCCGCCTATGCGGCATTGAGGGAGGCGCTGTCGGGGTTCGTGCCGCCTTGCCGGCTGATGCTCGGCAACCACGACGACCGTGCCCTTTTTGTCGAGATGTTCCCGCAAACGCCAGCCGAGCGCGGGTTCGTCCAGAGCGTTTTCGATGGCAGCGATGGCCGCCTGATCCTGCTCGATACGCTGGACAGCGGACATGTCGAGGGCAGGCTGTGCCCGGCACGGCTGGACTGGCTGGACGAGAAGTTGCAGGAAGCCCGCGACCGGCCGGTCTTCCTCTTCATGCACCATCCGCCGTTCCGGATCCACATGCCGGTGCTTGACGAGGTCAAGCTCGCCGATGCCGATACCTTCCATGACGTTCTCCTGCGCCACGGCAATGTCGGCCACATCTTTGCCGGCCACGTCCACAGGCTGATCGCCGGCAGCTGGCGCGGCATACCGGTCAGCACGCTGCGCAGCACCAACCATCAGAGCGCCCTCGATTTTTCGGACAGCTGGCGGCTGGGCCACGAGCCACCCGCTTATGCCGTGATCTTCATCGATGCCGATGGAGTGGTCGTCCATTTTCACGATTTTCCTGCCGGATAACACCGCCAACAGGAGCAGGACGCCGACCGCTCAACTGTGAGCCCGAGTGGGCCAATGAATTCCGCGATTTGCCGGCTTTCCAGACCTCTTTCCCACCCTGCGGTGGACCCCGGGAAAGTGCCGCAAAAGCACACGGATTTGGACATTAGTCTTGACAGAAATACAGATGTTCAATACCCGTCAGGCAATTGAACAGGCCTGCATTATGGGAGGAATGAGTGGTATGGCTTCCAATGTTTCGTTGACGGGCCTTGCCCGCGACCTCGAGGAACGCGGCAAATCGGGCAAGCCGATCCGCATCGGTCTGATCGGGTCGGGCGAGATGGGAACCGACATCGTCACCCGTGTCGCCCATATGTCGGGCATCGAGATCGGTGCGATCTCCGAACTGAACCTGCCCGCCGCCAGCAAGGCGGTGGACATCGCCTTCCAGGAAACCGGCCATGCGCGCGAAGTTTCGAACGCTTCGGCGATGACGGCTGCCATGGAGGCCGGCAAGGTGGCGGTGACCAACGACGCCAGCCTGGTCATCAACAACGATCTCATCGACGTCGTCATCGATGCCACCGGCGTTCCCGCCGTCGGCGCAGAGATCGGTTTGCGCGCCATGGAGCATGGCAAGCATCTGGTGATGATGAATGTCGAGGCCGACGTCACCATCGGCGCTTATCTCAAGAGCGAGGCCGACCGGCTCGGCGTCACCTATTCGCTGGGCGCCGGCGACGAGCCGTCCTCCTGCATGGAGCTGATCGAATTCGTTTCGGCCATGGGCCACCCGATCGTCGCCGCCGGCAAGGGCAAGAACAACCCGCTCAACATCGACGCCACGCCGCCCGCCTATGAGGAAGAGGCCAGGCGCCGGCACATGAATGTGCGCATGCTGGTCGAGTTTGTCGACGGTTCCAAGACCATGGTCGAGATGGCGGCGATCGCCAACGCCACCGGCCTGGTGCCCGACAGGGCCGGCATGCATGGCCCGGCCGCGACGCTCGGCGAATTGAACAAGGTGCTGGTGCCGCAGAAGGACGGCGGCGTGTTGTCCAGGGTCGGCGTCGTCGACTATTCGATCGGCAAGGGTGTCGCGCCCGGCGTCTTCGTCGTCGCCGACATGTCGCATCCGCGCATCTCGGAACGCATGGAAGATTTGAAGATGGGCAAGGGTCCGTACTTCACCTTCCACCGCCCCTATCACCTGACGTCGCTCGAAGTGCCGCTGACCTGCGCCCGCGTCGTGCTCTACGGCAAGGCCGACATGGTGCCGCTGGCAAAGCCGGTGGCCGAAGTCTGCGCGGTGGCCAAGAAAGACATGCAGCCGGGCGAAAAGCTCGATGCGATCGGCGAATATTGCTATCGCGCCTGGATCATGACGGCGCCGGAAGCGCATGCCGCCAGGGCCATTCCCTGCGGCCTGCTGCAGGGCGGTTCGGTGACGGCGCCGATCAAGAAGGGCGAACTCATCACCTACGCCAATGCCGCCCCGGCAGCGGGCTCCAAGATCGCCGAATTGCGCGCCCGCCAGGACAAGCTCGTCTACGGAACGGTGGAGGCCTGATCATGGCCGGAGCCAGCAAAGCCGTCGCGGACAGCCGCGCCAACCTGCCCTTCGTCTATCGCCAATACAGCGCCGAGCAACTGAAGCAGGTGCTCTACAAGATGTACCTCATCCGCCGCTTCGAAGAGGGCGCGGAGGAAAGCTACACGCGGGGCTTCATCCACGGCACCATGCATCTGTCGATCGGCCAGGAGGCCAGCGCCATGGGCATATGCATGCCGCTTGGCGAGGATGACCAGATCACCTCGACCCATCGCGGCCACGGCCATTGCATCGCCAAAGGCGCCGAGGTCAAGCGCATGTTCGCCGAGTTCTTCGGCAAGACCACCGGCTACTGCAAGGGCCGTGGCGGTTCGATGCACATTGCCGATGTCGCCAAGGGCAATCTCGGCGCCAACGGCATTGTCGGCGGCGGCATTCCGATCGCCGTCGGTGCCGCGCTCTCCTCCAAGATGATGAAGACCGGCAAGGTCGTGGTCTCCTTCTTCGGCGACGGCGCCAACAATGAAGGCGCCTTCCACGAGGCGCTCAACATGGCGGCGGTCTGGAAGTTGCCGGTGATTTTCGTCTGCGAGAACAATGGCTACGGCATGTCGACGTCGACGGCCCGCTCCACCGCTGTCAAGAACATCGCCGACCGCGCCGCCGCGTATTCGATGCCGGGCGTCATCGTCAACGGCAACATCTTCTCCGAGGTTGCCGAGGCTTCGTACAAGGCGGTCGAGCGGGCACGTGCGGGCGAGGGGCCGACGCTGATCGAATCCAAGACCTATCGCCATCGCGGCCATTCCAAGAGCGACCGCAATCGCTACCGAACCAAGGAGGAGATCGAGGACTGGATGTCCAACCGCGATCCGATCACGCTCTTCGAGACCGACCTGCGGGAATTCGGTTTCATCGACGACAAGGGCATCGAGGCCATCCGCGAGGCGGTGGTGCGGGAGATCGCCGACGGCATCGAGTTCGCCAAGGCGAGCCCTTCGCCCGACGTCAGCGAGACCGGAGATTACGTGTATACGGAGCAGGCGTGATGGACGCGATGGTGCGTGAACTGAGCTACGCCCAGGCGATCCAGGAGGCCATGGCGATTGCCATGGACATGGACGACCGCGTCTTCCTGATGGGCGAGGATATCGGCGTCTACGGCGGCGCCTTCCAGGTGACCGGCGACCTGGTCGAGCGCTATGGCGCTGAGCGGGTGCTGGACACACCGATCTCTGAACTGGGCGGTGCGGGCGTTGCTGTCGGCGCCGCGCTAACCGGCATGCGGCCGATCTTCGAATTCCAGTTTTCCGATTTCGCCACGCTCGCCATGGAGCAGATCGTCAACCAGGCCGCGAAGATGCGCTTCATGCTGGGCGGCGAGGTTTCAGTGCCGGTGGTGATGCGGTTTCCCGCCGGCTCCGGCACGGGTGCGGCGGCGCAGCACAGCCAGAGCCTGGAAGCCTGGCTCGGCCATGTGCCAGGTCTGAAGGTCATCCAGCCGGCGACACCCTATGATGCCAAGGGCATGCTTCTGGCTGCCGTCGCCGATCCCGATCCGGTGATGATCTTCGAGCACAAGCTGCTCTACAAGATGAAGGGGCCGGTGCCGGAAGGCTACTACACCGTGCCGATCGGCAGGGCCGACATCCGCCGCGAGGGCCGCGACCTCACGATCGTCGCCACCTCGATCATGGTGCAGAAGGCGCTCGACGCCGCCGCCACGCTGGAGGCCGAAGGCATCGACGTCGAAGTCGTCGATCTCCGGACCATCCGGCCGATGGACAAGCAGACGGTCATCGATAGCGTCAAGAAGACGTCGCGGCTGATGTGCGTCTATGAAGCAGTCAAAACGCTGGGCATCGGCGCCGAGGTCAGCGCCATGATCGCCGAGAGCGAGGCGTTCGACTACCTCGACGCTCCGATCGTGCGGCTGGGTGGCGCGGAAACGCCAATCCCGTACAATCCGGAGCTGGAAAAGGCCACGGTGCCGCAAGTTCCCGACATCATCACCGCCGCGCGCGACCTCGTGAAAGGGGTTCGCTGAGACATGCCGACCGAAGTCATTCTTCCCAAGGTCGACATGGACATGGCGACCGGACAGATCTCGCGCTGGTTCGCCGAGGAAGGCGCGCACGTCAAGAAGGGCGACGTGCTGTTCGAGATCGAGACCGACAAGGCGGCGATGGAAATCGATGCACCGGCCAGTGGCGTGTTGCGCGACGTGACGGGCAAGGAAGGTGTCGACATTCCGGTCGGCGCGCCGGTTGCGTGGATCTATGCGGAGAATGAGACGTATGGGGACAAGGCGCCAATCTTCCCCCTCGTGGGGGAGATGCCGGCGGAGCCGACAGAAGGGGGCGCTGTCCCGCCAACGCCTCATTCCGTCACGCCCCCCTCTGCCCTGCCGGGTGTCTCCCCCACAGGCGGGGAGATTGGCCAGTCGCCGTCGGGCGGACGCGCGACACCGCTGGCTCGCCGTCTGGCGCGCGAGGCGGGCCTCACCCTTTCAGCCATATCCGGCACCGGCCCGTATGGCCGGGTGGTCAAGGCGGATATCGACGCGGCGATCGCCAAGGGGGACGCCAAGGAAGTTCCAGCCATCGCTCCCGAAGCTCCCATCCCTGCCGCTTCTGCTCCGGCGGTGAAGCCAATGTCGGACGACCAGATGCTGAAGCTGTTCGAGGAAGGCTCCTACGAACTCATTGCGCATGACAACATGCGCAAGACCATCGCGCGGCGCCTGGTCGAAGCCAAAACCACCATCCCGCATTTCTACCTGACGCTCGACTGCGAACTCGATGCGCTGCTGGCCCTGCGCACGCAACTCAATGCCGCCGCGCCGGTGAAGAAGACCGACAAGGGTGAGGCGCCTGCCTACAAGCTGTCGGTCAACGACATGGTGATCAAGGCGATGGCCATGGCGCTGAAGGCGGTGCCGGATGCCAATGCCTCGTGGACCGAGAGCGCCATGGTCAAGCACAAGCATGCCGATGTCGGCGTTGCCGTGTCGATCCCCGGCGGCCTGATCACGCCGATCATCCGGCATGCGGACGAAAAGACGCTGTCCGTCATCTCCAACGAGATGAAGGATCTGGCCAGCCGCGCCCGCAGCCGCAAGCTGAAGCCCGAGGAGTATCAGGGTGGTACGACGGCGGTCTCCAATCTCGGCATGTTCGGCATCAAGGATTTTGCCGCGGTGATCAACCCGCCGCATGCGACGATCCTGGCGGTCGGCGCCGGCGAGGAGCGGGCGGTGGTCAAGAACGGCGAGATCAAAATAGCCACGGTGATGTCGGTGACGCTGTCGACCGATCATCGCGCCGTCGACGGCGCGCTTGGGGCCGAACTGCTGGTCGCCTTCAAGAAGCTGATCGAAAATCCGATGGGCATGCTGGTCTAGCACCGATCTCCGGGTTCTGATGACCTCCCGCCCAGATTCCTCCCGGCGGAGCCTTACACAAAGCGCCCGTTGGGCGTCGACGTGCCTCTCGCGCGAGAAGGCGGCCTGATCTCATCTTGATCCAAGCCTTGATGCGCTGTGTCATCCACCAGTCATATGCGACGTGCAGGGAGGAAGAGACGGGGTGCTGGTCAGGGGCCAGGCCGGTCATGCACAGACAGGACAGGAGGTCTCATGAAGACGCTATTCATCAAGCTGTTGGCCAGCCAGCTGGCGCTCGCGGCAACTTTGTTCGCCGGCGTGGCAAATGCCGAAACACTGACGCTCTACACATCCCAGCCGGAAGCGGACGCGGCCAAGACCGTGGATGCCTTCAAGAAGGCGCAGCCCGGCATCGACGTCACCATCTATCGCTCCGGAACCAGCGACATCCTGACCAAGATGGCGGCCGAGTTCGCCGCAGGCAGCCCGCAGCCCGACGTGCTGCTCATCGCCGACGCGGTCTCGATGGAACTGCTGAAGAAGGACGACAGGCTGATGGCCTATCCCGAGGCCAAGCTCGACGGGGTCGACGCGGATGCCTATGATGCCGACAAGACCTATTTCGGCAGCAAGCTGATCACCACCGGCATCGTCTACAACACCGCCGCCGCCGAAAAGCCGCAGCATTGGGCCGATCTCGCCAAGCCGGCCTATGCCGATGGCCTGGTCATGCCAAGCCCGCTCTATTCGGGTGCGGCCGCCTACCTGCTTTCGGGCTTCGCCGGCGATACTAACTATGGCTGGGATTTCTTCCAGAAGCTGAAGACCAACAATACCGTCAGCGTGCGCGGCAATGGCGCGGTGCTGAAGTCGGTGGCTTCGGGCGAGAAGCCCTATGGCATCCTCGTCGATTTCATGGCGATGAACGCCAAGAAGAAGGGCTCGCCGGTCGAGTTCGTGTTCCCCAGCGAAGGCGTGCCTGCCGTGACCGAGCCGGTCGCCATCATGAAGACCGCCAAGAACGTCGATGGCGCCAAGAAGTTCGTCGACTTCATTCTGTCCGATGAGGGCCAGAAGCTGGCGCTGTCTATGGGCTACCTGCCGGCACGCGCCTCGGTCGGCCGTCCCGACTGGCTGCCGGAAGGCGTCAAGGTCAAGGTGATGAAGTTCGACACCAAGGCGATCGTCGCCAAGACCGACGCCGACAAGGCAAAATTCCAGGAACTGTTCGGCGGCTGAACCGTCGATCGCGGCGGGTGCCGGCAGCGGCATCCCGCTCGCTTCGCCAGAGCAATTCCAGGAAAAGTGCGAAGCGTTTTCCGTCCGGAATTGCGCCGAAATGAACCGCACCCGGTCGCATTGACCCCAGGAAACGCAATCATGCCGACACGCATCAGGGAAAGCCGTGGCCAGGAAATGGTCCTGACGGTGGCGGCGACCGTCGTCATCGTCCTGCTTTCGATGTTGCCCATGCTGCGCCTCGTCAAGGAGATCGTGGCGCCCGGCGGTATCTTGTCGACCGCGGCCGTGGAAGCCGGGCTGAGAAGCCCGGCAACCTGGATCGCGACGTGGCACACGCTGGTCGTCGGCATTGGCGGCACGCTTCTGGCGGTGCTTTCGGGAACACTGGTGGCCGTGCTCGTCTCGCTGACCGACATACGCTGCCGAAGCGCCCTGGTGCTCTGCTACGTCATGCCGCTGATGATCGCGCCGCAGGTGACGGCGCTGGCCTGGCTGCAACTGTTTGGTCCGGCGAGCCCGTTCCTCAAGCTTTTCGGGGCGGCTCCCCCGCTCGGCACGAAGAACCCGCTCTATTCGACCTCGGGCATCATCCTGCTGCTTGGCGTACAGTACGGGCCGCTGGTCTTCCTGCTGGTGCGGGCCGGCTTGCGCAAGCTGCCGCGCGAACTGGTCGAAGCCGCACGTGCCGGCGGTGCAAACTGGTTCACCGTACTGGCTACCATCGTGCTGCCCTTGATGACGCCCTCCATCATGGCGGCGGCAGCACTTGCCTTCGTCTCCTGCGTCGGCAATTTCGGCATTCCGGCGTTTCTCGGCATTCCCGCCAACTACCTGGTGCTGCCGACGCTCATCTATCAGAAGCTGGCCGGCGGCGGTCCGGCGGTGCTCGGCGAGACCGCGTTCCTGTCCGTGCTGATCGGCATCATCGCCATGGCCGGCATCCTCGCCCAGGAGGTGATGAGCCGCCGCCGCGACTACCGCATCTCTTCGACAGCGCTGCCGGCCGAACCTTATGAACTGGGCCGCTGGCGGCCGGTCGTCCAGGCCGGCATGTGGCTGCCCATCGTATCGGTGCTGGTCCTGCCGCTGTTAGGGCTGGTATTGACCTCGCTGGTCCCGGGCTACGGCATTGCGCTCACCGCCAAGACGGCGACGCTCGACAATTACCGTTTCGTGCTGTTCGAGCATGATGCCGCCACCCGCGCCTTCTTCAACAGTTTCTGGCTGTCGATTGCTGCAGCGTTCGTCGCCGTCATCGTTGCCGTGCTGGTTGGCTATCTCATCGCCTGGGGCAAGCAGCGCTGGGTGCGGCTGCTCAATCTCTCGGTCGAACTGCCCTACGCCTTGCCCGGCGTTGTGCTGGCGATCGCTTCGCTGCTCTTGTTCCTGCGGCCGATCCCGCTGACCGGCATCCAGCTCTACAACACTGTCTGGATCATCCTCTATGCCTATCTCGCCCGCTTCCTGGTGCTGGCGCTGCGGCCGACCATCAGCGGCTATCACCAGATCGACCGGGCACTGGAGGAGGCAGCGCAGGTGGCTGGCGCCGGCCTGTTCACGCGCATGCGCACCATCCTCTTTCCGCTGGTCGCGCCGGCTGCGGTCGCCGGTGGCCTTTTGATCTTCATGACGGCGCTCAGTGAACTCACGGTCTCGGCATTGTTGTGGTCCTCGGGTTCGGAGACCATCGGCGTGGTGATGTTTTCCTTCGAGCAGGGCGGCGATCCCAACTACGCGGCGGCGATGTCCGTCATCACGGTCGCGGTTAGCTTCGTGCTGATGCTGGTGACCAACCTGCTTGCCCCTCATCTTCCGAGCGGAGTTCTGCCATGGCGCGACTGACCCTGGACCACGTGACCAAGAGCTTCGCCGATTTCGATGCCGTGAAGGATGTCTCGATCGACGTCGGCGACGGCGAGTTTCTGGCGGTGCTCGGACCTTCCGGCTGCGGCAAGACGACGTTGCTGCGGCTGATCGCCGGTTTCGAGAAAGTGACCTCGGGCGAAATCCGCATCGGCGGCGATGTCGTTTCGAACAGCGGCGGCAGCATCGCGCCGGAAAAGCGGCGCGTCGGCATCGTCTTCCAGAATTACGCCCTGTGGCCGCACATGAGTGTCGCCGAGAACATCGGCTATTCGCTGAAGGTGGCCAAACTCGACAAGGCGGTTGCGCGCCAAAAAGTGGAAGACGCGCTTGCCTTGGTCAATCTGCAGGGCCTCGGTGAGCGCAGGCCCGCCAATCTTTCCGGCGGCCAACGCCAGCGCGTGGCATTGGCGCGTTGCCTGGTGGCGGCACCCTCGCTGGTGCTGTTCGACGAGCCGCTCGCCAATCTCGACGTGCATCTCAGGGCCTCGATGGAGGACGAGTTCGCCGCCTTCCACAAGCGCACGGGCACGACCATCGTCTACATTACCCATGACCAGACCGAGGCGATGGCGCTGGCCGACCGCATCGCGGTGATGGATCGTGGACGCCTGGCGCAGCTTGCGAGGCCGCGCGACCTCTATCATGAGCCGGCAAATGAAATGGTCGCTTCCTTCATTTCGCAAGGCATCCTGCTGCCGGCGGAGGTGCTGACGGGCGAGGAAAGCGGCTATTGCAAGGTCCGGGTACTCGGAAGCGAGCTGGTGGTCCGCTGCCGGCGTGGCGAGCGGCCGCGCGCCGGCGCCAGGATCTGCTGCCGCTCCGCCGACATCGAGATTTCGGCCGATGCCTCGGGCTTCGACGGTCTCGTCAAGCGGGCGGTCTACCAAGGCGGAGCGGCGCGCATCGAATTCACGCCCAAGGCCGGTCCCGACCTCACCTTGCATTTCGAACAGCCCGATCCGGTTGTGCTGGAGAACGGGGCGCAAGCGCGCCTGCGCATAAAATCCGGCTGGCTGATCCCGGCGGCGGGAGCAGCCTCGTGATGACTGAACCGGCTTGGCGGTTTCGGCGAAAAGGGTGGCACCCGCCCTCGCCGTGAGCAGCGGCAATGATCGCATCCTGCTCGATGTCGTGCCGACGCCTCGCTAACACGGCCCTGCCCGTGGTGATCCAGATCACCAACCTGTCAGCGGCCAAATTGCGCCAATCCAATGCTTATGCTTGAAGCCGCCGCTATTTCATTCCACATCGGTCAGGATGAAGGGCGAGACAGGAGAGCGGCGTCGGAATTTGCTGTGGGGTATCCCCGCATCGCTGATCCTGCATGCGCTTGTCGCGGGGCTCCTGATCTATGGCCTGCCCACGCCTCGCCAACAGCCGCAGGAGGAGGAACCGGTCAATGTCGCGCTCGTGCCCCCGCCCGAGCAGCCAAAACCGAAACCGGCCCCTGTACCGTCCCCTAAGCCACCGGAACCGAGGGTTGAAAAACCGCCTGAGCAGAAAGTTGAAAAGCCGGCTCCGCAACCTCGGAAGCCTCTGCCAATCGAGGTGCTGAAGCCTGTTTTTCAGTTCGGCGACAAGGATGCGGGCCCCCGGAAATCCCTGGATGGGGCCAGCGCTCAAGACAGTTCGCCGTCGCCGACCAAGGATGAGGAATCGAAGCCGCCGGTCGTGCAGAAGCCTGCTGAGACCCAATCCGACGTGCCGGCAGGGACCGAGAAGCCGCCGGATTTAGCTGAGGCCGGCGAAAAGCCGGTAGCCGACGCGAAGGATACCCAGCCCGCGCAGGACAAGCAGGCAACTCTGACCCAGGACGCAGATAAGCAGCAGGACGCCAAACAACAGGCGGGAGTGCAGGACGCCGCCAAGCAGACAGGCGCGGCACCAACGCCGCTGGCCACAGACGGGGGCGGTGAGGTCGAGCTTCCAATATCGGCTGCGAAGCCGGAGCCTAAACCGACAAATACACCGAAGCCCAGTTCTTCAAAGGTTGCGAAGTCCCGAAATGGGGGCGCCGGAAGCCCAGGTTCCACTGATGTAGCCAGCGCCGCATCGCGCAGGTATTCAGGCCTTCCGGGCGTTCGCAGGCTTTACTCGCAGGGCGCTACGGGTGACGCGCTGGCCACGACCTCGATGGGTGGCGTGCCTCGCGGTCAGCGTGGGGCTAAACTTTGCGCCAGCGCGTTGCAGCAGCAATTGCTGGACGCCTCCTATTTTCCTATCTTGATTCCAAGTGTTCCGCTGAAGGCCGGCAATGTTCTTGACGCCCCTGACGTTGCTTTCCGTACCTCAACCACGTGGTTCCATCTGGGCTTCCGCTGCGAGGTCGACAGCGACGCGACCAGGGTCTTGTCCTTCGACTTCCGTGTCGGAGCTGTGATTCCGCCTGGCGAATGGGCGCGCCTTGGACTACCCGCTCGCTAGGCCGATACACCCAGCCCCGACAATTGCCGGCTAACTTCATTCCAGTCGGCGCAGATGAAATCGGCACCGGCGGCCGTCAGCCGTGCGGCATGTTCCGCATAAGTATGTCCGCCACCGGTATAGCCGATCGCGGTCATGCCGGCGGCGACCGCGCCCTCGATGCCGAAAGGTGAATCCTCGATGACAATGCAGTCCGCCGGGTTGGCCCCCATCTTCGCAGCGGCGAACAGGAAAATATCAGGCGCCGGCTTGCCGTTCTTGACCATCGAGGAGCTGTAGATCGCATCGCCAAAGAACCGCGCCAGTCCGGTGATGGTCAGGCTGTGGTCGATACGCTCGACGGAGGACGACGAGGCAACGCAACTGCCGCCCTCGAGCGTTTCCAGGAATGCGGTGATTCCCGGTGTCGGCTTCAATTCCTGCGAAAACAGGGCTTTAGTCTCGGCCCAGATATCGCCATCGGCCGTCGCGGGAAACTGATGGCCGGTCAATTCCTTGATCCTGACGATGATGTCGGCCTGCTTCATGCCGACGCACTGGGCGATGATACCGCCGTGAACGCCCGGCATGCCATGCTTATCGTAGACACGTTCATAGGCCTTGGCGGCCAGTGGCTCGCTGTCGACGAGAACGCCGTCGCAATCGAAAATGATCAGTCTTGACGGCGCCACGCGTTTCTCCCGGCCTCTGTCAGAATTGGCACATCGCTATCGACAAAAAGTCAAATGTTCAATAGCGGGCACTTGCGGCCTCTCGAATAGGGGGCAATAGAGGCCAATTCAAAGCTGGCGCAAGGCATCGCTGGCGCGGGAGGACCCCAACGCTCGTTGCATGGCCTGCCGCGACTGCGCGCGGTCGGGCGTGATCCAGTTCGGTTCCGCGCCCAGGAAGCGGTCGAGGAAAGCCACGGCATAGGCCGGCATTTCGGTGACGTTTTCGCGATAGGACCACCAGGTGCGCAGGTCGTCGGCGCATTTGTCGATGCTAGGCGCTGAACCGAACTCCTGCTCGTAAATGGCCGAAATCACCGAGACGCAGTAGTTGGTGTAGAGAAAGCCTTCCGGCCAGAAGCGGATGATGTCCAGCGTGCCGGCATTCTGATCCGTTTCGATGAGGTGTCTAAGGCCGGAGATCTCCCTGGCCGGCGCCTGCTTGATCAGTTCGCGCAGCACGAGGCCGGCGGCAAAGACGATGAAATCGGCGCGGTCGATCGTGGCGAAGCGCTTCTGCGCTTCCATCACCTCGACCCAGTCGAGAAAAGCCCGGGTCAGCTTCGCCTCGTCGATTTCGAAGCGTACGCCGAATGTGTCCGAAACCACCTTGGCGCTGCCGCGGAAGGTGGCCCGGAACCATCGCAACTGCCGAAGCCGGTGGCGCAGATCGGGCATGAGGGCCAGTTCATCCCTGAAGGGCAGTTCCATTTCCTGTATCCCGTTTCCCCACAGGCTAGCACAGTCGTGCCCCCGCCGAAATCGCGCGGCGGCCCTGTGGATGACCGTGGTTGAGGCCAATATCATACATATTGACATTCGCGGAAACAAATGTTCTCACTTTGTTGTTGTCGCGTGCCGGTCCAAGGTGCGCCTCGACTAAGGCTTCGGGAGGAGAACCGAATGGCGATTTGGCAGTGGGGACTGCTCCTGCTGGTTATTGTGTGGGCGTTGCAGTCGCTCGGCGTCTGGCTGCAGATGCGGCACTATTCGGATGTCTTTCGGGGCGTCACCGATCAGTACAAGGATGGCTTCGTCGGCGCTGGCAATTTTCGCGGCCGATTTGCCAAGGGAACAATCGCGCTGGTCGTGGTTACGCCCGACCTGATCGTGCGCCGCATGATGGTGATGAGCGGCCGTTCCGTGTTCACCAAATTCAAGCGACATGAAGAATTCGAGGGTGTCCCCCTCGATCGACTCCGGTCCAACCCTGCGATCATGGGGGAGGGGGAACCCGGTGTGGCCGAGGCCGTGAAGCGGGCGATCGAACAGATCGACAAAGCACGATCGGAGCCGGGGAAGAAGCCGGGCCTGGCCGGCTTGAATGTAGCAAGGGCCTAGAGTCGGATGATTTCCAGGTCAAATCGACCTGAAATCTGAATCCGCCTCTGGATCAAAGGGATAGAGGAGGCCGTGCGCCGACTGGGATCAACCGGCGGGCCGGCATAAGGAGGAGAAATGTCTGTATTTTCGTTGTTGGCGCAGCATGCCGACATGGCCGTGCATAACCTGCATATCGCGGGTGCCATGGTTTCGGACGCTGCATTGCATGGCAGGCTCGCCGTCGAGCATGCTTCCGATCATCTCGTGATCCTTGCGCAGGCGCAGACCGACGGGGCGCCGGTTACCGCCGAGCAGCTGAAGGAACAGCTGAAAAATGTGCAGCAGGAAGAGCAGCTTGGCTGGCTCACTGCCATCGGCAAGTACTTCATCGGCATCTTCCAGAAGGGCGGCGAGGTTTTCGCCGGCTTTGTCACCGGCATCATCCCGACCCTTGTCGTGCTGATGACAGCCTTCTACGCCGTCACCGAACTGGTCGGCGAAGAGCGTGTCCACGGCCTGGCGCGTGGTGCTGGCCGCATCGCGCTGACCCGCTATACCGTGCTACCGCTGCTGGCGGTGTTTTTCCTCACCAACCCGATGGCCTACACCTTCGGGTCGTTCCTGGAAGAGAAGCACAAGCCCGCCTTCTACGACGCGGCCGTGTCCTACGTGCATCCGCCGCTCGGCCTCTTCCCGCACATCAACCCTGGCGAATATTTCGTCTGGGGAGGCATGCTCGTTGCCTTGCTCGATCTCGAGAAGCGGGGCGTTGTCGTCGCCGGTTACCACGTCAAGGTGGCGATCTGGTACGCGATCGTTGGTCTCGTCGTGATCCTGCTCAAGGGCATGCTGACCGAGCGCATCACAGCCATCATGGCACGCCGCCAGGGCGTTGAACTGTAAGGGCGGGGAGGACATCATGACCAAGACATACAAAGCCGTAAAAGTCTCCCGGGGTTCCACCGGCTGGGGCGGCCCGCTCGTCATCGAGCCGACCGCGCAGCGCGACAAGGTCGTCTCCGTGACCGGTGGCGGGATCCATCCCGTGGCCCAGCTCATCGCCGACATGACCGGCGCCACAGCCGTAGACGGTTTCAAGGCGCCGCCGGTGGAAGGCGAGATGGCGGTTGTCGTCGTCGATTGCGGTGGCACCGCGCGATGCGGCGTCTATCCGCGCAAGCGTATCCCGACCGTCAACCTGACGCCGGTCGGCCAGGCTGGGCCGCTCGCCCAGTTCATCACCGAGGATATCTATGTTTCGGGCGTGAAACCGGCCAATGTCACAATGGCGGACGGTTCCGAGGCGGTCACAACTGCAGGGGGAGCAGCGTCGATGAGCTCAAACAACAGCACTGCGACGCCGACGGCGCTGCCCAGCGAGGGTGGCTTGATCGGGTTCATCAGCACGATCGGTCGCGTCATGGGTCGTGTCGTCGGCATTTTCTTCAATGCCGGCCGCCGAACCATCGACCAGGTCGTCCGCAACGTGCTGCCGTTCATGGCCTTCGTGACCATGCTTATCGGCCTGATCCTGTACACCGGCATCGGCGACGTGCTGGCGCAGCCGATGGGACCGCTGGCCAACAACATCGTCGGCCTGCTGGTCATCTCGGCCATCTGCGGCCTGCCGTTCCTGTCGCCCATCCTGGGGCCAGGCGCCGTCATCGCGCAGGTCATCGGCGTCGCCATTATCGGCCCGCAGATCGCCAACGGCACGATTTCGCCGGCAATGGCGCTGCCGGCGCTGTTTGCCTACAACACCCAAGTCGGCTGCGACTTCGTTCCTGTCGGCCTTGCACTGGGTGAAGCCAAGCCGAAAACCATCGAAATCGGCGTGCCGGCGGTGCTCATCAGCCGCCAGATCATGGGTCCGGTCTCGGTGCTGATCGCCTGGATCGTCTCCCTGATCGTGTTCTAGACACCAGAAATAACGAGGTTCGCCATATGTCGGTTCTTCTCAAGACACGGGTCACGGCAATAGGACCCGAAGTGGCGGACCTCGCCGAGGGCGGCGTGGTCATCCTGTTCGCGGATGGCTCGCCACCGGAGCTTGCCGAGGTTTCCGTGCTCCACAAGACGGAGATCGGACCCAGCGACGGCGCGCCTGAAAAGGGCGCGTCGATCACCCTTGGCCCGGTTTCGGCCGTTATAACCGCCGTCGGCTCCAGCGCCTGGAGCAAGGTCCTCGAGATGGGCCACGTCGTCATCTCGTTCAATGGCGCCAGTGAGGCCGAAAGGCCGGGCGAGATCTGTGCATCGCAGGTCGATACGCAAGCGCTCGTGGCCGCCCTGAAAACAGACGCGATCATCACCATCGCCGCCTGAAAGCATTCGCGCCCCAGCCGGTCTGGCTTTGGCGCCCAAAAAAGCAGAGTATTTGCCATGGAACGCTCGACCATCGTCAGAGTGCATGAAGGTTTGCACGCCCGTCCCGCCACGCGCTTCGTCAAGCTCGCCAAGGCTTTCGAATCCGACGTCGAACTGGTCAAGGACGGCAAGGCGGTCAGCGCCAAGAGCTCGGTCAAGCTGATGCTGTTGGCGGTCAAGGAAAACCAGGAAGTCACCGTGCGGGCGAACGGCGCCGATGCCATCGAGGCGATCGAGGCGCTGATCGGCTATCTCGAGAACCCCAAGGCGGGTCTCGACGACGACGAAGCCCACGCCCCGGCGAATGACGCAGGCAAGGAAGCGGCGCCTGCGTCCCAATCCGCGCCGGCGGCACCAGCCGAAGCGAATGGTTTGCGTGGTGTCGCCGCAAGCGAGGGCGTTGCCGTCGGGCCGGCATTCGCGCATTTCCCGCCTGACATCGCCGGACAGGGCCGCATGTTGCAAGCCGATGAGATCGCCGGCGAAATCGACAGGTTCCGCGCCGCCGTCGCCGCTGTCCAGGCGCGTATGGATCGGGCGCTGGCGCAGGATAGTCTGTCGGCCGGTGAGCGGGGCATCGTGGCGGCGCTCAGGGATATCGCGGCCGACGACAGCCTGACCGGCGAGGCCGAGAAGGCGATCAAGGGCGGCAATGACGCGGTCTCGGCCATGATCACCGCCGCTTCCACCATCGCCGCCGATTTCAGCGCCGTCGACGATCATTACCTCAATGCGCGGGCGGACGATGTCCATGCGGTCGGACGGCAGATCTGCCTGGCGCTGCTGGGTCAAGACGACGTCAGCCTCGAAAATATTTCGCAAGGTGCGATCCTGATCGCCGACGACATCGGCGCCTGGGACCTGGCGCGTGCGCCGCTGAAACGCATCGGCGGCGTGGTGTGCGGCCATGGCGGCGCCACTTCGCACATCGCCATCATCGCTCGCTCGCATCGCATTCCGGCGGTACTGGGCCTTGGCGACCGGATCAATGCCTTGCGCACGGCGCAAGAAGTAGCGCTCGACGGCAATACCGGCCAGGTGATCATCGATCCCGATGCGGCGACACGCGCCGATTTCGCCAGCCGGGTCGAAGCGGCGGCGAAGGAACGTGCCGGCCTGGCCGCCTTCAAGACGGTGACGCCGAAGCTGGCGGACGGCAAGGTGATCGAAGTCGCGGCCAATATAGGCTCGCTCGAGGAGATCGAGGCGGCGCAGGAAGCCGGCGCCATGGGTGTCGGCCTGTTCCGCACCGAGCTCCTGTTCATGCGTCACATGCACCTGCCGTCGGAAGACATGCAGGCCGAGACCTATGCGGCGCTGGCCAAGGCCTTCGCGCCTTATCCGGTCATCGTGCGCACGCTCGACATCGGCGGCGACAAGCCGATTGCCGGCATCGAGTTTCCCGACGAGGAAAATCCGTTCCTCGGCTGGCGCGGCATCCGCATGTGCCTCGACCGGCCCGATATCTTCAAGCGCCAACTCAGGGCGCTGCTAAGGGCCGCCGTACACGGCAACATTAAGGTGATGCTGCCGATGGTTTCCGATCTTGGCGAGGTGCGGCAGACGCGCGTTCTTGTCGACGAATGCGCCGCCGAACTCCAGGCCGAAGGCGTGCCGCACGCGACGTTCGATCTCGGCGTGATGATCGAAACCCCGGCTGCGGTGCTGATCGCCCCGGCACTGGCCAAGGAGGTGGCTTTCTTCTCGATAGGCACCAACGACCTGACCCAGTACATCATGGCCGCCGACCGGCTCAACCCGACCGTTGCGAAGCTCAACGACGTCACCAATCCAGCCGTCATGTCTGCGATCGAACTGACGGCAAGGGCCGGCGTCGCCGCCGGTATCATGGTGGGCATGTGCGGCGAGGCGGCGGGCCGGCCGGATCTCATCCCCGCCTTCCTGGAGATGGGTCTCACCGAACTGTCGATGAGCCCGGCCTCGATTCAGCGCGCCAAGAAGACGATCACGGCGATGGCGGCCGGGGAGTAGCCCTGCGGCCGCTCTGTTTTCTGGAACTGCGCCAGGAGGCCTTATGGCAAATGCGCAAGCAAGGTGGCGAAGATAGGTGTCAATTCATCGGCCGGGCTCGTTTTGGCGCAGGCCTGGATGATGCGGTCGCGGCGGATATCGGTGGCCAGGATCGCGATTTCCAGCATGTCGGGCTCCGGCGCGTCGTTGCGGCCGTTTGTCGCCAGCCCGCAGGCCAGGATGACCGGCGCCAGGCAGCTTATGTCGAGCGCCCTATCACTCATTGCCGTCGCTTCCGGGGCGGTGTCATCAAAACGGATCGGGCGATGGCCGAGGCACTCGATCAGCAACGCCGAACACGTCGCCGCGATCGCCTGCAGTCCAGCACCAGGCGCGGCCAGCGCAGCCAACAGATCGCCATGGCGCCTGCGCATGGCCGCGTGGACGGCGGCGAACCCGGCTTCATGGATACGGGCATGGTCGATCTTCAGCCCGGCAAGCACCGCCTTGGTCAGATAATACATGTCGCGCCGGAACAGGCGCTCGGCGCTCAATTGCTGGTCTTCGTCCCCTGCCGGGAAATAGGTGCCGAGGCCTTTTACGGTCGTTCCGTCGACCCTTATCGGACGTTCATGCGGGACGAAGGATTCGGCGATCGACAGCGCTTCGTCGACGGCACTCGCGGCATGGCTGAGCAGGCCTTCGATGCCTTTGCCCGGAAACGGCGGCAGATGGCTGGTCGCTTCGTGCAGCAGGCTGGCCTCGCTGGCGCCGTCATGGCGGCTCTGGCGGATGATGTCACGGACTTCCCGCAGCCGGTCCTTGAGGTTGACGCGGACATCTTCGGAGATTTGTCGGAGCATCGCGGTTCGCCTCGAATGTGCCGTGCGGAGCCACCTGCAATGGCCGGCCCACCGACTCTACATTGTTCCTATCGATTGGTAGATCAATAGGCGATACTAGACCAGCACGCAGAATCGGCGACGGCGCGCGCGTCCGCCGCCGCGGGGGAGGGATCATTTGGCCAGGGGACGACAAACCGACGAAAGGCGGGCCGACGAAAGGCGGGCAGGAGCCGAAGCGACCGAGCAGGTCGTCAGCGAGAGCCGGACGGACCGCCTCAGGATCCGCGCCGCCTGGATGTATTTCGTCGAGCAGATGACGCAGAACGAGATCGCCGACGTGCTTGGGGTCGGCCGTGTCACCATCGTGCGCATGCTGGCGGAGGCGCGGTCGCGCAACGAGGTCAAGATCACCATCGAGAGCGAGCTTCTGGAGATCGTGCGGCTGGAACGCGCGCTCGAAAAGACCTTCGGCCTGCAGCAGGCGCTGGTGGCGCCGCTGACAGCGGCCAATGCCGACCCGATCCCGGCAATCGCCGCCAAGACCGGCATGTTCCTGTCCGATGCGATGAAGTCCGGCATGCAGGTTGGCGTCGGCTGGGGCAATACGCTGTTCCACACCTTGCCGTTCATCAGCGCCAAATCGCTGACCGATTTCAAGGTGATTTCGCTGCTTGGCGGCGTCGGCATCGCACGCCGGACCAACCCGGCCGAGTTCGCCTGGCGCTTCGCCCAAATCTTCCAGGGCGACGGCTATCTGATGCCGACGCCGGCCGTCGTCGACAGCGTCGAGACCAAGATCGCGCTGGTCGAACGTTGCGGTCTGCAGGAGGTTTTTGAAATGGCCGACGCGCTCGATGCCGTTCTGCTGAGTGTTGGCGGCATCGCTTCAGCCACCACCTTCTCGCGCGGCGGCTTCCTCAGGGAAGCGGACCGGGAGGCGCTGCTGGCGCGCGGCGCCGTCGGCGACCTCCTGTTCCATTTCTACGACCGCAATGGCGATCTGGTCGACCATCCCGTCAACAACCATGTGATGTCGGTGAACGTCGACCGGCTGCGCAAGGCGCCGATCCGCATTCTGACCTCCGGCGGCGCGGAAAAGACCGATGCGCTGCTCGGCGCCATGAACCTGATTGTGCCGACAATCCTGATCACCGACGAGGAAAGCGCAAGACGGATGCTGGAAGCGGTCAGCGAAAGCTGAACGAATTCGTGGTGTAATCCGGCCGGGCCTTGTGTTCGTCGAAAACAGCGGCAAGGTCAGGCGTGCCGGCCAGTATTCCACCCAGCACCAGCGCCGTTGCGATTCCGACACCATTGCCGCCTGCAACATCGTGTTCGACACTGTCGCCGACGCAGATCACGCTGCCGTGCTCTGGTTCGCCGGCCAGTGCGAGTGCCGCCTCGAAGATCGCCGGATAGGGCTTGCCGATGCGGGTGACACCGCCGCCCAGGGTTTCGTAGAGATCGGCGATCTCGCCGGCGCCGAAGCGAGGCCCGACCGCCGTCAGCATGATCTTGTCGGGATTGGTGCAGAAGCACGGTACTTGCCGCGCCGCCGCCGGGGCGAGCAGCCGGCGATAGTGGTCGAGGTCGTGGCGGTCCCCCTCGCTGGCCGAAATCAGCACCAGATCGGCGTCTTCGCCAGCCTCCGCCAGCCCGAAGGGCAGGCCTTCGATCGCGCTGCGGTCGCCGTCGCGGCTGATCAGCAGGCACCTCGTGCCGGACCGCAAGGCTCCGATCGCCGCCATCTCGTGGAAACGTCGCCACGCCACCTCGCCGGAGGACACGAAATGGTCCCAACTGCCGGCCTCGAAGCCAAGCTTCAGCAGGCGTGCCTCGTTGGGCCGGGCGCGCTTGCCGGAATTGGAGATCAGCACCACGGTCTTGCCGGCGCGCTTCAGCGTGGACAGTGCCGCCACCGCGCCGGGATAGGGAGCCTGCCCGTCATGCAGCACGCCAAACTGGTCGAGCAGGAAGACCTGATAGCGTTCCGCCAGCGGCCCGATGCCGTCGAGACGTTCGAGCTTTCTCGTATTCATAGAAGCCCTGCCTCGCTTGCGCCTTTCAGCGCCAGCCGCGCCGTACCCGCGGCGGCCTCGTCCGACAATGCCGGCAGGAACGCGACGCCGAGCTTGCGCTGCCGGATCGCGCTCCATACCGGGTTAGCGGCGCCGCCACCGACGCTGCGAATGGAGGTCAGGGCCGGCGCGCCAAGTTCGGCCAGCCTGCTGTAACCAAGCGCCTCAATCGCCGCCATGCCCTCGAACATCGCCTTGAGGTAGTCGGCATCGTCAGCGGGCCGTGGGGTGAGACGCGGCGCCAAGGCCGGATCGGCCACGGGAAACCGTTCGCCAGCCGCACCAAGCGGATAGTAGTCGAGGCCGGTCTCGGTCGTGGGGTCGATGATCGCGCTGAGTTCGATGATCCGCGCGAGCGGAAAATGCTGCGCCAGCACCTTGCCGCCGGAATTCGAGGCGCCGCCCGCCAGCCACACATCGCCGAGCCGATGGCTGTAGATGCCGAAGCGCGGCGCCGAGATCGGCCGTTCGGACAGGATCTTGATGGTTAGCGAGGAGCCCAAAGCGGTGACGCCGTCGCCGGCCTCGGTGGCGCCCGTCGCCAGGAAAGAGGCACAGCCGTCCGTAGTGCCGGCAACCACCAGCACATCGCGCGGCAGGCCGAAAAGCTCCGCGGCGGCCGCGGTGAGCGTGCCGGTGACATCGCCCGGTTCGACGACATCAGGCAGCAGGTCCATGCGCATGCCGGCGGTCGCGATCCAGTCTGGCCAGCGGCGGGCCTCGACATCATAGCCGGTCTTGAGCGCATTGTTCTCGTCGCTGACGCCGAAGCGTCCGGACAGGTTGCCGGCGATCCAGTCGGCCTGGTGCAGCACGGCCGCTATGCCGGGCTGATGCTGGAACCGCAAGGCTTTGGCGAGGCCGGAAGTCGCTCCGTGGGCGGCGCTCGCTGCCGGCGCCTCACGGGCGACCATGGCCAGGATGTCGGCGTCATCGACCTTGTCGTTGTACATCAGTGGCTCGGCCAGCGGCCGCCCATCGATGTCGACCGGCAGCAGCGTGCCCGACGTGCCGTCGACGGCGACGGCCCGGATCGCGGCGCGGTCAATGCCCGAAAGCAGATCCGCCAGCGCCGCCTGGACCGCTTGCCACCAAGTCCGGGGGTCACGGGGGTTCTGGCCAAATCTGTCGAGTGGCACCGCGGATTGGCCGGCGATGGAAAAATCCTGACGCATGGCGACGGCCCGGGCGCCGGAGGTGCCGATGTCGATGCCGACGACAAGTGGCGTCATGTCGTCCGTCCCCTGTTAGGCCGTGCTGGCGGCGTTTAGCTTCTGGCGATACTGCTCGGCGTCCCAGTTGACCAGCTCGTCATTCTCGGCGGCGGTGAGATAGTTCAGCCGCGCCTTGCCATCGACGCGCGCGGTCACGTCGGCGAGGCAACGCTGCATGGCGTCGGCACCGGCGCTGGCGTCGCCGCGCATCAGCACGCCGGCGCGGGGAAACAGGATTGCCACGGGCGCCGCGCCGACCCGCGCGATGACGCCGGCCACGTCCTCGCCCGGTTTCGCAACGACCGAGCCCTGGCCGAGGAAGATGACATGGTCCGGATAGAGGCTGCCGGCTTCGGCCATCTCCAGGCTTTCCGCATCGAGCGCGACCGCGTGCGCTTCGACATCCGCCGGCAATCGGTAGTCGCCGGCCAGCGCCGTCAAGGCGGCGATATCAGGTGCTGCGGTCGTGCGCGGCTGCCGCGCCAGCAGCGACCGGACGCGATGCAGCAAGGCTTCCGCCGCGGCGACGGTTTCGGCGGCGACCACCAGCCCGTGATTGCCAAGGATGAGCACGTCGACCCCCGGCCGCAATTTCTCGGCAATGCCGCGGGCGAGCGGTAGGCCTGGCCGGAAATAGGGCACCCAGGCCCATTCGATGTCGCCCAGCCGCCTGGCGACCTCGGCCTCGCCATCGGCTTGGACGGCAAGCGAAATCGTGTCGACGCAGTGGACATGCAGAACCACGCGTTGCGGCATCAAGGCATGCACCGTGGTCTCGATCGACGGGCGCAGGCCACGCGGATTGAGGTCTTCGATGGCGAAGGCCTGTGGTTTGTCGGCGGCTGGATCACGCTGCTCGACGGCCTTGAGCAGCGGTGCCATCGCCACCGGCACCATGATGTCGTCGCTGAGGGCATCCTTCAGCCAGGTTCCCGAGGCCTTGATCCACAGCGTGTCGCCGGCCTTGAACGAGGTGTTGCCGCCCGCCGCCTGTGTCATATGCGGGTTCAGTCCGATGCTGGCCGAAAGCGCCCGCAAGGCGGCCAGTTCCTGTGCATCAGCTTGGGTTGCCATGGCCCTTTTCTCCAGCGCTCGCACAGAATCCCGTCGTCGGGACCGGTGTTGGCGATGGTATCGCAGATGTGAGTGATCTGCGTCAATGCTGATCTACTATCGTCAAATCAGCTTGCAATCCGACTAATGTTGAGTAAGTTACACCAATTGCCACGAAAATGCGTCAGGGAGGAAGGTTGAACGACCTCGGCCGCCAGCGTCAGATCATCGAATTGCTGCGGGACCGCCCGTTCGCCTCCGTGCGCGAGTTGCAGGAGCGGCTCGGTGTCTCGGCGGCAACGGTCAGGCGCGATATCGACCGAATCGATGAGGCCGGTGAAGCCCGCAAGGTCTATGGCGGTATCTCGGCACTCGACGGCGCTTCGCATGCGGGCGTCGCCTATGCCCGACCCTATGACGAGAACCGTGACCTTGCCGTCGAGGCCAAGCGGCAGATCGCGGCGGTCGCCGCGACCATGGTACGCGATGGCGATGCCGTCATCGTCCATGGCGGCTCGACCTGCTTTCATCTCGGCGTCAAGCTCGCCGACCGCAACATCCGGCTCTACACCAACTCGATGCCGCTCGCGGCCTATCTCAGCGATCATGGCCATTGCAGCCTGACGGTTGCCGGCGGCGACCTGCACCGCGAGCCAGGCATCATCCATTCGCTGACCCAGGCAACGCCGTTCTATGCCTCGAAATTCTTTCTCGGCACGCAAGGCCTCAACCAGGAAGGGCTGCTGGAATCGCATCCGCTGCTGGTGCGCTCCATCGTCGACCTCAGCCTCTGCGCCGATCAGATCGTGGTGCTGGCCGATAGCCGCAAACTGTCGATCCACGCCCGCAATGTCGCGCTGCCCCTGTCGCGCATCGGCACGCTGGTCACCGATGACGGGCTCTCCGATGCCGATGCGCGCATGCTGGAGGATGCCGGCGTCATGGTGCGGATTGCTTCAACCTCGGGAGCCCTCGCGTGAACGTGGCGGTGCTCGACTTCGGCAAGACCAATTCGAAGCTGTTCGTCTTCGGCCAGGACGGACGCATCCTCGACGAGCGCCGCACGCAGCCGAAATGGACGCGACAAGGCGGTTTCAGCGTACTCGACGATGCCGCCCTCCATGGCTGGGCGTTCGGTGCCGTCACCGACGCGGTCGAGAGCCACGGTGTGGAAGGAGTGATGGTGTCGGGCCATGGCTGCACCTTCGCCCTTGTCGACGACGAGGCGCTGACCCATCCGATCCTCGACTACGAGCAGGAGCCGCCGGCCGAAATCGCGGCGCGGATCGACCGCCGTATCCCGGATTTCGCCGAGACGTTCTCTCCCCGCCTGCCGCTCGGCTTCAACTATGGCCGTCACATGCTGTGGCTGCAGGAAGTCGATCCCAACACGTTCGCGGCGGCGAAATGGTTCCTCGGCTATCCCCAGTACTGGAGCTGGCGTCTCGGCGGCCTGCCGGTCTGCGAAGTGTCCTATCTCGGTTGCCATTCGCATTTGTGGGCGCCGCGCGAACGTGATTTTTCCTCGCTGGTCGACGCCGAAGGCTGGCGCGGCCAGATGCCGGCTTTCGAACGCGCCGGCGCCGTCATCGGCGAGCAGCGCTTCGGCAGTACCGGGCGATCGATCGCTATCCACAACGGCGTCCACGACTCCAATGCTGCGCTGTACGCCTATCGACGGCAAGGGCTTGGACCGCTGACCGTCGTGTCGACCGGCACCTGGGTCGTCGTACTCAATCCCGACTGTCCGCTCGAAGCGCTCGACCGCGACCGCGACATGCTGGTCAATGTCGATGTCGACGGCGGTCCGGTGCCGACCATCCGTTTCATGGGCGGGCGCGAATTCGCCGTCATCAGCGGCGGCTGGCAAGGCGCGATCCCGCATGGCCCGATACAGCAGGCGATCGATGCCAGCCTCATGGCGCTGCCGAGCTTCGCTCCGGGCGGGCCGATGCCGGATCGCCCTGGCCGGCTGGTCGGGCGCACGCCCGATGCCGGTGAACGCGCGGCGGTGGCGCTGCTTTACGTGGCGCTGATGATCGATCTCTGCCTCGACCTCAGCCATTCCGATAATATCGTCATCGTCGATGGCGGACTGAACACTGGCGGCCTGCTCGCCGGGCTGCTGGCGCAGCTGCGTCCCGGTCAGGCCTTCCTGCAAGGTGCCTCGCTGGAAGGCAGCGCCACGGGCGCCGCGGCGCTCGCCTTCGGGAGCGTGGGCCGAGACTTCGCTGCCGAGCCGCCGGAGCCGGTGCAGGCGACACAATTCGGCGGCCTCGCCGGCTATCGCGACACCTGGCGCGATCGCGTTGCCGGGCATGATAGCGCCGCCAAGACGGCAGCGGGTGCGCGATGAGCGCGGCAGTCCGGACGCTAGCGGCGCGCCAGCCGGTGCTGCAGATGCGCCACATCTCCAAGACCTTTGGCGCGATACGCGCCCTGCAGGACGTCTCGCTCAGCGTCCACGCAGGCGAACTGCACGCGCTGATGGGCGAGAACGGCGCCGGCAAGTCGACGCTGATGAAGGTGCTGTCCGGCGCCTATCGGCCGGATCCCGGCGGTGAGATCCTGATCGATGGCGCGCCCGCCGCGACCGGCGATCCGATCAAGGCGCGCGCCGCCGGCATCGCGGTGATCTACCAGGAACTGTCACTGGCGCCGAATCTGACGGTGGCGCAGAACATTTTCCTCGGCAACGAGCCGCGCCGGTTCGGCGTCGTCGACCGCGACCAGTGCAACCGGCGCGCCGCCGAGATCGTCGGCCGGCTCGGTGTCTCCTTCTCGGCGCGTGCCCTGGTTTCCAGCCTGTCGCTCGGCGAGCGCCAGCTGGTCGAGATCGCCCGGGCGCTGTCGACCAATGCGCGCATCATCGTCATGGACGAGCCGACCACGTCGCTGACCTCGCGCGAGACCGACCGCCTGTTCGAGGTGATCGCGACGCTGAAAGCGCAAGGGATTGCGATCATCTACATCAGCCACCGCATGGAGGAGGTCTACCAACTCGCCGACCGCGTCAGTGTGCTGCGCGACAGCGGCTATGTCGGCACGCTCGATCGCGCCGACCTCAACGCGTCGCGCCTGGTCTCGATGATGGTCGGCCGCGATCTCTCCGCCTTCTACAAGAAGGATCATCGCCCGCCGGACGAGAAACGCGCCGTCGCGCTCTCGGTGCGCGGCATGTCCGACGGGCGTCTGCTGAAGAACTGTTCGTTCGACCTCCATCACGGTGAGGTGCTGGCACTGGCAGGCCTCGTCGGCTCGGGCCGCACCGAGCTTGCCAGGCTGATCTTTGGCGCCGACAAGCGCAGCGCCGGCACGATGGAACTCGACGGCAAGCCGGTGACCATCGGCTCGCCGCGCGAGGCGCTCGACGCCGGCATCGCCTATCTCACCGAGGACCGCAAGGAACTCGGCCTGTTCCTCGACATGTCGATTTCGGACAACATCAGCATGGGCGTGCTGGCCAGGGATGCGCGAGCCGGCGGCTTTCGCGATTTCACCGCCGCCGACAGGAGAGCGGCAAAGGCCATTGCCGACCTGTCCATCCGCACCGGCTCGGCACAGGCCAATGCCGGCTCGCTGTCGGGCGGCAACCAGCAGAAGGTGCTGCTCGCGCGCCTCTTGGAGACCGAGCCGAAGGTCGTCATCCTCGACGAGCCGACCCGCGGCGTCGATGTCGGCGCCAAGTCGGAAATCTACCGGCTGATCGACAATCTCGCCAACAAGGGCATCGCCATCCTGATGATCTCCAGCGAATTGCCCGAGGTGATCGGCGTCGCCGACCGCGTGCTGGTGATGCGCGATGGCGCGATCGCTGGCGAGGTGACGGCATCCGAAGGCGAGCCGCTTCGCCAGGAAGCGATCATGGAACTTGCGACGGGAGCGTCTCAGCGATGACAGACAGGACGACCGGGACGAAGAGCGTGGATCAGGCGGCGGTCAGAAGCCGGCGGCTGCGCACCGCGCTTGCGGCGCTTGGCATGCTGCCGGTGCTGGTGCTGCTTGCCGCCGGCTTCCAGTTCATCAATCCGCGCTTTCTGACCGGCACCAACCTGCTCATCGTCACGCAACAATCGTCGATCAACATCGTGCTTGCCGCCGGCATGACCTTCGTCATCCTGACCGGCGGCATCGACCTGTCGGTCGGCTCCATTCTCGCCGCCTCGGCGATGGTGGCGGTGCTGGTGTCGCTGGTGCCGGACTGGGGCCTGCTCGGCGTGCCGGCGGCCATCCTGGTCGGTTTCGGTTTCGGGCTCATCAACGGGCTGCTGGTCGCCTATATCAGGCTGCCGCCGTTCATCGTCACGTTGGGTTCGCTGACCGCCGTGCGCGGCGTTGCCCGCCTGCTCGGGCAGGACACGACGGTGTTCAACTCCGACCTGCCGTTCGACTTCATCGGCAACGGTTCGGTGCTCGGCATCCCCTGGCTGGTCATCATCGCGCTATCGGTGGTGGTGCTGTCCTGGCTGGTGCTGAAGCGCACCGTGCTCGGCACCTGGATCTACGCCGTCGGCGGCAATGCCGAGGCAGCCAGACTGACCGGTATCAAGGTGCCGCTGGTGCTGCTCTTCGTCTACGGCGTTTCCGGCCTGCTCGCCGGTCTCGGCGGCGCGATGTCGGCGGCCCGGCTCTACGCCGCCAACGGCTTACAACTCGGGCAGAGCTATGAACTCGACGCCATCGCCGCCGTCATCCTCGGCGGCACCAGCTTCGTCGGCGGCGTCGGGTCGATCTGGGGCACGCTGATCGGCGGTCTGATCATCGCGGTGCTGTCCAACGGGCTCATCTTGGCCGGTGTCTCTGATATCTGGCAGTACATCATCAAGGGATTGGTCATCATCGTGGCGGTCGCCCTCGACCGCTACCGGCTCCAAGCAGGGGCGAGAACGTGAGTGACCTGGTCGCCGGCACTAAAGACCGGCTTGTAACGCACCGTGAGAGGCGCGGGGCATCAGGAGGAAGTAAGCGTAATGAAGACCATCGCCAAACTGCTCTGCGGCGCCGCCCTCGCGGCCGTCGCCATCGTGCCGGCATCGGCCAAGGACCTCAACAAGGTCGGCATCTCGGTCGGCCTGCTCGGCAACCCCTTCTTCGTCGCCACCATCAAGGGCATCGAGGATGCGGCCAGGAAGATCAATCCGAAGGTCGAGGTGACGTCGGTGTCGGCCGACTATGACCTCAACAAGCAGGTCTCGCAGGTCGATTCCTTCATCGCCGCCGGCGTCGACGTGATCATGCTCAACGCGGTCGACGCCAAGGCAATCGCTCCCGCGGTGAAGAAGGCGCAGGCCGCCGGCATCGTCGTCGCCGCATTCGACGTTTCGGCACCGGGCGCCGACGTCACTGTGATGACCAACAACGTCAAGGCCGGCGAGGAAGCCTGCCAATACCTGGTCGACCACACCGGCGGTAAGGGCGACTACGTCATCCTCAACGGACCGGCGTCTTCGTCGATCCTGGAGCGGGTGAAGGGCTGCAAGAACGTGCTTGCCCAGCATCCCGACATCAAGATCCTGTCCGACGACCAGAATGCCGAAGGCTCGCGTGACGGCGGCCTGAAAGTGTTCCAGTCGCTGCTCACTCGTTTTGACAAGATCGACGCGGTATTCGCCATCAACGATCCGACGGCGATCGGCGCCGAACTCGCCGCCAAGCAGCTCAACCGTTCCGAGTTCGTCTTCACGGCAGTCGATGGCGCACCCGATATCGAGAAGGAACTGGCGTCCGGCAAATCGATGATCAAGGCCTCGGCCTCGCAGGATCCCTATGTGATGGCCGGCCAATCGCTGACCATGGCGGCCGATCTGCTGGCCGGCAAGAAGCCCGCTGAGCCGACGGTGCTACTTGACCCGAAGCTGATCACTGCCGAGAACCTGAAGGATTACAAGGGCTGGACCGCGGCCCGCTAAGCCTCCCACGGCTGGTGCGGCCGGGGCGATCCCGGCCGCACCCATTCTCATCCCATCTCAATGCCGGAGACGATCATGTCGCGCATCGGAATCCATTCCTTCGTCTGGTCGGCAAGCTCGGCGCAGGGCGAGCTCGAACGCACGCTGGCCAATACCAAGAAGGCCGGGTTCGACCTGATCGAATTCTCCTATCTCGACCCCGCCAATGTCGATATCGGCGCGCTTGCCAAACGCATCGCCGCTCTTGATCTCGGCGTCGCGATCAGCATTGGATTGCCTGGAGATGGCGATATTTCGAGTGCCGACAAGGCGATCGCCGCGCGCGGCGTCGAGATCCTCAACGACACCATCGCGCTGACGCGCGATCTTGGCGGCCGCAAGGTCGCCGGCATTCTTTCGACCAGCCATGGGCTGCAGGTCGAGGCGCCGACACGCGATCAATGGAACCGCAGCGCGGCAACGCTGGCACAGGTCGCCGAGACGGCGAAGGCCGCCGGCGTGACGCTCAACCTCGAAATCGTCAATCGCTTCGAGAGCAACCTGCTCAACACCGCCGCGCAGGGCCTCGCCTTCATCGAGGACACCGGGTCGGACAACATCTTCCTGCATCTCGACACTTTCCACATGAACATCGAGGAGGCCGATGTCGGTCTCGCCATCCGCCACGCGGCGGCCAAGATCGGCTATGTCCATATAGGCGAGAGCCATCGCGGCTTCCTCGGCACCGGCAACATCGACTTCGCCGGAATATTCGATGCGCTGACCGCCATCGGCTACGCCGACGACCTCAGCTTCGAATCCTTCTCCTCGGAGATCGTCGACGAAAACCTGTCGAAGAAGACCGCCATCTGGCGCAATCTGTGGACCGACAATATGGCCCTCGCCAAGCACGCGCGCGCCTTCATCGGCCTCGGGCTGGAGACGGCGCAACGCAGGGCGGAGTTGGTCTCGGCACGGCACAAGCCATAGCACTCCAAGTCGGCGCGGGCAGCGGGCGGGTCATGCCCGGATGCGCGGCCGCACCTGTTTCGCATGGCACGGCATTGCTCCCGTCATGTGCATCGGCTATCCGACCGCGAACACACGAAGCAAACGGAGCCCGACATGACGAACAAAACCATCTTCAAATTCGGCGCGGTCGAGCACGCGGAAGCCGGCGATCTGCCTGGCTGGATCGTGGTCGAGGGCCAGCCGACCATGCAGACCGCCGTCCAGCACACGACAGAAGACGGCAAGGTGATATCCGGAACCTGGCGGGCGTCGCCCGGCACCTATCATGCGACCTACACAGACTATGAGTTCGTGCACATGATCGCCGGCCGCATCATCATCACGCCCGACGGCGGCACGCCGGTCGAAGTTGGCCCAGGCGACGCCTTCGTGGTGGAAGCCGATTTCAAGGGCACCTGGAAGATCATCGAGCCGGTGACCAAGCATTTTGTCGTCCGGGTCGGCTGAGCCGGCCTGATCGCATCCGAAGCGTGAAAAATCCCGCCATGGTTCGCCATGGCGGGTGAGCACGGCCAGCTTTGCGCACATTGCGGCATAGCTACGCGCCCCCCGCCACTTCGCTCTACCTGCTCCGTCATCGAACGGGTTTGCTCCCCGCATGCATCTCCGCACCTGAGGTCTCTGCCGCTTCCGGTTGTGGAACATTCAGCCGGCGCCGGCGTTCTTACCTCACGCTGTCTTTCAGAGATGCAATGCAGTCGCGCGCGACTGGCTTTGGAGGCACTACCATGGCCCGCAACCCACAAAGCACCGCAAGTATAGCCGGCCATCCGATCCATCCCATGCTGATCCCGTTCCCGATCGCTTTCTTCGTCGCCACCTTCGTTTGCGACCTGATCTTCTGGCGAACGGGCAATCCGGGATGGGTCACCGGTAGTCTTTGGTTGCTCGGGGCGGGTTTGATAATGGCCGCCTTGGCAGCTCTTGCCGGGCTGACCGATGTCTTGGGCGATGTTCAAATCCGCAATCTGCGTGACGCGTGGCTCCACGCTGGCGGCAATGTGGTCGTCGTCCTGATCGAACTCTACAATTGGTATTCGCGCTATGCCCATGGCGAGGCGGCGGTGATGCCCACCGGCCTTGTCCTCTCGCTGATCGTGGTTCTCATCCTTCTGTTCACGGGTTGGAAGGGATGGGAAATGGTCTACCGTCATCGCGTCGGTGTCGCCGATGGCTCAGACGAAGTGCGCTGACTCTGCGCGGACTATCCTTCGGGGCTGGCAGGTGCCCTTGAGCACGACAGGGGCCGTCCGGCCTAGTCGATAGAGCCGCACGAGGGGGCGGCTATAGGCAACGGGTCGCCCATTGCCGGAACATGCCCAGGGCCTATATCCCCTAGCAAATTTGTGATCGGCCCGACCCGGAATTGTCCGCCCCACTAGTGGTGTTCCGCTACGGTCGTGCCTTCCGCAGCCAGAGGATGCCCATATGAAAAGGTTCAATCCCACGATCAGGCTGACGGCCATGACGGTCTTGATGGGTTTTTATCAAGGCGTGGCAATGGCGCAGATGCCGGCGCAGCAGCCGGATGCAAAATCATTCAAGCTTGGCAAGCTCGACATCGTTGCACTGCACGACGCCCAGTTCGTCAAACCCAACGATGGCAAGACCTTCGGCCTCGATCACAGCCCCGCGGAAGTCGGCGAACTGCTCAAGGCGGCGGGGGCGCCGACCGATACCATCACGCTGAGCGTCGACGCCCTGCTGGTCAAATCGAAGACCAGTGTCGTGCTGATCGACACCGGTGTCGGCGGCGCGCTGCAGGACAGCCTGACCAAGGCCGGTGTCAAACCCGGTGACGTCAACGAGATATTGATCACCCATTCTCATCCCGATCACATCGGCGGCCTGGTCAAGGATGGCAAACCGGCTTTTCCCAATGCCACCATAAGGATGTCGGACGTGGAGTGGGATTTTGCCAAGTCCAACAAGGATGCGGCCGATATCGTCAGTGTCATCGCCGACCATGTGAAAGCATTCAAGGCCGGCGTCCAAATTGCGCCTGGCATCACGTCGGTAGCGCTCAAGGGCCATACACCTGGCCATGTCGGCTACCAGATCAAATCCGGAAAAGAACGGCTGTTCGATATTGGTGACACGGTGCACAGCTCAATCATCTCGCTCGCCAAGCCGGACTGGGCCTTGGCCTTCGACAGCGACAAGCCGGAAGCGGAGCAGAACAGGGCCAAGACCCTGACGACGCTGGCCGAGGACCACGAGATGATCTTCGCACCACACTTCCCGTTCCCGGGTGTCGGACAGATCGAGAAGGACGGCGACCACTTCAAATGGGTGCCAAGCGACAAGCCTCGGTAGGAATTGCTTCAGGCAATGGAGATGCCAGCCGCTTGAACCTGAGTGGTGATCCCGACAGGAATCGAACCTGTGACCTACAGATTAGGAATCTGCCGCTCTATCCTACTGAGCTACGGGACCACGCGGCCCGACACATAGCCGCTTCGGATCGTTTCGCCAAGAGGGCCGGCCGAACGCAATTCGGCCGGCGTTTTTACTGACCGGCCTCAAGCGGCTAGAGTCTTTCATGTTTTGACGGAAGCGTATCCGGCGTTTTCGAAGTAGTTCTTGCATTCGGCTGCCTCGATGGTT